>NZ_JAGWCZ010000017.1:0-79671 GCF_020657855.1 Clostridioides sp. ZZV14-6153 | reverse complement strand
TGTTAGGTTGCAAGTATTATTCTGACTTTTATTTATATTAAGACCTTGCCTTTCATCCCCACATCTAAAGAAGGGGGGCTTTTCGGCAATTTTATTGTAATAATTAAGTCCATTATATTTATAAAATTATATTATTTACTCATGACAAATCAAATTATATATTAATTGCTTTTTTTACATTTCTAAGTGGTATAGCAATCTTAACTACAAATTTTTTATCATCATACTCAATCACAACATTGCCACCATATTTATTTACAGCGTTTTTTATACTTTTTATTCCTAATCCATGAAGTGTACCTTTTTTATCTGTTACAATTTTCCCATTCTTTGTGATAATTTCATTTACTTTAGTGTTTTCTACTCTTATAAGATAAAATTTTTGTAAAACATCACCTTTAACACAAATTACTTTACTTCCCTCATCAATTTTTTTGCATGCTTCAATTGCATTATCTAAGACATTTGAAAATATATGGCATACATCTATTAATTCAATAGCTTCACAGTGACCAAAATTTATTCCTATTTTAAGTTCTATATTATTTTTATCACAAACTTCTTTCTTCTCACTCAATATAGCATCCAAGATAAAATTACCAGTATTAAATGAAATGTAATTACTTTGAATCTCCATCTGTAAGTCATCTAAATATGAAGTAACATCAATACCTTTTTTAACCATAGTTTTTATGCATAAGATATGATTTTTCATATCATGACTTAATAATCTAGTTTTTAAATGTTTCTTTTCTATATCCTCATAATATTCATTTTTAGTGTGTAAAACGTTTTTAATCATATTATTTTCTGCTATCAATGCATTATACTGTTGTAGTTTTTTAGCAATTAAAATCAAGATAATACTTGATAGAAGTAACATGATAGAGATAATAAGTAATTGATAATTATGTATTAAACCACCACTAGTTTTAGGATTAAATATGTATTTAAAAATAGTAAAAAAAGATGCTATATTGGCAATTATAGGTATAATTACATATGTTAATGTCTTTTTATTTATTTCTATATTCAATTTTGTTTTTAATGTCTTATATAAAAATAAAGTTAAAAGCAAAATTGTCTTTCCAGATACAATTGACTCAATTCTGTATATGTTTTCTGTTAACATTTTGCTCATATCATCTATAGAATTAATCCAAATTGTTAAAGACATACTCAAAGCATCTATACCCATTAACAACATCCAATACATTAAAGATATTAGTATGGCTTTTATAAGCCTTACTCTATATGAAATTTTGTAAAATACAACCATAATCATCATAGATATAATTACTCTTATATTTGGAAGTACATCAAAGAAATAAAATAGATTAGCAAAAATAATAATACCTATCATGTAAATATTTATTCTTTCATTAGAAATTTTTTGTATACTTGTGTAATCTAGTATTTTTTTACAAACAAACCATTCTATGATAAAAGACATAGCAATGAAAATATTCCAAAACAAATTTGACTTTATCATAATATTTTCTCCTAGTGTATTAATAATTTAATTTTTAAAATTTTCCATATAACTTAATTATATACGACTCTACACCTGTAGTAAATACCTTGATAGAATTATCCTAAATAAATTAAATTTTATTTTATTTTTTACTCATATCATTACATATGCTAATGTATTTAAGCATTATTCCTTCTTCCAATTTAATAACAACATCATTTCTCTATAAATAACTATAAAAGTACGTTTTTTATATAATTTAGTATGTAATTCTTCCCTAAAACGGCATAAAGCCGTAAGAATTATAATAAAATAAATTTTATCACACGAAATACATTGACAGGCGAGGTATATAAAAGTATTATATACTTAAACGGAGGTGATGTTTATGACAATCGCATCTGATATGATAAGAGGTCATACAGAAACAATTATCTTAAAGCATTTACTTGAAAAAGATAGCTATGGTTATGAGATTAATAAATCTATATTAGAAAAAACACAAGGCTTGTACGAGTTAAAAGAAGCAACTTTATACACAGCCTTTCGTAGACTTGAACAATCTGGTGCAATAACATCTTATTGGGGAGATGAAGCTACTGGTGCTAGAAGAAAATATTATTCTATAACAAGCGAAGGTAGAGAAAAATATAAAAAAAGCCGTGAAGAATGGGATAATACAAAATTGTTAATAGACACATTAATTTAGGAGGTGAAAATATGTTAGATAAAATACATGATTATATTGAACAAAGCTTTACAGAAGTTAAAGAAACAAGAAAGGTCAAAGAACTTAAAGATGAACTATTCGAAAATCTAAAAGAAAAATACAACGACCAAATACAAAATGGTAAATCAAAGCAAGAAGCATATAATTCAGTAATATCTGGGATTGGAGATTTATCTGAATTAATTGAAAGTGTTAAAGAGCCATATTTTATGCCTTCTGAATTAATTGAAGAAAGAAAGAAAAGAGCTTTGAGAGTATCAATAGCAATTGCTCTTTTTATAATAAGCCCATTTTTAACTGCGGTTTTAATTGTAAACATTGGTATCCAACCAACTCTGGCTAGTCTTCCAATGTTTATATTAATAGCAGTTGGAACAGGTCTACTAGTCTACAATGGAATGACAAAACAAAACTATAGTCCATCTGATGATACTATGGTAGAAGAATTCAAAGAATGGAGAGTAAAAACTAAAAGTACAAATCTTGCTTATAAATCATTTATGAGTGCATATTGGATGATAATAGTTGGCATCTTTTTAATTGTTAACATATGTTTTGATGCTTGGAGCTTTTCATGGATAATATTCATAATAGGTGCTGCTGGAATTCATATAGCCGAAGGGGTACTACAATTAAAAGACGCGGAGGATGATGATAAATATGAATAAAAAATTTTTAAAAATAAAAATTATTGTTTGGAGTATTGTAGCTATAGTATTTTCTATAATATTTATTGTTTTCCTTACAAATACTATAATTTCGTCTGAATATGATGTCAAAGATTTGATTAAAGATTCAGTTAAAAATGAAAGTTTTTTATCCTCTAATAAAAATTATGATAAGTATCTAACCGTTAAAAGCGAGAGTTTTTCAAACAAAATAAATAATATTAATGTTGACTGGACTTCAGGTGAAGTTAGAGTTTTAAAGAGTGATTCTAATAAAATTAAATTAATTCAAAAAGCTCCTTCTAATTTTTCAAAGAAAAAGATTGCAAAAATAAAGGTTGATGGCAATACTCTTTCTATCATTGATAATTCTGCAAAAAAATTCTTCATTGGAATTGGACTTCCAAAATCAACAGTACTTGAACTATATTTACCTGGAAAATTATATAACAATATAAATGTATCTACTACTTCAGCAGATATATATAGTACTTATCTTAAAAGTAACATGACGGATATTGAATCAGTTTCAGGTAATATAGAAATGTCTGGTAAGATTGACAAAATTACTTTGGAGACAACTAGTAGCAATATCAACATAAAAAAACTTGATAGTAAAAGTGTTATTTGTAATTCAGTCTCTGGTAAAATTCAGCTTTCTGGTAAAACTGACGATTTGAAGATAAATACAACAAGCGGAGATATAGATTTAAAAAATATGGACAACAAGAATCTTATATGCGAATCAACTTCTGGTAAAGTTAATATAGAAGGTAGATTTTCTAATATTAAATCTGAGGCAACTAGTGGGGATATAAAAATTAATTCAAGTGAAATGTTATCTTCTTTCAAATGTGATACTATTTCTGGTGATATTGATTTGTATATTCCTGAAAATTCAGGATTTACTTTAGATTTTAGTAAGGTCTCTGGTAATTTAAATAGTAGCTTTAAATTACTTCAGGATGGCGATTCATATATTTATAAAAATGGGACTGCAAAGATGTATGTAGATACTACAGGTGCCAATTTAAATATTAGAAAAAACAACTAACAAAAAATAGCTATATTAAAGCGTTATATAAATTACATAAAGATAAATATATATTAAAAAGTTATATAAATTACATGAAGATAAATCTTTATATCTTACAAACAAAAATTAGAGGCACATTATCATAAAAAATATGACTAAATGTGCCTCTAATTATACTTATTTATTCATAAGATACTTATCTATCCAAAAAATACTTAGCTATACACAAGTTAATATTTTATATATCAATTAACTTTATTTTATATATTAGTTTTGGATAATACTTTCTCTTGATTCAATTTCTTTTGAGATACTAGCTATAAACTCATCTAATTTAATGCTACCTATTTCACCTTTATCTCTTGATCTTACAGAAACATTATTTTCAGCTACTTCTTTTTCACCTACTACTAACATATAAGGAACTTTTTCAAGTTGAGCTTCTCTTATTTTAAATCCAATTTTTTCAGCTCTATCATCTAGTTCAACTCTTATGCCTTTATCAAATAATACTTTTTTAACTTCATTAGCATAATCCATAAACTTATCAGATATAGGAAGTATCTTAACTTGAGTTGGAGATAACCAAACTGGGAATTTACCAGCATAATGCTCAATTAATATACCTATGAATCTCTCTATACTACCAAAAGCAACTCTATGAATCATAACTGGTCTATGTTTTTCACCATCTTGTCCAATGTAAGTATTATCAAATTGTCTTGGAAGTTGCATATCTAATTGGATAGTACCACATTGCCAAGTTCTTCCTAAACAGTCTCTTAAATGGAAGTCTATCTTAGGGCCATAGAATGCTCCATCACCTTCATTTATAGTATATGGTAGACCTAACTCTTCTAAAGCTTCTCTTAATCCATTTTCAGCTGCTTCCCACTCTTCTTCGCTTCCCATAGAATTTTCTGGTCTTGTAGATAATTCTAGATTGTATTCAAATCCAAAAGTCTTGTAAATACCATCTATTAGATTAGCTACACCTTTTATCTCATCTTTAATTTGTTCTGGTAACATGAATATATGTGAATCATCTTGAGTAAATGCTCTAACTCTCATTAACCCTTGTAATGCCCCAGATAACTCATGTCTATGAACTCTACCAAGCTCTGCAACTCTCATTGGGAAATCTCTATATGAGTGTAATTGAGAATTGTAGTAAATTAATCCACCAGGACAGTTCATAGGTTTTATAGCATAATCCTCATCATCTATTTTAACTGTATACATATTCTCTTTGTAATGATACCAGTGACCTGAAGTCTCCCATAATTTTCTGTTTAATATAATTGGAGATTCTATTTCAATATATCCAGCTTTTCTGTGTATTTCTCTCCAGAATTTTAATAATTCATTTTTAAGTTCCATTCCTTTTGGTAAGAACATAGGGAATCCAGGACCTTCATCAGGTATCATAAATAAACCTAATTCTTTACCTAATTTTCTATGGTCTCTCTTTTTAGCTTCTTCTAATAAATGTAGGTACTCTTCTAAATCTTTATTTTTTTCAAAAGAAGTTCCATAAATTCTTTGAAGCATTTTATTTTTTTCGTCACCACGCCAGTATGCACCTGCTACACTTTGTAATTTAACAGCTTTAACCTTTTTAGTAGATGGTAAATGTGGTCCTCTACATAAATCAGTAAAATCACCTTGTTTGTAGAAAGATATTATTTCACTTTCAGGTAAATCAGATATAAGTTCTACCTTGTAATCTTCTCCTTGTTCTTTCATAAGCTCTAAAGCTTCATTTCTAGGAAGTTCAAATCTTTCTATCTTTAAATCTTCTTTAGCTATTTTTTTCATTTCAGCTTCTATTTTTTCCAAGTCTTCTGGAACTAATCTATGTTCTAAATCTATATCATAGTAGAATCCATTCTCTATACTTGGCCCTATAGCAAGTTTTGCTTCTGGGTAAAGTCTCTTTATAGCTTGAGCTAACATATGTGCTGATGTATGTCTAAAAACGTCTTTTCCTTCTTTATCCTCAAATTTAAATAAGTTTAAATCACAATCACTATCTATCATGTGGTCCAGACCTACAACCTCTCCGTTCACAGACGCTGCTACCACATTTCTAGCTAATCCTTCACTAATGGATTTAGCCACATCCATAACAGAAAGAGCATTTTCAAATTCTTTTATTGAACCATCTTTTAAAGCAACTTTAATCATTGTTTTTTCCTCCTTATTGAGATAATTTTTAAATTTTTTGTAATAAAAAATCGCCCCAAAAATATTTGGGACGATATTAATTCGCGGTTCCACCCAAGTTGGCGTATACAAATATATACAACCCTCTTGATGACTATAAGGTCGTCACCCGAGCACTTTCACAAATTGTATAAAACAAACACTGCTAATAAGCTCAGCTCCAAGGTAGTTTTCAAATAGACCTATTACATGGGTTTTCAGCCATAGACCCAGACTCTCTGTGAATGGTTTCCACTTTACTCTTCCTCTTCAACACTATAATTTTTGATATATTTTCATTATAACAGATAGTCATACATCAATCAACATTAATGTAATATATTAATTACCCATTATTTTTCATTTCAATCAATTGTAAACTAATATTCTTATATTTTGTATTAGTTTAATCTTTTGATTTATAGTGACATTATAATATTTTCACTAATTTTAAATTTTTAAAACGTATCTACATGCATGATAGATATAACTAGATAAATATAGTCACTAATCCTTGAACTATACCTATTAAGAAACCTAATACAAGGCCTAAGATTTCTATGTGTTTTAATTCATTTTTAGCTATTCTTATAATTATTTCTTCTAGTTCATATAAATCTAGTTCATTAATCTTATCTTCGACCATTTTTTGTATATCTATACGCTCATTTGCTTTATTTATTATATTTTTGCTTAATTCATCTATACTTTGTTTCACTTCAGATTCAATTATATCTCCTAAATAGTCCTGAATCATGTTCTTTATACTGCTTGGTATAAATGAAACTTTCTCATGTATGATAATTTTTACCCTTGCTTTTATGTATCTTACAACTTCTTCCTTATCTTCGTCAGTAATGATATTTGCAAGTATTTCGTCCATTGAAAGAAATTCGTTTTGAATTATTTCACCTACATTTGCTGCTATTTCTGCTCTTCTCTTTGGTATAAGACCTACTATCTCTATATTTAAAACAGGTATCTTAATAGGTACTATTGGTCTAAATATCAGTCTTATAGCAACTACATTTGTGACATAACCTATAAATCCACCAATAACAGCTAATATTAGTATCCTAATTAAATTATCCATTATAAAACTTCTCCTTATCAATTGTATATTTGTTAGCTATATTTTATCTTTAATAACTCTAGTTATATCATAGCTTTATATACAATTATAAGTCTTTCGTGTCGATTTCAAAAGAATTTTTTTGATTTCTAATTTTTATTTTTACTATTTTAGTTATATTTTACTCTCTTTTAACTTCAATTCACCTTTAATTTGAATATATTTTTATTTTTAGCTTTCTTTTCAGCTCTTAAATTATATCTTTCAATTCTAATTTTCCATAATTATACTAACTTTATTTTCAAAAATTGCTTCTACTGTATCTATGATTTCCTTTGAGCAATTGTTATTTAATAAATCTAATATTTCTATCTTCTTAGGACATAGAGTCAATAAGGTACTTATTAAAAAGTCCTCATAATTTAAATTTTCTCTTATGACCATATTTATAATTTCTTCATCATCTATACTATCTATTTTATTTCCATTTTTATCGTATAAAATAAATGTATTATCTTCCATTATATGAACTTTAAGCAAATCTATCTTTTCTTCTTGAGTATCTATAAAATATTTTAAAACTCTTATAAACTCATCTTGGTCTCTTTTTATTAAATACTCTTCAACTGCAATATCACCTATAGCAGAAATATATTTCATAAATTCTCTCATTCTAAATCGAATAAAACCTTCCACATTTATAAAATCATTTTCCTCTATATAGTTCCTAACCCTTGTAAATACTGTTTCTCTCATAAAAATCTCTTTTTTAGCAAATATGTTCAGTGAATATATGTATATATTATTTTTATCTTCAGGATATGTACGCCCATAGTATTTTAGAATGTATTCTTTTAAAAGTTTCTCTTTCATTATACTTATTATCATACTAGTTATTTCTGTAGATATTTCATCAATATTTAGAGCTCTTTGTTCAGTTTTAGTACCATTAAGTATTTTCTTATTTAACACTTCTTGCTTTGCAGAATCAATTACGACTTCTACAATGTCATTTGTATATATTAATCTATCGTTTACGTTATTATTCCTCAAAAATTTCATAGAAGAAATATTATCCTTCTCAACCAAAGTTATCGCTCCTTTCTTGTCATGAGAGGAACTATAGAACCTATATCGAGTAAATTTTCACTACTAAGTGTAACTATCTCCTTGTTTTTACTTTCTATAAAACTTTTTATACGTTCATAGTCAGGATGTTTTTTAACATCTCCACAAAAAGCTAGCTTATCCTTAGAAATTAACCCTGTACATCCACCTATAAATCCATAATTCATCTCAAATAAATTTATATGACCTTTTTCTATTAATAAACACTCTATTTCTGTATTCTTCATGCTTTTCCAAATACCTTTATCTGATGTTATTATAGATGTTCTATCTACTATACAGATTGAGCATTTAGAATAGCCCTGCTCTATATTTATCTTTTTAAGTTTATTATTTTCAATATAATCTAATATTACTCTATCAGTGTACTTAAAATTGTGTATGGCATAATCACCAACTATAGCAATATTGTAAGGTATATCATAAGGATATTTATTTGATAAATTAGCTTCTCCCTTAATTATATTAAATTTATGTTTACTTAATAACTCTTTGTATTGATTATATACATTCGGCGCAACAATTATATCTCCTTTTCCTAAATTACAAATACATATATCTGGGTGATATTTTATACTTTCATATAATTCTTTACATTCTATTGTTTTTATTATCTCTATATTTCTTAATTTTAATTCATTTTCCATTAGATAACTAATTCTTTTGTCCACCAAAGCTAGACATAAATCGTCATCTAGTATAAATGGCTCTCTTGTAAATTCCATTTTTTACTCCTTTTTATTTTTTTTGATAAATTTCTTATTTGAATATAAATAAAGTGTGCAGTAGATTTTTTCTACTTACACACTTATTATTGGACTTTTATGTAATTAATCTAAATTAATTTATTTATTTTTTTATAAATTCTTATAAAAACTCTACTTTATCATCTAATTGATTTTAATTTAGCTATATCATTCCAATTGCTTGCTGTTACTATTTCAATTTTATTTAAGTCTCTTTTTATCTCTTGTGTGTCTCCCTTAACAGATACAACATGTTTTTCTGTATATTCTAATTCTATCTTTGTGTCTTTTAAATCTTTTTTAATTTCTACTAGATTATTTTCTATCTTATATAATCTAGAGTCTATTCCATTAAATCTAGCATCCATTTTATCTAGTCTTATGTCCACTTCATCAAATCTAGCATCTACTTTATCTAATCTTATGTCCACTTCGTCAAATCTAGCATCCATTTTATCCAGTCTTATGTCCACTTCATCAAATCTGGCATCCATTTTATCCAGTCTTATGTCCACTTCATCAAATCTAGCATCTACTTTATCTAATCTTATGTCCACTTCATCAAATCTAGCATCCATTTTATCTAGTCTTATGTCCACTTCATCAAATCTAGCATCCATTTTATCCAGTCTTATGCCCACTTCGTCAAATCTAGCATCCATTTTATCCAGTCTTATGCCCACTTCGTCAAATCTAGCATCCATCTTATCTAATCTGTCGTTAATACTGTTTTGCATTTTATCCAGAAATTGCAAAATTTTACCTTCCATATGTATCAACTCCTCTACAGATAATTATAACATTTCACATAAATATTATACATATCTTCAGCAATAATTAGTATGTATCTTTCACCTTATTGTACTCTTTTTTTACATATTCCAAAACATCTGGTGGTATGTTTCTACTGCTATTTGGAGTAAGTCCAATTTCTCCATCTTTTATCTTAAACTCCATGACTTTACTTCCCTTAAAACCATCTTTTACAACATTCTGTATCAATTCATAAACAGGCTGTTCTATATCCTTTACAATTGAACTTATTACATTATCTGGAGCCATCTCATATTGGTCTTTATTAATAGCTATAACTTTACCACCATTTTCTCTAGCTACCTGAATAGCTCTTTTCCCATCATCTTCTGTGGCTGAAAATACAACATCTCTATCAGAATCTCTCATTTCTTTTGCAATAGTTCTAGCTGACTCAGGATTTTCAAATACATTTGCATACTTTACCAATAAATCAGCATTTTTATTTGAAGTTTTAAGCCCTTTTCTAAATCCAGATTCATATTTATCTCTACTAGAGCCTTCAACTCCTCCTATAAATCCTACTTTACCAGTGTCAGTCATTTTTCCTGCAATAAGACCTGCCAGATATCCAGTAGAATTATCTTGAAATGATACAGAAATTACATTAGCTGGTTGAACCTTATAATTATAATCAACTATCGCAAATTGCTGTTTTGGATATTTTGTAGCAGCTTGTTTAATTGGTTCTGCAAATCTAGCTCCAACTGCTATTATCAAGTCTGGTTCATATTTATATAATTTTTCTATGCTATTTGCAAAGTCATTAGAAGTCTTTGGTCTTTCAATCTTCTCTCTAATATCAAAATCCTCATCAGCTGTTTTTAAAGCTGACAGTACATGATTATTATACGATTCATTCCCTAAGCTTTGAGTATCTAACAATACTCCAACAGTTTTTCGTACATAAGAATCATCTTCCAATTCATCTTCATTATTGCTACTTGTACTATTTGACTTATCTTTATCGGACGAAGTTGACACATTTTTAGATTCACTTTGTTTAGACTTATTATTATTTATATTAGAATTATTATTTACTCTATTAAATCCAAAATCAAAATTACAGATAACTAGTATAAAAACTGTAAAGACCACGACAAAACAAAACATCAATATCCTTTTTATTTTCACAAAACTCACTCCCTGATATAGAACATGAAGTCTCTATAGATTATTTATTGTTCTTATTTACATATTCTAACACATCAGGAGGAATATTTTGAGAACTATTTTGAGCAAGTCCAGTACTTCCAGACTTCATTGTATTTTCTATAACTTTACCACCCTTATATTCTCCTTTTACAAAGCTTTGTATTAAGTCATAAGTAGGTTTTTCAAAGTCTTTTACAATAGAACTTATAACATTTTCTGGGGCTAACTCATGCTGATCTTTATTAATTGCTATCACTTTTTTATTCTTTGCTCTAACTGCATTTATTACACTCTTTGAATCATCCTCAGTATTAGAAAAAATAATATCTACTCCGCTATCCATCATTTTTTTAGCGACAGATTCAGCAGATTTACTATCCTTAAAAATATCTACATACTCAACTGAAACATCTTTTATATTGCTATTAGAAAATTTAACACCTTCTTTAAATCCAGATTCAAATTTGTTTCTACTGGACCCCTCTACACCACCTATAAAACCAACCTTATCAGTTTCTGTCATCTTTCCAGCAACTAATCCAGCCAAATATCCAGTCTTATTATCCTCAAAAGAAATTGAAGTTATATTAGATGGTTGTTTGTCATACTCATAATCTACAATGGCAAACTGTTGCTTTGGGTATTTCTTGGCTATCTTTTCTAGAGGCTTTGCAAATCTAGAACCAACAGCTATAATCAAGTCAGTATTATCATTACATAAAATATCTATGCTATTAGAAAAAGTTGATGAATCATCTGATTCCACTTTATTTGTATCTATGTTAAGATTTTTTTGTGCAGTATTTAAAGCTAACAAAGCTGAATTATTCATAACTTCATTGTTTGACCCTTCAATATCTAATATCATAGATACAGATTTTTTTGAATTTTCTTTATCATTTAGCTTATTTTTATTATCTTGATTAGAACCAGAACTATTACTTGAATTACTGCTACATCCAACTAATATTCCAGTACTCATTGCCACAGTTAACATTAATACCAACAATTTTTTTAAACGCATCAAAATTCACTCCTTATATTTTTGTGATATTTTTACATCCTATTTACTAATTTGCTATACCTCATTTGCAAGTATTTCTTTAATTTTTTCAATAAACTTACCATAAAAAAGTGTGTAATAGATTTTTATCTATTTACACACTTCCCTAAAAGCTCAACTTAATATATCAACACTTAATTATATCTAAAACAAATCATATCTAGTGTATCAATGTTTAACATATCTTATCATAATTTAATAAAAAAATAAATAATCCCAATATAAAAAATTGTTATTTATTTTTTATACATATAATTCCAGTTACACCAGGACCAGCATGTGCACCTATACACACACCAATTTGGAAAAATTTAATTTCCTTAGGTCTCAGTTCATCCTCCATAACTCTAGATAATTGTTCTTTTTCCTTAATGTCATCGCTATATCCTATATATACAACTTGGTCTGATAAATCATCCCCACAATTCGATTTTATCAAGTCTATCATCTTAGAAATTACATTCTTCTTACCTCTTACTTGAGATAATTGTGAGACTAACCCACCTTTTATTTCAAGAATAGGTTTTATATTTAATATACTTCCTATTGCCGCCTTAGTAGATGATATTCTTCCTCCCTTTTGTAAATACTCCAATGTATCCACGGAAAATATGACAAAAGCTTTTTCTTTTAATTCATCTAAAACAGGTAATATTTCATTAATAGATTTTCCTTCACTTGCAAGCTCTCCTGCTTTTATTACAAGCAGACCAGTTCCCATACAAAGTAAGTTAGAATCATATGTATATATTTCACCTTCTACATCATTCTTCGCCATTACAGCACTTTGATATGTTCCTGTAGCTGTAGCCGAACCAGCTATATAAAGTATTGCTCTACCTTCACTCGTGTATTTCTCAAAAACTTTCTTAAATTGGGCATAAGTAGCTTGAGAAGTTTTTGGATATGCATTTTCTTCTCTAAGCTTTTTATAAAATTCATCTCCAGATATATCAATCCTATCCTTGTATTCTTTTTCTTCTAATATAACTGTTAATGAAACAATATCTATATCATATTTATCTAACAAATCTTTTGGCACGTCCGATAAACTGTCACAGATTATCTTTAGATTTTTCATTAAGTATGCTCCTTTCTAAT
This sequence comes from Clostridioides sp. ZZV14-6153, assembly GCF_020657855.1. Lineage (NCBI taxonomy): Bacteria > Bacillati > Bacillota > Clostridia > Peptostreptococcales > Peptostreptococcaceae > Clostridioides > Clostridioides sp. ZZV14-6153. The sequence goes on along the minus strand of NZ_JAGWCZ010000017.1, from coordinate 66,480 downwards.
TTAGGATTATTTAAACTACCTCATATTAGGGTATCCTATTTGTCTTAAAGCCTCATATACTACTATAGCGACTGAATTTGATAAATTTAACGACCTAGCTTTTTCAACATCTAACATAGGTACTCTAATACAAGTATCCATATTTGCTTTCAACAAAGGCTCTGGTAATCCCTTTGTTTCTTTACCAAATACTATAAAACAATTTTCTTCATATTTTACATCTGAATGTGATTGTTTAGCCTTTGTTGTAGAAAAAAAGTATTTACTGTTTGGATATTTTTCTTGTAATTCTTCAAAGCTATCGTAATATTGTATATCAGCTATATCCCAATAGTCAAGACCACATCTTTTCAAGTGCTTATCATCCAATGAAAAACCTAATGGTTTTACTAAGTGCAAAGTTGAACCTGTTGCCGCACAAGTTCTTATTATATTTCCTGTATTTTGAGGTATTTCTGGTTCTACTAATACTATATTTAATGACATTTTTATCCTCCTAAATATCGTTCTTGTTTACTAAACTTTATTTTATAAATAGAATAACAATAATATTATACTATTATATATAATAATTTTAATAATAATTTTTATTTTATTATACATAATAGTTTTCTATCTAACATTTTCATAAGTATTATTATATCAGAAAATCACTCTTGTACAACTTACTTTGGAAAAGTTATTTCATTTCTTTAAGTTCTTGATAATAATTACAATTATCTTTTATTGGACAGTTTTCACACTCTGGATTTCTAGCTTTACACATTCTTCTTCCATGAAAAATCAATACATGATGTGAGTGTGACCATCTTTCTTTTGGTATAGCTTCCATAAGTGCAAATTCTGTCTTTTCAGGGTTTGGCTCGTCCACTATTCCAATTCTATTGCTAACTCTAAATACATGAGTATCTACTGCTATTGCTGGATGATTAAAAGCATTACTAAGAACAACGCCTGCTGTCTTTCTTCCAACGCCAGGAAGTTTTACAAGCTTTTCTAAAGTATCTGGTACCTCACCATTATATAATTCACACAACTGTTCAGATGTATCTTTTATTTTTTGAGCCTTACTTTTATAAAGACCACAACTTTTTATCTCTTTACTAATTTCTTCAATACTTAAATCTGCAAAATCTCTTGCTGTATTGTACTTCTTAAATAACTCTGATGTAACTTTATTTACTCTTACATCAGTACATTGAGCTGATAATATAGTTGCTATTAAAAGTTCAAAGGCTGTCCCATAATTTAGTTCACATGTAGCATCTGGATACAATTTTTCTAATTCATCTAAAATTTTATTTACATCTTTTTCATTTATCGATTCTTTCTTATCTACAGATTTACTCTTAGCTTTCTTATTACTCACTTTTTGTGTATTTTTACTAGACTTATTATCTTTTAATTTTCTATCTTTTTCACTTTTTTGAGCATCTTTTTTGCTAACTTTGACACTTTTTTTATTATCCTTAATATCTACAAAATTTTCTATATCTTTTTCATCAATTATTCCATCTACTTCTTTTTGAGTTTCAATTTTATTTACATCATTCTTAGTTACATCTTTCTTATTTATATCTTTCTTATTTACATTTTTCATAATTATCCCCCTTAAAATACCAATTTATAAAACACTATTTATATATAGTTTAATCATATCAACAAAAAATAAACATCAACATACAAAACAAAACTTACTCTACAGATATTTCACAAAAAAAGCAAAAACTTATTAAAGTTCCTGCTTTTTATTATACATATAAATACCCATTAAATTCTATTATAAACTTATTCTTTTGACTCAATTTGTATCTTACTAAAAGATAGTAGTTTTTCTTTGACCAATTTTTTTATTTCTTCAAATTTAACATCTGTCAATATCTCTATAGCTTCTTCCACTCTTTCAACTGTATATATTTTAAATTTTCCATCTTTTATAGCGTCATTAACTTCATCTGATAAAACAAGATTTCTCTGATTTTTCTTAGGAATTATTACACCCTGTTCATTGTTTAAGCCTTTAGTTTTACATATAGAATAAAATCCTTCTACTTTTTCACTTATTCCACCAACTACTTGTATATCTCCCTTTTGATTTATAGAACCTGTAACCGCAATATTTTGCTTAATTGGTACACCACTAAGAGATGATAACAATACATATAACTCCGCAGAAGATGCACTATCTCCATCTATACCTCCATAATTTTGCTCAAAACAAATATACGCATTTAATGACATCAATAAATTCTGTGCAAAGTTTTCAGAAAGATAGCCCCCTAATATAAGCACTCCTTTATTATGTATTGAGCCACTCATATTTACTTCTCTTTCTATATTTACTATACCATTACTTCCTGGACTAGTAGTGGCTGTAATTCTTGAAGCCCTACCAAAAGAATATTCTCCTGTACTTAAAACTGATAGCCCATTTATTACTCCAACTTTTTTTCCTTCTGTTTCTATTAGAGTAAAACCATTTTCAATTGATTCATCCATGTGTGTTTCTACTCTATTAATACGCTTTTTCTTTTCACTTATTGCTTTTTTAATATCATCTCGCTCTGTATAATTGGAACTTCTAAATTCTGCATATGCACTTCCTTCTATTACAACTTCCATTATTTTATTAAACTTAGTTGATAGCTTCTCTAAATCACCAGACAATTTAGTACTAAACTTAACAACTTCGTCAACTGCATCTTTCGTAAAATGTTTTAAGCCATTTTTATTACATTGATATGCTATAAATCTAGCTATTCCATCTTCATTATTTTCATTCTTATCCATTTCGCTATCAAAATCTACAAATATTTTAAAATATTTTCCAAAATCTTCTTCATATCTATATAAAATATCATATATATAATGACTTCCAATCAGTATCACTTTGACATCTAATGGCATATTTTCTGGTTTAATTGCTGTCTGTGTTTCTAAAATTACTTTTTTTGTTTGCAATGTCTTTTTAAGAATTTCCCAAGACATAGTATATTTTAATAACTGGTCTGCATAAAGCACCAAATATCCGCCATTAGCTCTATGAAATGCTCCTGATAATAGTTTTGTAAAATCAGTCTTTATATTTCCATTTGCATAATCATATTCTGCTTTTCCAAATAGGTTTGATGGGCTTGGATTTATCTCCACTATGACAGGTGCTGATTCCTTATTTTTTGAACCTCCATTATCTACAAATAAATTAATTTTATATTTTATAAAGTGTTCTTTATCATACTTATCTTTCAATTCTTCTTCATCTAAATAAAATAAATACATGTATTCTATGATATCTTTTTTTATATTTTCCAGATAAAGTTGAATTTTTTCATAACATTCATATTTTTCACATAACGATTTAATATGAGGTTCTACTACAAGCTTAGCTATCTCTTCTTCAAGCTCTAATACAGCCTTTTCAGCTTTTTCTTCCAAGTTTCTAATTTTATACACAACTTGTATTGCCATGTTTTCGAGTTCTCTTTTAGCCTTATAAAACTCTTCATCTGATATATCACTTTCTTCTTCATCTTCCTTCAAAGGTATGAAAACTATTCCCATTTTACTTTGTTTTAGTTTAAATCCTTTTTCTTCTCCATATTTTTTAATCTGCTTTAGTAACATATCTTTTTCTATTTCATATTCATCCAAAAGTTTATTTTTCTCTATTTCAAAATCTTCACTTTCAAATGCATTTTTAAAATCTTCTAAAAGACTTTCAACTAACTTTTCCATGTCTTTCTTAAGTTCTCTTCCAAACCCTTTTTCTAATTCAACTATCATAGGCTCTCTAGGGTTTTCAAAATTATATATATAGCACCAATCTTTATGTGTACTTTTTTTAGATGCATATTCATTTAAAACCTTTAAGGCATAAGTACTTTTACCTGTTCCAGATTCCCCAGCTAGGTATATGTTATAGGCTGGATTATTTATCTTTAAACCTAACTCCATAGCTTCTACTGCTCTTTCTTGACCCAATATACTATCTAGTGGACTTATTTCAGATGTATTATTATATTTCAATACTCCCCCACCTCCCCATATTTAACTTTAATGATATAATATGACTTTTACACCATAAGTGTTAAAGTAAATACACATTAAAGTATATGAAATAGACTCTTATTATTAGTCATCATACTTATCTAAAATTATTTCCATATTTCTCTTTATTATATTTTTACCCCTCCAGCTAAAAGCTCTATCTCCGTATCTCCTCTTAAATTCTTTATTTGATATATTTTGTATCTCATCATAATCCAAATAATCTATTATATCTTCCTTAAATTCCAAGATGTGAGTTGTTGGTATTTCAATATTATGCGGACATACTTCCTGACAAATATCGCATCCAAATATCTTTTTACTTTTCTTTAAAACATACTTTTCTTCCTCTGTCAAATCTCCCTTTTTTTGAGTTATATATGATAAACATTTTTTAGGATTCATATCATAATTTCCCAATATAGCATTTCCCGGACAATATTTTACACATTTTCCACATTTAAAACAGCTTTTTTCTAGTGGTTTATCTTCTTCAAACTTATAATTATTTACTATATATCCAATAAATATATAAGAACCATATTCATCAGTTATAATATTATTATTTATTCCAAAATATCCAATACCCGATAAATAAGCTAAATATCTGTCAACTAATGGTCCATTATCAGCAAATACCTTATATTTAAAACCTTCTACATTTTTGGAAATATAATCACAAATTTGTTGTAAAAAATCTTTTACTACAATATGATAGTCTTTTCCATGACAATATTTTGATAAATTTGAATTTTTATTCTTTTCTTGTCTATTTATATGGTATGGAAAAGCGCACACTATTATGGAGTTAGCATCTTCCATTATATTTCTAGGATTAATTCTATTTTCAATTATAGGTTCTTCCATACCTGTTAAATAGTCTTTTTTCTGTCTATCTTCAAGTATATCTCTTAGATTTTCATACTTATCTACTCCAGCTATTCCTACACACTTTAATCCTATAAGATTACAAAATTCTTTTACTCTGTTATTATCCATAAAATTATTCCTTCTCAACTTAAATTCTAAAATTACAATTATGCTACTTCTGTTTCTTTGTTTAGACATAACAACATTTGTATAGTCTAAAAATATATAGTCTAAATAGTCTAATTTTTTAAATTTACATATTTATATAATTTATTTTCTATATAATTTGACTTTTATGTACTGTTGTCTTAGTATAATTTAATATTTATCTATTTTAAATTTTCAGCTATTTTGCTCTTATAACACTACTTATTTTTCACTATCTATATTTTGTTATTCATAAAAGCACAACAAATAAGAATTTGCTTTTAAACCATCCACAGATTATAATAAATACTGTATAAGGATGGTGAATAAATTGATTAAAATAACAATACCAGGTAGACCCATTAGTAAATCTAATTTTAAACTTCATAATATAAATGGTCAAGCATGGATGCCTTCAAAGGGAAAATATTCTAAGTATTTAGCATATGAGAACATGATTGCAGGTTTTATAAATCAACAGTATCAAGGAGAAACTGTTGAAGAAAATTTAATAACAGTGTTAAAATTATTCTTCCCTAATAAGAGAATGGGCGATTTACATAACTATCCAAAGAGCATTTGTGATGGTATTGAAAAAAGTGGAATAATAAAAAATGATAAGCAGCTTAAGCCAGTACTTTTATTTGATTTTATAGATAAGGATAACCCTAGAGTTGAAATTGAACTTTATCCAATATCTAAATATGATATATCTTATAATATTTTTGAAAAATAAAAATCTGTATGTGATGATAAAATTATACTTATACAAAAACAATATTTATATAATAATTAGTACTTGTATAAATACTGGACTTGCATAAATTAAATATCTGCATGACAGTTGTACTAAAAAAATAATTTATATATAATGATAATACTTACAAAAAAAGAAATCGGTGTAAATTTATTACACCGATTTCGAGACTGTAAATTAATTTGTGCTTTTAAAGATAATTTTCACTTTATAGCAACAATTGTTTATTTACTATTAATGTTTCCCAATATATGAATTTTATTTTAATAAATTGTAAAATATATATATTTGGATATTCTTAAATATTTTTGGAAACCATATCTATTATGGCAAATTTTTAGAATATGATTAAATCATTGCCACAAAGAAGCTTTTTATTAATCTTGAAGTACAAATTATTTTACATTACCCATTTTTAAAAAAATAAATTATTTTAGGAGTTATAAGTAGATTTGTGTAAAAACAAATTTCCCTATAGCTCCTCTTTTAATTATAACCCAACTTTCGTATCAACTTTACATTCTTTTATTAATATATTTATTATAGTATTCTTCAAAATTTTCAATCACAATATTTTTGCTTCCTTTGTGCTTACCTTTCTGTTTTGCTATTATTATACATTCCACTTTACGTTCCAGTAGATTAGTTCTTTCAAACTCATTTATAGCCCCAATCATAGTCATCAGTAATTTACAATTTAATAGCAGAAAAATATTCTGTTTCATACAATTAAGTTAGAAGATAGACTCTTAAATATAAAGAAAAAGGTATAGATGGATTAGAAAATAGAAGAGGTAAAGCAAAAAAGAAGATGCATTAACTCAATTAGATGAGATAAAGCTGGAATTGAAAATTGTAAAAGCAGAAAACACAAATTATAACTGAAAAATGAATTCTTAAAGAAGTTAAAAAAATAAAAAGATGGTGGTAATTACACTTCCCAGAATGAAGATAAACATAAAGTGATTCAATATTTATTCAATGAAAAAAAAGCTTCGCTTATCCAATTATGTGAAATTGCTAAAGTAAATCGTTCTGGATACTATAAATGGCTAAATCTAGATAAAAGTAATTTAGAACTTGAAAACATTAAATTAACAACATTGATAACTAAGATATATGAAGAGAAAAATGTTGTCTTTGGTTCATTAAAGATGACTCTACAGTTAAATATAGAGTATAAACTTATGTGAGTCACAAAAGAGTATACAGACTAATAAGAGCACAGGCTTAAGATCTATTTATAGAAAAAATAAATTTATTTATGTTAAATGTATACCAGAAATTATTGCTGAAAATGTATTAAGTAGAAAATTTAGTGCAGATAAAACCTGTCAAAAATGGTTAACAGATGTAACTGAATTTAAATTAACTAATGGGACTAAGGCTTATTTAAATGCGATTTTGGATTTAGATGATAGAAGTATATTTTCATATGTTATTCGAAACTTTTGATAAAACAATAGAAGTCTATCCATGTGAAAAACCTATCTTTTATAGTAATAGAGGTTACCAGTATACTAGTAAGGTATTTAAATCAAAGCTTTTAACACAAGTCATGGTACAAAGTATGTCAAGAGTTAGTCGTTGCATTGATAAGTCTCCTATGGCATGTTTTGGGGAGATTTTAAAGATGGAAAGGTATTATTTGCAAAAGTTTGATACATATTAACAATTAGTTAAAGCTACAGATGACTATATATATTACTATAATAGTTTTAGATATCAAATGTTCAGAATAAATATTTAAATTTGATTTTTAAATATGCCATAGAATTTAGGGCTACTGGTTTAGTTGATAAAGCAGTAAAATATCATATAATAAAATTGTTCATGCTGTAATTGAAGTAGCCCTCATATCACTTTAGACTAGAAATAATAATTTTTCATAATCTGATTCATTACTTATTATTGAAATTAATGATAAAATTATACCTGTTGTTCCTTCTAAAAAGCTTGTATTTTTAATTATTTCTGCGTCTCTAAATGTTTTAAAACCAAATCTTAATGATGGATCAAATAATAGGTATATTTCGTCCAAAGTTTTTTCAAGATTGTACAGATAAACTTTGTCATTAGTTTCTTTATATATTGATGTCATTATAGATAAAACACTACTATGTCCATGACAAAGAATTGGTGTGTACAAATCATATTGCTCAAAATTTTGAGTTAATAAGTTTTTTAACATATCATTGCTTTGAAATACTAAAGTATCATTTTTTAAGTTTATAAATACATTTTTCAATCCTTTAGCTATGCTCATTCCTCCATAACACCAACTCTCTATCTGCGAGCGATTAACATCGAAACTTTTTTTCATATACTCATCAGGGGATATTTGTGTTGGCCATCTATAATAATCTTTTTCTTTATTTACAAACACCTTATATAAATTTAAAATTTTATCTATAGCCTTATCAATATCTTTTATATTGTTAATCTTTTTCTTTAATTTAGTTATTGAAATTAAAGGTGCTATCATACCATGAGCCATTCCAAAATTTAAATAACCTTCTGGAAATCTATCTTTATCAATTTCATTAATGATATACTTAGATTCCATATGGAATCTTGGAATTATATATTCTTTATATTCATAATCAAAACAAAGTGATATAAGATATTCGCCAATTTTCATTATTTTACAAATATCTTCATCAGCCCACTCAAATTCTAAAAGATAGTACAATACACCAGATACTCCATATATTAAATCATAATCAGTATCTTTAGAACCTTTAAATGTTATATTTTTTGTTAAAATTTCAACTTTCTTATAACACTCACTCAATAATAAATTATTTAATGAGTATAAAAAGTTTCCTAAAAGACCTGTTTTTTTATTAAATAAATATACTGAAAAAGCTGAATAACCTAAACCAATAAACATAGAAGGCTTTTTATTACTTTCAAAATCATGTTCTAGTTTATGTTTTATACCTCTTGCTAAACTATATCCTATTTCTATATATTCTTCTTTTTTCTCATTATTTACCAAAAGAATAAATTCGGATATTGTAATTAAATAATCTTCATATCTAAATGGTGGTATGTAATCATTTCTATATTCTTGTTTTATTGATATTAAATACCATTCAATAATAACTTTAATTTTATCAAAATAACTTTTTTTCAATTCAATATTACTTTTCATAGAGATCATAATTTATGCTCCTTTTTTTGGCAGCAAATTCTTGGAAAGAATCAGTATTTTTTATCCAATTTTGAGACCAAAATTTTAACTCATTTTGATGAGACACATTTTCAAAATTCACAGCATCCTTTGGTAATGTTTCAAATTTATACATTCTAAATAAATACTCTAAATAATAGTTTGAATATCCATAGTTTCCTTGTATCTTTCTAAGCATATCTTTAGCTATTAAAGTTGGCTTTTCATACATTGAATCATTAATATAAATAAAACTATAGTTAGATAAATTTTTAATTCCTAAATGAATAGATAAATGATCAAGATATTCAATAACTTTTTCTGACCCGCTGTGATCAGCAACAGTTAAAGTAAATCCTAATTTACCTGAAAAACTTAATAGATGAAATTGATAAGATATCCTATCTATAAATGTCTTCATTATCCCAGATACATCATTGGCATATACTGGCGATGCCAAAAGTATAATATCTGCTTTTTCCATATATTCACGAATTAAGACCATATCATCTAATTTATCTAATTCGCAAAAACCATCATTAAAACATTTTTGACATCCTATACAATACTTAAGATTTAATTCTCCTAGAAAAATACCTTTGTAACTATAAGCTTGATCTAGTTTTGTCAACTCATTAAGTATATTCTCTGTAATTGCTTTTGTTTGTGATCTATTATTATTAGAACCTATGATAGCTACAATATTTTTTTTAATAATACCCCCCCCTTAATTATATATCTACTTATTAAGCATAAGGTAACCAGTATAATTTTTTAATTAAAACTTATGATTTATCAATTCATTTCTTATATTAATAACAAATGCTTTATAAAATTTATTTAATTAACTACTTCTTTTTACCACATATACTAATTTTCGTCATATTGCAATTGCATGAATCACTTCCTCCACAATAAATATTTGTACAAACTTGTATTGATATTTGTACTGTAGTAATAACACATCCCCAAGTAGATGGAGGTACTGCTTTTGAATCAACTAAAGCATCATTTTTATTCTCTCTTAAATCAATATTAAAATCATCAAATTTTCCCATAACTAACCATCCTTTCAATTTTTTATGTAACCATTTTATTATAAAGCATTTGCTACTTACCAAGTTATTGTTTATATTTGCTCTGATTAATAATTGTTTTGACTGATAAATGAGCTAAGGATAATATTCTTTCTTCATAGTTTCTATCACCATGTAAACGATTACAGAACATGTGTGATATTGATAAAAATAAATTTTTATTATCTTCAGTATTGTTGCATGACTTCTCATTATTAGTTAATACTTTAAATTCAGTTAATTTATTTTTTCTAGATAAATAGTTTTCTAAAACAGTTTTATCTTTTACAAAGGCTTCAAAGTTGTCTTTTAAAACATTCTCTACAAAGCTAACATATTTGTTATTTGATTTATGAAATTCCTTCCTATATTCTAACTTATCAAAATCCATTAATATTTCATTTAATTCATCTAAATCTTTAGTTAAAGTTTTTAAAATGGAAATAACTCCAAATAAATATATCTCATCCAACACTTCTTTATTTTCGATATTATAAGAATTTAACAGTGATATGACAAACTCACTATCAGATTCAAATAATTCTTCAGCTTTACTTATAAGATTTAGACCTCCATATCTATTTGTTTCTCTTTCATAAACATCAAAAATCACTTTATTAACCATTCTACTATTTTCTATTTTTTCTAACCACTCACTAATTTTTCCTATATTTTTTATTGAACTTTCTTTACTCTCAAATTTAAATCTTATTCTCAAATGATATCCTGTATGGTCTAAATATCTAATGAAAAAAAATAAATGTTTATCTAGATTAAACCTTAACTCATTTTCTATAGAGTTTAATACATCTAAATTTCTATCTCCCACACCATAAACTTTTATATATACCCAACCATCTGAAAATAAATTAAAGCATCTATTTTCACTTATTATTTTTCTACCTTTGTTTATTTGTATAGCTTTTTTATAGTTTTCTATAATAAAAGTAAAAACAAATTCTGATATATATTTATTATTACATTCATCTACCACCATACTTCCATCAATTAAATTAGTTTCAACTTCAGAAAGCTCTACAAACCTAGATTTCTTTAATGAGGCTAATATCAAATTACTATACACATCTTTTTCCAAATTAATTAACAATCTATTATCAGCACTCTTTAAGTAAACATATTTATCAATGGAAAATTTATTAATATAATTTTTTAATTCTAAAATAAATTTTGAGCTATCATTAACTGTAAAATCGTCAGAATCTAATATCCAAGTTTTTGGAAAAGCCGTAACCTTTCCAATTTTTACTCTTGGGATATAAACACTACTTATATCATTAAACATAAATATTCTATGTATCAAGCATTTATTGTAATTACTAGAAATACGATACAAAATATATGCTACATCATTTATTACGCTAGGATTCAACATATTATCCAGTACAAATTTTATCTTTTTATTATTTTTATATTTAATATAAAATTGAGCGTTGTCATCTAAGCCTATTGATAAGTCTTCCACATTAATTTCTCCAACACTATCATTAGAAGGAAATCCAAAATTAATATAATTATTATAGTTTGTTGTTTTATTAAATATATTAGTAATTCTACCATTTGAGCTTATCTCTCTTATTTCTGATACTATATAGTCATCATCTATTAATTTATTTTTTTTGTCATAGATGTCTAAATACTCTTGGAAAAGCTTCTTATCTAATACCTCTTCAAATCTTTGGAATGTAGTTCCACCATCGTCACTTCCTACATTAGGTCCAACGAAATAATTATAGTTATTCATTTCATCTTTAGTTATAAAAACATTTAAATCAAAAGATATTGGCAGTTCAGTTTTAGGCTTAATTTCATCTTTTATATCTTTTTCCTCTATTATTATTTCGTCACTATGATTAATCTGAGATAAGGTTAACTTTTTCTCTAATAGTCGTTTGATCATATCCTCTCTTTCATATATTAATTTATTATGCTCATTCACATGTTTAAATCTTTTAATTGCATCAAAACCATTAGGATCAATAAAGTCAACAAATGGTACTTCTATATTCAGTCCATATTTTTCTATAAAATCATCTTCCACAGATTCATTATCATATTTTTTCTCAATAAATAAATTTTTAAAAATATTTGCAAATTCTTCTAAGTCTTTTTTTATATTAATATCAATTGAATTATTATTAAATTTTATACCAGTGTTTAACATTAAATATGTATTTGACTTATGGATACTCTCCATAATAGAAGAGATTTTCTTAATATTATTAACATCATAATTATAATTATTATAAAAAAATATTAAAGAATCTAACTCTTTTAATTTTGATAAGATTTCTTTGTTTTTTTCATCTAATTCTAGAAATTCAAGCTTTGATATTAGCTTTTTTAATGGTTCATGAGTTAATAAATTTATTCTTAAATCAGTTAATATAAACTCACTTTTTATTAACTTAAGTATAGTGTCATTAACAATATTTATATTAATTCCTTCATACATAGATACAATTGCTAAACATAATTTTTCGTAACTTTTAAACGTTTTTAATTCTTCTTTAATTAACTGTATCAAGTTTGAATATTTAATATTATTTTTATTTGAAGAAATTTTTTCATTACCTAAATTAGAACAAAAAGGATTTTTAAATCTATCTCCATATTTATAACATAAGGGATTAATTTTTAAGTTTAATTGCTTTAAAATTATTATATTATTTTCAAAAGAATTTATTATAAAATGAAGCCAAGAATTGTCAACATTAACTTTTTTAGTTACTAAATCCTTAGAAATATTTATTCCAATATCACTATTCCTAAATTGTGCTAGTCCTACTTTACTAAAACCACCAAATGGTGTTGGTCTTGATGATGATCTTATTATATATTTCAAAAGACTTTCTTTGTAGTTCTTTATTTTTTTTATTTTGCCTTCTTCTTTTTTTATAGTATACTTTTCAAAAGAGTCATATAAATTTCTACTTGATACAAGTAAATTTTCTTCAAAAAAATTATATAAATTGTATTCTTGAATTAAATTTTCAACATTTTCATTATAGTATCCATCTAATGCTGTATATATATTTATGGGTAAAGATGGTGTTCTTACCATAAAAATATCATGACATTTATATCTGTTCACATTCTCCATCAATAAACTCCCCTTCTAGTTGTATTTTATAAAGTTTTGAATATAATTTTCCTTGTTCAAATAAGTATTCATGTGTTCCTTTCTCTACAATACTTCCTTTCTCTATAACAATTACTTCGTCAACTTTTTTTACAATATTTATAAATCTATGGGTTATTATTATACCTATCTTATTTTCGAAAACCTTTGTATATAAGTTTGATAAGTTGTTTTCTGTAAATGGATCTAGGCTTGAATTAGGTTCATCTAAAAGGTATACATCTGCATTTTTGACAAAAGTTCTTGCTAAGGCAACTCTGTGCCACTGTCCCATTGAAATTTGTTTTCCAGAGTCAAACCAATATCCCAATTGTATATCATATTTATTAATTTCACCTTCTATAATTTTATTTAAATCAAACTTATTTATTATTTTTTCTAATTTCATATCATCATTAATTAAAGTAAGGTTACCATAATAAATATTTTCTCTAAGTGTTGCTTCAAACCTTAAAAAATCTTGAAATAAAAATCCTAACTTTTCTCTATATGAATCCATATCTATATTTTTGATATCAACTCCATTGATTAAAATATCTCCTTCATAATCAAAATAGTAACCCATTATTAATTTACCTAAAGTAGTTTTTCCACTACCATTTAAACCTACAATAGCAAAAGAAGTACCCTTTTTCATAACTAAATTTATATTTTTAAGTATATAATCTTGACTACTTTTATACTTAAAAAATACATTTCTAAATTCAATCTTTTCAATAGAATCTACCTTTATTAATGTCTTTTTTGTTTGAAGTTCAACTTCATTTGTCATATCTAAAAGTTCAAATAACATGTTGATATATAAACTGTTTTGCTTTAAAATTGAAAATAAATTCAAAATATTTTTAATATTATCTTTTATATTCATTATCAGTTTTGTATATGTAATAACATCACCTATTAATATAACTTGAACTATACCAAAATATATTATTATTCCAAATAATATGCCATCAATAAATTCTTCTAAAAAATCTAATAGTGATATTTTAGTCAGTCTTTCTTTCTCTAATGTTAAGTCTTGTTTATTAAATTTATTTATGTATATATTATATTTTTTTATAAAATATGAAAATAAATTGTTAATTTTTAATTCTTTGAAAGCATCTCCATTAGTAATTAAATAACTGTAATACCATGATTTTCTAGTCTCACTTGTCCTATTTCTAATGATGTTATATTTCTTGATATTGAGTTTATTTATAACGAAAAATTTTATTATAGGTATAATTATAATAAAAGGTATAATCCAAATATTAAAACCTATAAATTTTATAATGTATAAAATAGTGGTTATTAGTAAAGTCATTATTTGAATAATTGTGCTTATCATTAATATAATTTTATTATTGATATCTCCTTGTGCTCTATTAAATCTATCATACACATCACTATCCTCAAAATCTTTTAAAGAAAGATTAGATGCCTTCTCTAAAATTAAGTTATCTAAACATAAATTGAACTCTAATTCAAATTTGTTTTTATAATAACCTATAAATGTTTCTATTATTAAGAGTAAAAAGTTTACAAATAAATATAAAAATACAATAACAAATATTTTTTCAATATTTTTATTACTTATTTGCAAAGAATTTATAATTTCTTGCATTAAATTAAGAGATAACAATGGTAGAATTGATAGTATTATTGAAGAAATCAAGCTGATAAAAATAAATTTTTTATCAGTATCTAATATTAATTTTATTATTCGCTTCATTTTTAAGATTTTATTATTTTTAATAATTATCACTTCCATTTTAATTAATAATTGCAGTTACATAAAGTTGAATTATAATTGAGATAAATCATACATGTAGATTACTTTTTAAAAAGTATTAATGATTTTTTGACATTTGCAAATGTGATATGGGATTAATTTATGTTTATGAATAATATATATTTTATTAATTTTCTATTTATTATTAGTATATTAGGTGTTTTTCCTAATTTCAACACTTATTTTTATACATAATAGTACACAAACTTTACAATAAAATTTATAATAAAATTTATTATTTTATGTTATTAATATATATTTCAAAAAATTATTGCTATTAAATTTATAATTTTGTTATTTAAAATAGCAAAATTATAATATTTTTTTAATATAATTTATTTTATCATTTAACATAAATTAGTAAAATACTATAATTTTTATACCTTCTGATTAAATTGTACTAGTAAATAGATGTCTATCTACTAATTCCTTTCTTCTTCAAACACTTAATGTCTTAATCTATATTTTAATTTATTTTCAGTCTTGACAATAAAACTTGTCATGCTATAATAATATTAATACCAAGTAAACTTGGCATATATAAAAGGAGGTTTATTAAATGAATAAAGAGGAAATTTTAAAAAAGAGCCGCCAATCAAATAATGATGAAGGTATAAAATATATACAAAATAAAGGAAGATCTGTAGGATATTTTGTATTCTGTTGTATATACGTTTTTATCATTCTATTTAATGCTTATGTAGGACAAGAAAGTTATGCTGCATCTTCATTATTTTGGGCATTTTTAGCTGCTGAGACTATTTCAAAATATCCATTTACACATAAAAAATCTTATATTATTGTTGGAATTATAGGTACAATCGGTACTATTTTTTCATTAATTAATTTTGTACTATTATCATTGAGGTAGTCAAATGAAAAAAGAATTAGTATTAAAAAATAACTTAAAAGCAGCTAGAGAAGAAATAAATTTATCTCAGAGCCAATTAGCTGAATTAGTTGGTGTGTCAAGGAACACTATTAGTTCAATAGAAACAGGAAAGTTCAATCCAACAGCAAGACTAGCACTTATTTTGTGTATAGCTTTAGATAAAAAATTTGAAAAATTATTCTATTTTTAATTATAGTAAAGTTATATTATTACCAAAAATTCTATGTAATATGTGTAATTTAAATAAAAAGGTTATATAGTTGTATATATAAGGAATAATAAAAAATAGGCTGTGAAGAATGATTATGAGATATTTGAGAATAATATATTCCATAAAGAATTTGAAAAAATTGCTTAAGCTTGTTATATGGAACAAATGAAATCTTTCTCTAAATTATTTAAGAATAAAAACTTCTATAATCTATAATGTAAAACTTAGCCAAAGAATTGTATAAAGATTTAAAGAAGTAAAAAAGATTAAAGTAAAAAGCAACTATAGCATCTAATTACCTATACTCCATTTTTACACATATGCACTCTATCTTATATATGGTTAAACACTGTTTTCTCCGAACTGTAATATTATTAAATTTCAATCTGTTCATTTTGTATTTTGTAAATTAAGCGTTCACAGGATTATGGTAAAATAAACTATTTTTATTTTGCAAGTGTGATAAACTACCAAAAATAATAATCTGTATCTTTAATAGGGAGATTTCTTGACTATTCTTGAAAAAATATAACAAATGAGGAATTTTGTATGGAAAAATGTGAGATTGACTTTGTAGAATATAAATCATCAGATACTATTACGAAACAGTGTAAGCGTTCAGATATTCGAAAATACACTGATATTGGATACTATGTAGATATGCATAAAAATGGAAATTGGTTTTTAAAAAAGATGCAAAGGTTAGTTTTACAATAAAAAATTCCTCACATACTGAAACTCTTGACAAGAAATATGATATAGTAAGATTTTATTCTAGAGATCGAATTTTCAAAGCTTTAGTTTACAATTTTAAACAAGACATAAAGAGTGGGATAGTAAGCATTTATATGGATAAAAACGAAAATATGAAATAAAGTCTAATTAGTATTAACACTAAAATAGTAGTTATTTTATATATCTAAATATTTTTTTATACAGATTAAGAAAGTAGATACTGTATACTCTCTTAATCTGTGCCTATTTATTTTATAAGAAAATTGACTATCTTTCAAGTTCATTATTTTTTTGAATAATATTTTCGTCATTTTTAAATATAAATGTAAGATCTTTTGAATAATCACTGATTTTAAACGAAATTGTAAATTAATTTGTGCTTCTAAAGATAATTTTCGCTTTATAGCACAATTGTTTATTTACTATTAATGTTTCCCAATATATGAATTTTATTTTAATAAATTGTAAAATATATATATTTGGATATTCCTAAATATTTTTGGAAACCATATCTATTATGGCAAATTTTTAGAATATGATTTTTAAAAATTATATTCTATTATCAAAAAATATGGATAACTGATTGTATATACCATCCCAGTTATTTCTCCAAATTTTAATTGCTTAAGGATACTGCTTACCACCTTTTTCATCTATTTTATCTAAAGTTGACGAAGCTTCTTGTTCATTAACTGCCTTATATACAGATTTAAAATCACTTATTAATTATTTTGAATCTTTGTATGAAATATATTTAAAAGTGTTTCTTATCTGATGGATTATACATTTTTGTATTACAGAATTAGGATAACTTGCAACTATCGCCTCTTTAAAGCCATTTAATCCATCAAAACTGAAAATCAGTACATCTTTAACTTCTCTATTTTTTGAATCCGTTAAAACACTATACCAAAACTTTGATTTTTCGTTTTCACCTATCCATATTCCTAAAATATCTTTGAAACCATCCTTATTTACTCCTAAAATCACATATGCAGCTTTATTTTTTATTTTTCCATCATATCTTACTTTATAATGAATTGCATCCATAAATACAAAAGGATAAACTTGTTTAAGGGGTCTATTTTGCCATTCTTTAGTTCTTGAATTACAACATTTGTTGTATTATCAGTTGAAATTTCTATACCACATAAATCTAATATTTAGTCATGTATATCTCTTGTTGACATACCTCTTGCATAAAGTGATATTATTTTTCCTTCGATTCCTGAGGTATCTCTAATGTTTTTAGGAACGACTATTAGATTAAAGTCATTATCTCTGCCTCTTGGAACATCTAGTTGTAAATCTCCAAATTGTGACTTTATAGTTTTTTGCTATATCCATTTCTTCTGTTACTTGTATTCTTATTATGGTTGTCACCATTTTCATAACCTAGTTCTAATGCCATTTCTTGCTCTAACATCTCTTGTAATATATCTCTAGATTTTATAAATTCTCCATCTGGTATAATTTATTTGACTAATTGTTTTCTAAAGTATTCATAAAAAAGCTTCTTTATGACATTTGATTATATTTAAATCATTGCCATAAAGAAGCTTTTTATTAATCTTGAAGCACAAATTATTCTACATTACACCGATTTCAATAAGTAAAATCTATCCTAACTTTTCAACAACAGTCTTTAACATTTCTCTTATTGGAAGTTCATATGGACATCGACTCTCACAAAGCCCGCAGTCAATACATTCAGTAGGTTTAACATCCATAACTTCGTATTTTTCCTTAGCCCACTCTTCTAATCCATATCTAGTGTAATAACCTTCGCATAAGAAGCTTAAAGGTATATTTATTCCAACAGCACAAGGCATACAATATTCACATCTTCTACAGAATTTTTTACCTAGAGAATTTCTTATTTCTTCAATTGCTTTCTCATCATTCTCATCTAATACAAGATTTTCAAGCACAGCGACATTTTGTCTAACTTGCTCAACACTATCCATTCCTGGTATAACCACATCTATATAGTCCTTAGACAATATATATTTAATAGCCAATGTAGCATTATCTAAAGCTCCACCAGCTAAAGGTTTCATTACTATTATACCAATTCCTTTTTCATGAGCTTTTTTAAATACCTCGTCTGCTTGTCCTTCAACTATATTGTAAGGAAATTGTATAGTATCAAATTTGCCACTTTCTAAAGCTTTTTCTATAGTATTTAAGTTATGACTAGTTATACCAATATGTTTTATCTTACCTTGTTCTTTTGCTTCTAAAAGAGCATTATAAGCTGTTTTACCTTTAAAAAGATTGTCATACTCTTCTTCTTTAACATTGTGGAATTGATATAAATCTATAAAATCAGTTTTAAAGTTATTTAAACTTATTTCCACATCTCTCTTCATTGAATCATAATCTCTAGACATACTTTTAGTAGCTAGAAAAAATTTATTTCTTTTTCCTTCTATAGCAATTCCAATCGCTTCTTCACTTATTGTATATCCCCTCGCGCTATCAATAAAGTTTATGCCTTGTTTTTCTAGCTCATTTATAACTAAATTAGTATCTTCTTGTGTAATTCTTTGTATTGGAATTCCCCCAAAACCGACTCTTTTTATCTTCATACTAGTTTTGCCTAAATTTCTCATAACCTTCCCCACCTAACTTTTAATTAATTTTACACATTATCAATATGTTACTTTTAATTATACAACAAATTATGAGAATTTTTGCAATCTATTTATATACTATTCACAATATATACACATATTATCAAGTTCATTTATATAGTTTATAATATACTCTTTTATATTAAATCAAGATTTCATTTAATATGCTTCATAATATACCAATCTATATTTCACTAACTTCTAATCTAAATTTAATCTACATAGCATCAAAATATTATTTATATCAAATCAAAATACTATCTACATCACATTAAAATATTATTTACTAGATAAAATTTCTTTAATCATCTTAATCTCTATCTTATGACCTTCATCATCAAAAGGTGTTTCTAAGAAAAATGGCAAATCTTTAATGCTTGGATGTTCCATAAAATCAGTTAAAGCTTTTAGTCCTATCTTACCTTCACCTATTGCAGCATGTCTATCTTTTTTATCTCCAAATGGCATCATACTATCATTTAGATGTATAGTTTTTAATCTATCTATACCTATAACCTTGTCGAATTCCTCTAAAACTCCATCCAAATCATTAACTATATCATAACCAGCTGAAAAAATATGACATGTATCAAGACACACACCTATTCTTTCTTTATGTTCGATATTATCTATTATGCTCTTTAACTGCTCAAAACTAAATCCTATTTCAGTTCCCTTTCCTGACATTGTTTCAAGGAGTATCGTTATATTTTCATCTCCTTTAATAGCATTGTTTAGCCCTTTTACTATTCTATCTATACCAAAGTCTACTCCACCGCCTACATGACTTCCAGGGTGAAAACACATGTATTCTATACCTAGTGAGTCCATTCTTCTTATGTCTTCATCTATTACTCGTGTTGCGAATTCATAAACATCATCCTTCACTCCACCTAGATTCATAGTATATGGAGCATGTGCAAGTAATGGTGCAAAATTGTTTGCTTTTCTAATCTCTTGAAATTTAGTTATATCTTTTTCATCAAATGCTTTAGCATTTCCTCCTCTTGGGTTTCTACTAAAAAATTGAAATGTATTTGCACCAATATACACAGCTGTTTCAGCTGCCTTTGCAAATCCTTTTGCTATTGAAATATGTGTTCCTAATTTAATCATATTAATCTCCTTTTATTTATATATAATTTTAATTTTTAAACTTTTAATAAGTAAGTATTGATTTTAGTATAACTATAATTAATTTCGTATAGATTAATTATAAATTTTAATATTTATAGTTTAATTATACCCATTTTGATAAATTTCAAAGAGCATATTTATTCACTCTAATAGCATAAAAAAATAGAGACTAAAAATCATTATTTTACTCATGCTCAAAAGTATTTTTTGATTATTAAGTAAATTCTGATGTTCAATCTCTAATCTTATGTTTTATAATTAATACATAATTAATGATTCTAATTAGGACATTCTTCTTCAACTGTAGGAACTACAACCATAGCTATATCATACTTAGAACCTTCAACGCTGTCTTGTCTTTTATTTAAAATTTCATCTATCTTTGATTTCATAGTGTCATTAAGTTCAACTAATTCATCATGAGTAAGAGAAATATCATGATAATCAACTATATTTTCATTTTCTAAAACATCTTCCTCTGCTGCTTTATAAAAAACTTCACTCATATTTTCAAATCTTGATATGTACAATTCTTCTTTTTCTTCCCCATTGTCTAAAGAAAAATTAAGTATCCTGTTCCCTATAACCACATTTTTTGCACTTGGATAATAATATTTTTCCACAATCCCCGACTTTATTTTTTCCTCAACTAATTCTAAAATACCAACTTTGTATAACATTTTTATGTGGTAGTTTATTTTTGCATGAGGTTCTTCCAATAATTGAGATAATTGTTTTGCTGACAATGGCGATTTGTCAAATGCTTTTAGAATATCTATTCTACGTGGATGTGCAATAGCCTTTATGCACTCCAAATCTCGTAATACCAATACCTCTTTCATTGACCCCTCCTAAAAAATTTATTTAATTCATATTTCTTTACAATTTAATTATATATTAAATTATATGTTGTTGTCAAAAAAATCCTTTCTTAAAATTTTAAAAAATATTTAATCTGAGTTTATTTGACAACTCCTCTAAAACTTTAACTCCTGCGACGCTGTTACCTTTTTTGTCAAGTGCAGGTCCATAAACACCAATACCCATACGTCCTGGCACAGAAGCCACTATACCACCCCCAACCCCAGATTTTGCAGGAATTCCAACTTTAATAGCAAATTCCCCAGAAGCATCATACATTCCACAAGTCATCATAAAGGTTTTGACAATTCTAGATACCATTTCACTCATTAAATGCTCTCCATTTTCTATGTCTACTCCATAATTAGCAAGATTTATACCAATTCTCGCTAAATCTATAGAATCCACTTCAATTGAGCATTGTTTAAAATAAAGGTCTAAAACATCTTCTACATTACCTCTGATAAATCCATCACTTTTTAACAGATAAGCCATAGCTCTATTTCTATCTCCAGTCATTTTTTCAGACTTATAGACATCATAATTTATTCCTATATTATCATTTTTTGCCAACTTTCTAAAAAAACTAAGCATTCTTTCTTCTTTTTCTTCCAAACAGCTCCCATTTATAAGAGAAGTGGTAACTATTGCTCCTGCATTTATCATTGGGTTACAAGGCTTTTTAGTATCATTAGTCTCAAGTTTCATTATAGAATTAAATGGGTCTCCACTTGGCTCCATTCCAACATTTGAAAAAACGTCTTCCCAGTCATTGTCCATAAGTGCCATTGCAAGCACAATTGGTTTTGAAATGCTTTGTATAGTAAATTTCGTGCTACAATTTCCAGCACTATAAAGGTTATTTTCACTATCTATAATACAAATTCCTAAATCATTTCTACGAGCATTTTTTAATTCTGGTATGTAACTAGCAACTTGTCCATAATTTGTATATTTTTTATTAGAACTTATAATTTCTTTTAATAATGTCTCATCTAACGTATTCATATGCACCTCATCATCTTATGTTATATACTCTATTTTAGCACAAGTTTATACTATAATAAAACAGTGTTAAAAAAAATTATACTTTAAAACTATTTTTTGCAAACTTAACTTTATTTTTCAAGCATATTATAAAAAATATCATAATATTATAAAAGGAGTATTAAAGTTAAACAGTATTTATTATCTATACTAATTCTCACAAAACAAAGAATTTTTGATAACTAAATAGAATTTTCACTTTAATACTCCATCAATATTATTTAAAATACAAACCATAGATTATTCAGTATCTCTAAGAAAATATTTAGTTCAATATGAGTACAATAAAATAATCAATAATACATGCTAATCAACTATTTTACTTCCTCCAATAAATTCCCTAAGGATTGAAGTTCCTGGTATATCAGAAATATCATCTAGTTCAACAAAGTACTGTAAAAACTTTAATAATCTAGTCGCTTCAATATAAGCAGGATTATCTTCATCTATTTCTTCCAATAGAGGCTTAGCAAATCGCTTTAAAACCGCTAATTCATACACACAGGCGGAATTAAATATAGCATCTGCTTCATCTTGATAAGGGAATATGTTTTTCTTTTCTCCTCTTCTAACTGATGCCCATTGCAAAATAGTATTATCAGCACTATATCCTCTAAAATTATAATCTCTAACAATTCTTCTTATCATTCTCAAATCAGCAGTAGGAATTCTATTATGGTCATCTAAATTTATTTGAGTAAGGGCACTTATGTATATCTTAAATTTATCTTCATCTGGTATAGATGCTGTTAAAATAGGATTTAACCCATGTATACCTTCTAATATAATTGGTTGATTTGAGTCTATCTTTATCTTTTTGCCAGTATACTCCCTTGCTCCAGCTTTAAAGTTAAACCTTATATCCTCAATTTCTTCACCTGCTAAAAGTTTATTTAAATCTAAGTTGAATCTCTCTAAATCTATAGCATAAATTGACTCAAAATCATAGTTTCCATATTCATCTAAAGGAGTATGTTTTCTATCTATAAAATAATCATCTAAAGATATTGAAATCGGATTTAAGTTATTTACTCTAAGATGTATTGATAGTCTATGAGCAAAGCTTGTTTTTCCAGATGAGGATGGAGCTGCTATTAAAACTACTCTCTTATTGTTATCTTTTATCATATCTGCTATTTGAGATAGTTTCTTTTCATGTAATGCTTCAAATGTTCTTATTATATCTCCATATTCATTATTTTCTATTATTCTGTTAAGTGATACTACCTTATCAATTCCCATGAGTCTTGACCATTCTTCTGCTTCATAATATACATTTGATAGCTTAGGTTGAGGTATAAATTTCATAGGAAGAGTCTTATCTTCTTCACTAGGCCCTAAAATTATAATGCCTCCATTGTAAAGTATGATATCAAACGATTTTATATAACCAGTTGATGGCAACATATATCCATAAAAATGGTCTATATAGTTTCTACATTTATATACTTTAGCGCTATCATATTCCTTGTATTTCAAAAGCTCTGCTTTTTCATACATCTCATTATTTTCAAATATAGAAATAGCTTCATCCCTCGTAACTTCTATTTTTTCTATAATGTAGTCATTATTTATTATCTCTTGCATTTTATTTTTTATATTTTCAATATCAACTTCTTTAAGTTTTCTCTCTATATGAACTTCACAATATAGTCCACCAGATAGTGAATGTTCTATTGTAACTCTGCTGTCCCAAAATATCTCTCTGCAAGCCATCACAAACACAAATGACATGACTCTAAAGTAAACTCTTTCTCCATCTTCATTTGTAGTATCTAAAAACTCTATCTCACAATCCTTCTTCACTCTACAATTTAACTCTTTCAATTTGTTATCTACAACTGCAAGTGTTATATATCCTTTATGTTCATCGCAAAACTCTTTTGCTATATCTCCTAGTCTAATTCCCAAAGAATTTTCGTCTAATGAATACTCCTTATTTCTTCCGTCTATTTTTAAATTTATTTTCTTCACTTCAACATCTCCTTCCTTTTGATGAATATACATTTTAATCAACAAGGCATATCAACAAGATAAAGAGAGGTATTTAACCCTCTCCTACAATATGATTCAATTTACTTATAGTATCTTCAATGTCTTCATAATTTATTTCTAATACTAAATATTCTGCATCTAATTTTAAAACCTCTTTAACACTCTCTTCAGATAAAATACCTCTTCCTATACCAACATGTATATCATTGATACCATCATTATCACTTAAGTGTATCAATTTTATCTTATCTTTCAAGTTATTTAAATAATCATCCTCATCAATTAAACAGTGTCCAGTATCGTAACAAAAACAAATCTTAGAATTTTTAATCCTCTTAAATATATATTCAAAATCATAGGATATATTTCCAATATTTGAAAAATCGCCACCTTTTGAATAAGTATTCTCTATACAAATATATGAATCTGTATTTATCTTATTTAAAAAATCCACACTATTATCTAAATACTTGTCCCTATTCTTTTTAAGTCTATTTGTCATAATATAACCCAAATGAAGATTAAAGTACCTTATATCAAATCCTTTTAGCTCTAATTCTATCTTCTCAATAAAACTTATCCACGAAGCTCGTATATATTCTATATTTTCACAAGTGTTTAATTCCATAGGTAAGTGTATTCCTATAGACAACCCTAGTTTAGAAATTCTCTGCTTATATTTACATAACTCACTACATTCAGATATATTATCAATACCAATTTCCAAATGAGTTATTTCCTTTGTACTTTCACAAAGCTTTAAAGCATCTTCAATATTAAACAATAAAGATGCCACACCAACTGCCATACAAATCACCTACTCAAAAATACCTATTTGTGTAAAAGGAAACACTCTTACAATAACTTTTCCTTTAATATTCTGTTCATCCACTAATCCCACTTCTTTATACCTACTATCTAAACTTACTTCTCTATTATCTCCCATAGCAAATACTTTACCTTGAGGAATCACCATATCAATATCGCCTTCAGTATAATTATCATGTATATATGAAACTTCATTTAATAACTTACCATTTATATAAACCTTAGAATCTTTAATTTTTAAATGGTCACCTGGTACACCTATAACCCTTTTTACTAGCTCTTTTTTTCTTCCATTATCTTGTAACAAATCAGTCTTAAATATCATTATATCTCCACATTTTGGTTCTGATAATTTATATGTCATTCTATTTGCCACTAAGTAATCGTGTGGTTTAAGTGTTGGGTACATTGATTCTCCATTTACTAATGTTGGTTTTATAAAGCGAGTTATAATAAATGCCAAAAAAAGTGCAGTAATAATTATTTTTATCCACTCTACAATCTCTTCTTTAATAGTTTCATTCATTCACAAATTCTCCTTTATAGTTATATTATCTTTATTGATAATGCTACTTTTAAACACTATCTTTTAGATAAGTCTACTAAATAAGGTGTTGTCTATTTGTATATAAATTTTTTAGTAAATACTTTTATACAAATCATAATATAGACAACTATTGTGTATGGTCTGGTGATTTCAGTTAATCAGCGATTGCTCCAAATTTTATATTTATAATGTTTAGTCAATAGTCCCTATCTTAGAAAATGGATACAATCTGACTAGAACTTTTCCTAAAACGGTGTGCTCGTCGACCAATCCAACCTCATCGTATCTACTATCTAAACTTCTTTCTCTATTGTCTCCCATCGCAAATAATTTTCCTTCTGGAACTACAATATCAATATCTCCATCAGTACGATTATTATGTATATAGGAAGCCTCATCTAACAATTTATCATTTACATATACCTTGGAGTCTTTTATCTTTACATGGTCACCAGGAACCCCGATAACTCTTTTTACTAAATCTTTTTTCTTTCCATTTTCTTCTGTTAAGTCGGTTTTGAATACTATTATATCTTTGTATTTTGGCTCTCCTACTTTGTACGCAATTCTATTGACTATCAAATAATCGCGTTCTACAAGCGTAGGATACATTGATTCTCCTTTAACTATTGTTGGCACTATAAAACGCGTTATTGCAAATGCCAAAACAAGAGCTATGACAATCACTTTTATCCACTCTACAACTTCTTTTTTAACTGCTTCACCCACTAAAATCGTCTCCTCTGTGTTCAATATTAAGTCAATCTACAGCAAAACTAATCTACCATAAACTTACAATATAAATATTATACTTCTTTTTTCTAATAGTTTAAAATACTTTTCTAAGACCTTTAGGGTAATGATTCTTAATTACTCCAGCAGATTCTTTTCCCCAACCTAAAGGTATATCTTCAACCGAGACCAAAACCCACCCTCTACTTTCATTAGAATTTATAACATCCCCTTTTAAATATTTAAGAATTGATTCGCTTTGTACACTAAAGTTTTCAACGTTTTTTACATCTTCAACTTTTAAGTAATGAGATAATGCATGAGAAGGCTCAAATCTATTCTTCTTTAAAACCCCTAAATGCAAACCGTATCTCAATACTTTTAGTTTTTTTGTATCTGGATATATTTCAGGAAGTAGGTACAAGTTTTCCCCTCTTAAATAAAATTTATTTTTTTTATTGCTATAAAAATCAGTCTTTAAAAATTTCTTTTCAAACTCCCTATAATCCTTTATTTCTTTATCTAAATTTTTTATTTTTAATTCTTTTACATTACTTTCTTCTTCTTCTAATTTTTTTATCTTGGCTACAAAATGACCTTCTCCCTTTATTTTATGAGGCCATAGCCTTTCCATCTCAACAAGTTCTGCATGTGGATGTTCACTGATAAACTCATTTATAACATGTTCATTTTCCTCTTTTGAAAAAGTACATGTTGAGTAAATTAAAATACCATCTTTCTTTAACATTTTATATCCATCTCTTATAATCTCTTTTTGAATAGATTGGCATTCAAGTACTTTTGCATGACTCCAATCTAAGATGGCCACTTCATCTTTTCTAAACATTCCTTGACCAGAACAAGGTGCATCTATAATCACCTTATCAAAATACCCATTAAATGCCTTTCTTAAGCTATTAGAATCAGTATTTGTTATAATACAATTTCTTGCCCCAAATCGTTCTAAATTTTCTCCTAGAGCTTTAATTCTACTCGCATTAATCTCATTAGAAACCAATAAACCTGTGTTTTTTAATTTAGATAATATATATGTAGATTTGCCACCAGGTGCGGCACACATATCAAGTACCTTATCTCCTTCTTTAATATCTGCTTTTGGTATTACACTCATTGCAGAAGGCTCTTGCAAATAATATGCTCCAGACTCATGTAATGGATTTCTACCAGGTCTATTAATTTTATCATCATAATAAAAACCTTCATCTGCCCATGGTATCTGATATAAATCAAATAAATCTAAATTCAATAATTTTTCTTTGTCAATTTTTAATGTATTTATTCTAAGACCAGTAGTCTTTTCTTCATCATAACTTTTTATAAAATCATCATATTCATCTTGTAGTATTTCTCTAATATCTTCTAAAAATTCTTTTGGTAAATTTGCCAAATTTATAATCCCCCTTTTTATCTGCTTTGCTTGTTCGTCATTTATTTTCTTTTCTTTTTCTTTAAGTTTCCAAAAAACACTTTTTTAGAGTTATTCATATATTTTTCAAGTTTATCGAGATTTATCTTCCACAAAATTATTACATAAACTATAAATAATATAATAGCCCATCTATATTCTATCATCAATATAAAATCAAAAACTCCATGTAATAAAATCGGAATTAATACAGCCATAAATAAGTATTCACGTTTCTTACTTTCATTCCCCTCAAACTTATACTTAGAAATATAATATCCCATAGTAATAGCAAACATTACATGTGCTGGAATGGAGATAACTGCTCTATTAATACCAACCTGTAGTGCTAAATTTCTACTTTCAGAGAAAATATAAACTATATTTTCAATTGTTGCAAATCCTAAAGATAAAAATACAGAATAAATAATACCATCTAGTTTTTCAGTAAAATGCTTTTCTTTAATCAATGAAGGGATTAGTATTAAAGCTTTTACACCTTCTTCCACAAGACCTGCAACTATAAATGATACATATAATAATTCTGAATATCCTTCAAATACATTAAATTTCATTAATAGATTTTCTAAAAGAATAATTATAACACTTAAAAAAGCACCTATCATAAAAAATTTAATTAAATGGATTAACGGTTCTCTACAATATTTATCTTTAGATCTTATCCAAAACATACCTATTAATATAGGTACTACTGCCAATAAAAATAAATCCAGCTTCATAGGTAATTTTCCTTTCAAAGTTTTTAATTCATTTATGTTTTATAATTACTTCTTATTTTTAGTTTATTTGTGTTTTAAATATACACTTACTTTTAATTTATTTTTTTCTATATTTCTATTTTCTCTAAGCTTTTATTTTAAATTTTTCTACATTCAAATTTATATATCAAACTCTTTACCATTAAATAAGTTAAAAACACTCAAAAAAATTTAAATTTATATCTATATTATTTAACAAATCTCAAGCTATATTCATATCTTGAAATATAAGGGAACTAAATTCATTTAAAGAAAGGGTGATTTGATGCAAGATGGTTTCTTAACAGTAAGTATAATTGATGCTACTAACAATAGACCCATTCAAAATGCAACAGTAAACATATATTCAATGTCTAATGGTAGCCAAAGTTCATCAACTTTATACCAGAACCTAATAAGCAATGAATCTGGTCAAGTGACTGGATTAGTATTACCAGCACCAGATGTAGATTACTCTCTACAACCATCTGATGTTAGGCCTTATAGCCAGTATATAGTAGAAGCCATAGCAGATGGATATGAGACAGTTGTCATAGAAGGGACACAATTACTAGCTACAATTGAAGCTAGACAAGGAGTTCCCATGTTTCCTAGAACAAGAAGTAAGCGTTCCTTCTCAAGACAAAGTGAGTTGATTTTTGATATAGGAGAACATACTTTATATGGTACTTATCCTCCTAAAATTCCAGAAAGTAACTTAAAACCATTGCCACCACCTACTGGCTTCGTTGTATTAGATAACCCTGTAGTACCTGAATTTATAGTAGTTCATGATGGTCTGCCAGAAAATACATCAGCTGCAAATTATTGGATTCCATTTAAAGAGTACATTAAAAACATAGCTTCATCTGAAATATATTCAACTTGGCCTGAGCAGACAATTTATGCAAATGTAATAGCGATAATATCATTTACTTTAAATAGAGTCTTTACTGAATGGTATAGAAACAAAGGATATAATTTTACAATAACCTCATCAACAGCATATGATCATAAATTTATAAATAATAGAAACCTATTTGAACCAATTAATGTGGCTGTAGATGCTATATTTAATACATTTATAAAAAGACCTCCTACCGCAAGACAGCCATTATTAGCTCAATATTGTGATGGTCAAAAATCTCAATGTCCTGATCAAATGACTCAATGGGGTAGTAAAGACCTAGGTGACCAAGGATACGATTATGAGGCAATCCTAAGATATTTCTATGGAGATGAAATAGTATTTGAAAAAGCTCCTATCGTTAGTGGTGTACCAGTATCATTTCCTGGAACTACGCTACAAGTTGGTTCTTCTGGACAATATGTTAGAACTATACAAAATCAGTTAAATGCTATATCTAACTCTTATCCAGCTATTCCAAAGGTTAGAGAAGATGGTATATATGGAACAGATACAGAAAATGCCGTTAAAATATTCCAAGGAATTTTTGGTTTACCTCAAAGTGGAGTAGTAGATTTTAAAACATGGTATGAAATATCTAGGCTTTATGTAGCTACAACTAGAATAGCTTCTTTAAATCCTCTAATTTAGATTTTAACTTACTAACTTAACATAAAAAATGGCTGTTATAAACTAATATATGTTATAAGTTTTTTAACCTATAATCATAATAGTCCCAACAGCCATTTTTTGTAGTTATAACTTATTATTTTAGAACCTTAAAACTCTTAAATGGGGGATTTTAAGCTTCTTAAAAAATAGCAATCAATAATTTTAACTTAACAACTCTAACTTTATTAATAATATTAATTTACAGCTTTAGATTTATTGGCTAATGCTAAAATTAATCCTAGAGCTATAGATGCAAAAGCAGAGGCAATTACTCTATATTCAGCAGGGAATAAGAATACAATTGTATGACATGGTATCCAGAAAAATGGTATAGTTTTCAAAACACTAAAACCAAGATAGGCATTCCAGTCTACAACATTTACTACATCTTTAAGAGCTACCTTAACGCCCTTTCCAACTTCGTATTTTTTATCTATAAGACAATCCATAACCTTATGGAATAAAAATATAGTCGGTGACATTAATATATTCATAGTTGCACTTTTAAATAGAGCATTTGCAAAAGCTATTCCTTCAAATGGAAGCATACCATCTACTTGTGCTTGCCCTACACCTGCTGAGTAAATTGACATAGCATATGTTGTAACTACACCTATAATTCCCCAAACTACAGCCCTGTAAAAAATTCCTACTGGTATTTTCCAGTCTTTATGCAAAATTCTAGCACCAAGTAAGTCTCCCATTGTTGCTAACACAGCAAACTTGAAAAAACCTCCAATATATGGATGTGCACCTGTTGCTTCCATAAATACCGCTCTACTACTTGGTATCACTAAAATAGCAATAAGACAAATAAGAACTCCACTCCATATAAAATCGCCTTTTTTCATATTATAAATACTATTTAATAATCTAAATAGCTCTCCTTCCTTTCAAGTATTTATTTTATTGTTATCTCTATATAAATATATTTATTAAATATTGCTTATTTAGGTATTCATTTTCCATATTTAAATTAATAAAATTTCGTTTTTAAATAACTATCTCAGTAAATAGCTATTGCATTAAATAACTATTACATATAATTTTATTTTATAATTATTTTTTAACCCTTTATATATTATATTTTTAATTAATCTTTCCTAATCCCTTGTGTATTATATCTATAATTAATCTTTCCTAACCTTTTGTATATTATATATAATTATTTTTTCTAACTCTTTATATAATATAGTTTTTTATCTGTAATTTTTATTTTCTAAACATTCATTCCTTCTCTTAAAGCTTTTATATTAATTTCTATAAATTTAGGCTTAACCTGTTGTGACACTATCTTTTCCCAATCTATGTCATTTTCTAGCTGTAAAGCCTTAATCAATGCTCCTAAAAGTACTACATTCATAACCTTCTCATTTCCAAGACCTCTGGCAATATCAACTGCCTTTATCACTGTTACATCCACTTTTTCTTTAATATCGTCTATTATATTTTCAGGATAATCCACTCTTCCTGTTAAAATTGGTGCTGAAGGCATTTCATAATCATTTACTACTAATTTACCATCAGGTTTAAGGAAATCAAGATATCTTAAAGCCTCCATAGTCTCAAATGAAACTAATACATCAACATCTCCTTTTCCAAGTATAGGAGAATGTACTTTTTCTCCATATCTAACTTGTGTTGTTACGCTTCCACCCCTTTGAGCCATACCATGAACTTCCGACATCTTAACATCATATCCAGCATCTATAAGCCCTGCAGAAAGTATTTTACTTGCTAAAACAGTACCTTGACCTCCTACTCCTGATAACAATACATTTTTAACCTTTTTCATTATTTTTCACCAACCTTTTTTATAGCATTTACTGGACATACTTGTGCACATACTTTACAACCTACACATTGAGCTTGATTTATACTTGATTTCTTTTTAGATTTATCAAATCTCAAAGCAGGACATCCCGTTGTAAGACATTTCTTACATCCAATACACTTCTCATCATCTACGCTACAAATTGATGGTGTAAGGTCAAATCTTTTCTTATCATCTTCTGTAAATTTTTTTAATGCACATGGCCATCTAGTGATTATTACTGAAGGTTCATCAATTGACAAAGCCCAATTTAACGCTTCTTTAACTTCATTCAACATGTTAGGATTAACTATTTTTACGTTTTTACAACCCAAAGCTTTTACTATAGTCTCAATGTCCATCATTTCAGTAACATCACCTTGTAATGAAAATCCAGTTCCAGGATTTTCTTGATGACCAGTCATTCCAGTAATTCTATTATCAAGAATACATGTTACAGTATTACTTTTGTTGTAGATTATATCTATTAGACCATTTATTCCTGTATGGAAGAATGTTGAATCTCCTATTGTAGATATAGTTCTCATGTTAATATTATTTTTAGTAAATATCTTTTGTGCTCCATGAGCTACACCTGGCCCTCCTCCCATACATATACAAGTATCTTTAGCATTTAAAGGCTCTGCTCCTCCTAAACCATAACATCCTATATCTCCACTTATAAGTACATTTTTAACCTTTCCTAGTTCATAGAAAAATCCTCTGTGTGGACATCCTGCACATAATGTTGGAGGCCTACCAACTATTTTTTCTTGGCTATATTCTATTAGTTTTCTTTTTTCTCCTAAAATTGATTGCGCTATAATATCTGGATTTAACTCACCTATATTAGGTATCTTTTCTTTTCCAATACATGGTATGTTATTTTCTTTAAGATGTTCTTCTATATAAGGTTCTAATTCTTCAATTACATAAACAGTTTCTACTTGTTCTGCAAAATCTCTTATCTTCTTTGTTGGAAGAGGATATGTAAATCCTAATTTTAAATATGATACAGTATCTCCAAACACATCTTTAGCATACTCATAAGAAGCTCCTGAAGTTATCACGCCTATTTTCTTATCATTCCATTCTATAAAGTTTAAGTCAGTTTCATTAGAAAACTCTTCAAGCTTTTTTAATCTATCTTCAAGTTTAATTCTCAATGCTCTTGAAGTTGCCGGAATAGCATCAAACTTAGAAAGATTTCTTTCATATTTTTTTACAACTGTTTCTTCTTTTTCTCCTAACTCGACAAGTCCTTTACTATGACATATTCTCGTCACCATTCTAAATAAAACTGTTGTATCATATTTTTCACTTATCTCAACAGCAGCCTTTATCATATCCTTGCATTCTTGGCTGTTACTTGGTTCTATCATAGCTATCTTTGCAAATTTAGCATAATGTCTATTATCTTGTTCGTTTTGTGATGAGTGCATTCCAGGGTCATCTCCAGATACAATAATCATCGCACCATTTACTCCCATATATGCATATGTAAATATTGGGTCTGCAGCAACATTTACTCCAACATGCTTCATAGCTGCGATAGCCCTACCTCCTGCAATAGACGCTCCTATTGCTGACTCTACTGCTACTTTCTCATTTGGTGCCCACTCTGCAATTATGTCATCTTTATATAGTGCTATATTTTCCAATATTTCAGTACTTGGTGTTCCTGGATAAGCAGCTGCATAAGATATACCTGCTTCATAAGCACCACGTGCTACTGCCTCATTTCCTGTAAGCAATTGTTTCATGCCTTTCCCCTCCTTAGAAATAATACCTTTTTGATAACTTAGTGTATTTGTTAGTGATACATTTTAGAAGCTATCAACTATATATTTATTATCAATAAAGTTTAAATATTGATAGTAAATAATACTATGAATCCATAAATTTATAATATTGTTCTTATTTTATTTACTAAGCAATTGTCATGCCAATAACCTCAGTTTTTTAAAACCAGCTTTTAAAATACCCATTTGGATATTTTCTTTAAATTTTAATGAATCTAATAACTAGCATTTAACTTTCTTTAGAATTTTCATAATATTTTCAACATTATTTCAAACAAAAAAAAGTAATGTTAACATTTCTTAACATACATTAAAAAAAGTTAACATTACAAGCTGAATTAATACTTCTTACTTTGACTAAATTTACTTTTGTATCATTTAATTATTTAACGACCATAGAAACCTATCAATCCATTTCCATTATCTATTCTAATAGGTTTCATAATCTTTAAACCTTCATTTTTTATCTTTTCTAAATCTTTTTCCATACTCTTAATTGTATTTTCAAGGTCTTGTGAACTTAAATCTTTAACTTGTGTGGTGTCTTTAGCATATGCTTTTAACTCTTCAATACGCTTAGCATACTCTTCATAAGTGTAATACTCAACTCCATATTTTTCTAAGTCAGCAGGCTCAGTTATTCCTGATTTTATTAGAGAATCAAACTTCTCTAATGTAATATTAGATACATCACTACTTTCATCAGCAAATACTGCTCCTGTTCCTCCTAATACTATAGCAGATGCCATCATTGTACTTATAAGGGATTTTTTTATTTTCATAACTCATCTTCCTTTCTTAGAGATTTATTTGGGTAGTGTAGTTTCTAATGACTATTACAATAGTTATAAACCACACCTTTAGACTATCATAATAGTCGCTTTTATATCAAGTATTTCTATAAAGTTTTTTAGTAAAAATCCCTATTCTAAATAAAAAAAGTAATGTTAACATTTCTTAATACATATAAAAAATGTTAACATTACAAATTGGGTTTAATACTTTTACTTTGACTAGATTTACTTTTATATTATTTAATTTGTTTATTTTTTACTTCTCTATCTTCATGTAGACTTTAAGTCTTTTGTTATTGTTTATTTATTGCTTTTTTTATTCTTGTTTGCTATGTTTAATTACGCTTATTTAGTTTTTTAACTACTTTTGATACTTATCACTAAAAAACTTAATATTAATTATTCAGCTATATCAGCTCTAGATAAAGAAACTGCCAATTGAGTTCCATCTTCATTATCTATTACGATAGGTTTCATAATCTTTAAGCCTTCAGTTTTTATCTTTTCTAAATCTTTTTCCATAGTCTTAATTGTATCTTCAAGGTCTTTTGAACTTACATCTTTAACTGCTGAAGGGTCTTTAGCATATGCTTTTAACTCTTCAATATGCTTAGCATACTCTTCATAAGTATAATACTCAACTCCATGTTTTTCTAAGTCAGCAGGCTCAGTTACCCCTGATTCTACTAGAGATTTAAACTTGGATAACTCAATATTAGATACATCGTCATTTCCACTTGCAAATACTGCTCCTGTTCCTCCTAGTACCATAGCAGATACCATCATTGCACTTATAAGGGATTTTTTTATTTTCATAACTCATCTTCCTTTCTTAGAGATTTATTTGGGTAGTGTAGTTCATAGCGACTATTGCAATAGTTATTAACTACACTTTCAGACTATCACAATAGTCATTACTGTGTCAAGTATTTCTATAAAATTTTTTAATAAAAAATACTATCTCAAAATAAATTTAATTATTTTAAGATAGTATCCCTAATTCTCAATCCATCTTTATTTGTCATATACCTAGTTACTTTCAGAAGCTTTATATTGCACTTTATTATTTGTTAAAGTCTTCATACTTTTTGTTACAGATATATTCTTAGAAACATTATCAACTGGTACAACTGAATACTTTAACACATCAGAATATACTTCTTCGCCATCAACCTTTGAACTAATTTTCTGATTTTTATATGTTTCTGATGTACTTAAGTCAATACTTCCATTACTTTCATCTGATAACCCTATAGAAGTATTTGTGCTACTTATCTTAGATTCTATTTTTAATGGCTGACCTCCTATTGAAAAGTCATTTTCATTACTTTGCTCACTTTCCATTAGATTAAAAGATTCAACTTCATCAATTTCTTTATTCCCAGTTGCGAAAACAACACTAGTTCCACAAATTAACACAGCTGAAACCAAAAAAGTAATATAGGTTGATTTTTTAAACTTCATAACATTGACTATTCTTTCTTCTATCTTTGTCTTTCCAAATCCATTATAAAGTGTCATTGGAAATGTATTATGTTCCTCTGCCAAACTTATAAGTGCAGTTGCATAATCAGCTCTATATTCTTCACCAACTATACTCATTACCTTTTCATCACAACTAAATTCTATATCTTTATTTAATAAAAAAAGCATTACCCAAACTAAAGGATTAAACCAATGAATAGCAAGGGCTACAAGCATAAAAAACTTCAACATATTGTCAAACCTATTAATATGAACTAATTCATGAGTTAAAACAAAGTTTAAAGTTTGGTCATTACTATAGTCCATTTGTTTTGGCAAAATGATATTTGGTTTTAAAATACCAGTCGTAAGTGGTGTTTTAGTAAATTCAGATATACAAACAAAAAATTTTCTAAGACGCCTATTATCATATGCCCACTTTTTGATAAATTCATGATTTTTTATATGTATCGAAGTTTTAAAAAGATTAATCGTCCTGATATACTTAAAGCATAAAAACATAATAAAAATAATAGAAATTCCAAACGTTAAAATACTTGAGATTTCAAATGCTGTAAAATTCTCAAGATTAAATAAAGCCTTAGACTCTCCAAAATTATTCTTGCTTATAAAATTATTATTTTTCTTAATTGAATAATTTACAGCTGATGTATTTCCCAATTGGGCATCAAAATTTGACTCAATAATGCTATAAATACTAAAACTAGAGTTTAAACTTACTGGTACTAAAAGTTTAAACAGAACAACTAGCCATAATAATACAAATACCTTTTTAGGCAATTTTTTAAACAAACATGCTCTTATAAAAATAACAATTAAAATTAAAACTCCAGAAGTAACACTCATTTCTAATAATTTAGTGAACATTAATCTTACCTCACTTTAATTTCTCAACAATCTGTTTAAGTTTTGTAATCTCATCACTTGAGAGATTTTCTTTATTAATAAAAGCTGAAAGAAATTTTTCTGAAGACCCTCCAAACATTTTATTAATTAAGCTTTCTGTTTCATGCTTTTGAACTTCTTCTTTGCTTATTAAAGGTTTACAAACAAAGTTTGGTTCAATTCTTTCTATTGCACCTTTTGATACTAATTTTTTTATAACTGTATACGTAGTGTTTCTATTCCATCCGGTCTCTTCCTTTAAAATTTTTACTAATTCCCCTGCTTTACTTTCTCCTATCTCCCATAGAACTTCCATCACTTTAAGTTCTGAATCAAATAATTTTATTTCCATATAAAATCGCTCCTCAAATATGGTTATCACAATAGTCAATATTATAATTTAAAACTATCACAGTAGTCTATGTGATGTCAACCATTTATTTTTTTAATAACAAAAACTGTCCTTTAAAGAAATAGTTCTTGTAAAAGACAGTCTTGTCATTCTTATACTTTAATATCTAAATAAAGCTTTATTTTATTTAACTATAAAACTATCTTAATACATAGAATAAGATTTTTCCTTATCTAGCAATATATTTTCTACATCTGGATTATCTTTTAATAATTCTCTATAGAAATTACAATTAGTAACTCCTATATATGGAATTAACCATAACAAACCTATTCCTAAAGTGAATATAGTCAATATATACCATCCTATAAAGCTAAGATTTAATATAAATAGTTTAAGTACATTTCCCTTCATCATATCTAAACTAGCACCCATTGCTTTAAATACACCCAGATTATCTTTGTCTTCACATATTAAAAAAGCAGCTTGAGAAATGTATAATAGCAATATATAAACTGGCAACATCAACACAATTACTATAATAACTAGAGTTATAGCAGTAGAAATTACAGTTCCTACTCCAACGTTATTACTTGATAGATATTCAATTGCTCCACTAGTAAGTAAAACTCCAAATGATAAAAATGCTCCTATAATTGTAATTATAAAAGAATAAATATAAACAGCAATTGATTCTAATATATAAAGTCCAAAACTTCTTAAATAAATTCTTCCATTTACGAAGATATCTCCCATCTTGACTTTTTTATCTTTAGTAATCTTTAAAAACATGCATGTAAATCCTGCTGCAACTAAAAAACCTATTATAGCTACTATGATAGTAGTTAAAGGCTCAAAAGGTAATCCTATAAATGATATAACTAATATCAACGCAATATATATTGCCATATTAATTGCACATATTCCCCAGTTTCCAGATAACTGAGCTTTTGATACTCTTTTTAATTCTTTCCTTGATAACATAAAAACACCCCTTTCATTTTATATAAAAAATCTCCCTAAAAGCATATAAATAAACTTTTATCATATAATATAATATTAATATATCATATTTTCGACTATATAACATACAATTATTCACCATGTTTTATCAAGATATAACATAATTGTATTGAAAGTTTTATATAGTCAAAACTGCCAAGTATATCAAATAAATTTGAAAGGTAGTGTTCAATAAATAATAAAATAAACTATCTTCCAAACAGTTTATTATATGTTTAAAAGATAGTTTTAGTGTCTTTAAAATAAATTAAATTGTATATATTCCTTCACATAATTTTTGTATATTGCTAGGTGGTTGCCATTTACCATCTTTTTTAGTATATGTAATTGAAGTTGTAACATCCTTAGTTGGCTTTTTGTTGTAAAGGTCGATAATCATTTTTGCCATATCGTCTTGAACTTCTTTTTCTGCTTTGTTGTAATTATTTTTATCAGTTACATATGATTTTACTAAATCATTTGCCTCAGACATTACTTTACTAGTATCCAATGCTTTACTTACAACTTTTAGAGTTATCTTATCCTTACTAGAAGAATCTACTGTTACTGTCTTTTCAACACCTTGTATTAATTTAACAATTGTGCTGTATATCTTTTCAGCATTCTCTTTTCCATAAAGAGGTGTTAATTGATTAAGCATTGAAACTTTATCTACGTTGTTATAAGTTTGAATTCGTTTATATTCAGCTTCTGTCAAAGCTTCAGAAATACCTTTTTCATCGTATTTATACATTTCTAGTGCTGCTAAATTAGCTTCAAAATTCGATTTTACTTTTTCTTCTGCATTAGAACAGCCTATAGTTAGAACTAAAACTAAAGCCATAATAGCAGATAAGATTAATTTTTTTACCATTTTCATACAAATATCCTCCCTCAGTTAATTGAATAAAAAAATTTATTTATTGATATTATAGCATAATTTTGTCTAATTATAACTTTATTTTGAAAATTTTACCACTTCCAGTCTGTTCCAATCCCTCTATCTTTTGCTTTATCATATATTCTTTTTGCTGTTACGACATCTTGTACACCTATTCCGACACTTTTAAACACAATTATTTCATCATCATTTTCTCTTCCAGAAATAGTTCCGTTTATAACATTTCCTAAATCACCACTAAAATCAGCTTTACTTATTTTACCTTCTTCTAAAGGAATCAATATATCTCCTGATTCTGATAAAACTGCATCTGTTGATTCAAAAAATATCTTAGATGCTCTAATTAAACAAGTTGGGCACATCTCTTGCATATCTGGTAAGTATGAACCTACAGCACTTACTAATGCTCCCTTTTTCACTAAATTTCCATCAAATACTGGTTTTTTTGATGTAGTTGCTAAAACTATTACATCAGCATTATCTATGGCTTCATCAGATGACTCAACTGCAACTATTTTAGTGTTATATTTGCTTAGCTTTAAGTTCATCTCTTTTGCAAATTTTTCTCTACTTTCTTTATTTCTACTGAAAACTCTTACTTCATCTAAATTTCTAGCTTCTAACATAGCCTCAAGTTGTGACTCACCTTGTCCTCCTAAGCCTATTAAAGCCCCTATCTTAGAATCTTTTTTAGCCAAAACATCTATAGCTGCACCAGATGCTGCACCA
This sequence comes from Clostridioides sp. ZZV14-6153, assembly GCF_020657855.1. Classification (NCBI taxonomy): domain Bacteria; kingdom Bacillati; phylum Bacillota; class Clostridia; order Peptostreptococcales; family Peptostreptococcaceae; genus Clostridioides; species Clostridioides sp. ZZV14-6153. The sequence goes on along the minus strand of NZ_JAGWCZ010000017.1, from coordinate 26,324 downwards.
GTACGAACTTGAGTTATATAAGTACCATCTAAAGCAGCACATACTTCTCCAGTTTCGCCATCTAATAATAATACTGTTGCTGGAATTACTGGTTTGCCTTTTTGAGCATTTTTAGGGAATACAGATACAATTTTTATTCCTGCACACCCTAAGTCCTCTACATATCCTGGCATAAATAACATACTAGCATCCTGACTTGGAACTGGTATATTAGTTCTCAAAGGAGTTACACTTTTCCCTTCGCAATAAATTTTAAAAGCTTCTTTATCAGCCTCAATTGCATCTCTCATAGTAAATACTTTTTTTATGTCATCTTTTTTTAAAAGTAGCATTTTACATACCCCCAATTTTAATAAGTTTCTATGCTAGATATTATAACATAACATTTTAATACAAATTCTATTTCATATTAAATAAATATATTTCATATTAAACAATCCTATTTCATATTAAACAAATCTACATACTCCGATTTTAACATGTAGCTTATTAGTTTTTTATTTATTGAAAATTCTGGTATTCCCGCTGCATATGGAGTTATATCGTATAAATCAAAATATATAACTAAGTTATCATCTTGCAAATAAAAATTTTGATTTTCTTTTATCCCCTTAAAATTATATATTCCTACATTTTCTTTATCTTTCTTTTCCAAATCAGTTATTTGTTGTTTAATTTCCTCATCTATAACTTCTTTATATTTAGCATTATCTTTAAATAAGTCCATTAATTCTAAAAACTTACCTGTTCTCATATCTACATTATAAGCTATATCTTGATAATATCCATGTGCTCCACCACTATAAGTATAATATCTTACCTTTATACTAAGAGTAGAATCAGTATTCTTTTTAAGTTCAAAGTCTACATTTGCAACAAATTTATTTTCTTCATCAGGATTATCTTTAAGGTATTGTTTTGCCTCTTTATACGATTTGTTATAAAATTCAAATATATCATTTTTTATTCTATCATTTGTAGACCTTTCAACAATCTTATTTGAATTTGTTATTATAGGCATATTTATAGTGCTTTCTATATATTCATCATTTTTAACTATTGTTTTACTTCCTATTGTACTTACTGATAAAGTTTGTTTACTATTTGTAATATCTTTTGGCAATGATTGATTGCTCATAACGCTTACAGCTTCTTTATCTTTATTTAGATTAAGTAAAGCATCTTTCCCTAAATTATTATATCTATAGTCATGTTTAATTGCTAAAACAGCTATTATAGTCAAGGATAAAACAAACACATATCTTAAAACTCTAGCTTTCGTATTTACTTTAAAAAATTTCATCTTATCATTTTCCTCCTAAATATAAATCTCTCTTATTATATTTGGAGTTTCTAGGGTTTTTTATCCATATATTTTAATAAAAGATTAATTTTTATTTATAAAAATTAATCTTTTGCTTTTCAAATATTAAGATGACTTATCAGACAACTTGAAATTTTATCAAGTGGTAATTGGATTACAACAGAACCTCTATCAAACGCTATCATTGGCATTCCGTATACAATGCAAGAATTTTTATCTTGCCCAATTGTAAATGAACCTTTTTCTCTCATTTTCAAAAGTCCAGTTGCTCCATCTGAACCCATTCCTGTAAGTATTATCCCTATTGAGTTTTTACCTGCTACTTGTGCTACTGAGTCAAACAAAACATCTACAGATGGACAATGTCCACTTATTCTTTTACCTTCTTCACAAGTTACATAATACCCATCTTTATCTAAATGTAATTTCATTTGATATCCACCAGGTGCAATAAGTACATTTCCTTGCTCTACTCTATCATTATTTTTAGCTTCTCTTACATTCATAATACACTGCTTATCAAGTCGTTGTGCATACATCTCAGTAAATATAGCTGGCATATGTTGAGCCACAACAACCCCTGGTGTAGATTTTGGTAAGTCTTTTATAATCTCAAGTATTGCTTCTGTACCACCTATAGATGCGCCTATAGCAATGACCATGTTATTAATATTTTCCACATTACCGCCCCCACAAAATCATATACCCAAAATATTCTTCTATTTTTTATAAACAGCAGGTTTTACATAGTTGTATTCTGTATTTCTTCTATTTACTATCTCTGCATGACCTACAAATAAAAAGCCATCTTTTTTAGTTACATCATAAAATTTACTTATAAGCTCTTCTTTTGTTTTTAAATCGAAATAAATCATAACATTTCTACAAAAAATCAAATCAAAAAATTGATGTGAGAAATCTTCAATTAAATTGAATGTTTTAAAAAATACACTTTTTCTAATCTTATCACAAACTTTAAATGTACCATCTTTATTATCTATGAAGTATTTCTTCTTCCATAATTTTGGAACATTATCAACATTTGCTTCTGTGTATATAGCTCTTTTAGCTTTTTCAAGTGAATTCATTGAAATATCTGTGGCTATAATTTTAATATTCCACAAATCTTTCTTACTTCCAAAATAATCATCTAAAATCATAGCTATTGAATATGCTTCTTCTCCGCTGGAGCAACCTGCACTCCATATATTTAAGTTTCTGAGTTTATTATTTTCTTCCCAAAAAGGAAGTACATTATTATACATATACTCAAAATGCTGATGTTCTCTCATAAAAAATGTATGATTTGTGCTCAACCTATTTATTAAGTTTATAGCTTCATTTCCTGTCTTATCCTTAAATAATAGGTTCATATATTGACTAAAAGAACTAAACTTTCTCTCTCGCATTGTATTATATAGTCGTCCTTCAATTAATACCCTTTTTTTGCTTAAATCAATTCCATACTCTTTTTTTATATAGTTTACAAGAATTTTAAATTCTTCATCAGTAAGTTTTATCATACAAAAACTTCCTCCTGCTAATTTGTCAAATCTAATTACATGCTGCCAATTAGAAACTTTCGAATATCTAAAATTAGTATAGAATTATCTCCAACTTTTACAATCTCTTTTATAACTTTATTTATATTTACGTTGTTAGAAATAGTTGTCTCTAGTAAGTTTAAGTTATCTATAAGAACAACATCAACAATTTTATCTACAATAATTCCAACTTGATACTCATCAATTTTTATAATTATTATACATGTTCTCTCATTATAATCAACTTCAGGAAGATTGTATCTAATATGCATATCAATAACTGGTATAATTCTTCCTCTCAAATTAATAACTCCATTTATATAATTTGGAAGACGTGGTACATATGTTATTGGTTGAAACCTTATAGTCTCAATTACATTTTCTAATTCTATTCCATAAATAACATCATTAACATAAAATGTTAATACTTGTTTTATAATCTCATCTGTAGACATACTTTAAATCCCCTAATATATTTCCATAATGTTATCTGCATCTATAATCAGACTTATACTTCCATCACCAAGTATTGTGCATCCTGAAAAACCATTGTTTTTCATATTAAACCTGTTAAAATAAACTGGAAATGGCTTTACTACAACCTGTTGAGTTCCTATTATTTCATCCACAAAAATACATACTGCTTTATGCTCATTTTCTATGATTATCATATTCCCATTTACTAATTCAGTTATATCTGTATGAATATCATATATTTTATGTAATCTTATAATAGGAATACATGCTCCATATATTGTAATTAATTCTGTTTTACTGCCATCTTTAATTACTTGGCTTAAATCTGCAAGTTTAAATGTACTTCTTATTGATGATATTGGCAAAGTAAACATCGAATTTCCAACTTTGAACTCCATACCTTCTACTATAGAAAGTGTCAGTGGTATTTTTATAGTAAATGTTGTTCCTTCATCTTTTGTACTTTTTACACCAATTGAACCGCCGACTTTTTCAATACTTTTACGAACAATATCCATCCCTACTCCTCTACCAGAAAATTCAGTTATAGATTCCTTTGTAGAAAATCCTGGAGTCATAATTAAAGAATTAATTTCATCATCAGTATATTCATTAATTTGATGTTTAAGAAGACCTTGTTCTTTAGCTTTTTCCAAAATCTTATCTTTCATGAGGCCTCTCCCATCATCTGAAATACTTATGACAGCTTCTCCACCTAAATTTTCAGCAGATAAAATTATAGTTCCTATTTCTTTTTTACCTTTAGATATACGTTCAGCAGCAGGCTCTATTGCATGGTCCATAGCATTCCTTATAATATGCATAAATGGTTCTGCTAAATTATCCATTACATTTTTATCTACTTCTGTTTCATTTCCTATAGTCATTAGTTCAACATTTTTTTCTAATTTTTTATTCATATCTCGTACAATTCTATGCATTTTTTGAAATACGCCTGCAATTTTAACCATACGCATTGACATTACTATATCCTGCAATTCATCTGTAAGCTTATGTAATTGTCTTGTTGCTTTATTGAAATTATCTATATCAACACCTTTAGAATCTACACTATTTACAACCATTGATTCCATAATTACAATTTCTCCAACTATATTTTGAAGCAAATCTAGTTTTTCTAAATTTACAGTCATAATATTTTGTTTACTTATTGGCAGATGCTCATTTTCTTCAATTAAACCATCTTGCTCTAAATCAATTTCCTCATTTAAAACACTTTCTTGTAATTCACTTTTTTCTTTTACAAAATTATTTTCATCTTTGGAATTTATCTCCAAATTAGTTTTTAACTTTTTCGCCAACATATTATCCTGTTTTTCACTTGTATATATATCATCTTTATCAACATTTGAATACTCTTTTACATATAGATTATCTTTTATTGTTTTATAAATTATGTTCTTATCATCTTTATCGATAAATTGTATATAAAATCCATATTTTTTAATATATTCTGCTGTATCCGTATTTTTTTCTACATCCTCAGGATAAAATGCTAAAAATTCACAGTAATCTTGCAATTCAAATGTAAGCATAAAGGCTCTTACATTTTCCATCATACAATCTTGTTCAAAAACTATTTTAACTATGTCTGAGCCTTCTTTATATGAAAAATTTAAATTAGTTATTTCTTTTTCGTATGTGTCTTCTAAGTTCAACTTATCTTGTAAATTTGTAGAACTTGATAGTTCTAGAGTACTTACATAATCTTCAATATCTTTTATAAAGCTAGAGCAATCAGAAGTTATACAATCTCCTGATTGTAGTTTCCCAACATCAGATTTTATAAAATCTAATGCTTGAAAAACTAAATCAAACAATAAATCATTATCTATAATCTCTATTTTTCTTTCACGTATAATATAAAATAGGTCTTCTACACTGTGTGCTAAAGCAGACATATTGTCTAGACCCATCATAGAAGCTGAGCCTTTTATTGTATGCATAATTCTAAAAGTTTCATTAATATTACTGTTGCTAAATACTCTTTCTTTTTCTGTCTGAATCATAATTTCATCTAATTGCTCGAGTAATAGACTTGTCTCAAAGATAAACATATCTAACATTGGTCTCATACTTGGTTCAATATAATTCATATTTATCACCTACAGTCGACAAATAAATTTCTATTTTTCATTATATATAATATTCTATAATCTAAATCCACGATGATTTTCTTATCTCACTTTCTTTTAGATGAAATTTTTCTACTAATTCTTTTAAAATTTGCGCCTGAGCAGACATTTCTTCTGAAGCTGCAGCACTTTCCTCTGCTGTTGCAGAGTTCATTTGAACTACTATTGAAATTTGCTCTATTCCAGATAAAATCTGTGTAATTGCTATCTCTTGACTATGTACAGATGAAGAAATTCCATTAATATAATTAGTAGTTTTTTCTACATCATTTACAACTAAGTCTAATGCTTTTGCAGTTTCTTCTGCAATTTTGACACCATTTTCCACTGTTTTAATAGCTTCTTCTATAAGAATTGCTGTGTTTTGAGCTGCTTTAGCACTTTTTCCAGCCAAAGACCTAACTTCATCTGCAACAACTGCAAATCCTCTACCATATTGACCTGCTCTTGCTGCTTCAACAGCTGCGTTTAATGCAAGAATATTAGTTTGAAAAGCTATCTCATCTATAGTTTTGATTATCTTTGATATTTCATTTGATTTTTCACTTATTTCCCCCATTGATGTCATCATATCATCCATACATCTACTTCCAAAACCAACTTGTAGTGCTGATTGGTCAGATACTTCACATGCAAGACTAGCACTATCTGCACATTGCTTAATTCCATCAGATATTTCATTAATTGTAGAGGCTAATTCTTCTACTGAACTAGCTTGTTCAGTAGCACCCTGTGAAAGAGCTTGTGCGCCTGCTGATACTTGTTCTGATGCACTTGCAACTTGCTCAGCTGATAGATTTATTTCATAGAAATCATCATTAAAAGAATTTATTATACTTTCTAATGATGTTTTGATTGATTTAAAATCTCCTATAAATTCTTGTTCTATGTCTATTCTTAAATCCCCTTTTGCGATACTAGTCAATGTACTATCTATAAGGTCTATATAATTTAACAACATATCTTGCATCTTTTTAACAGAACTTACTAACATTCCTATTTCAGATTTACTTTCTTCAACATCTATGCTTGTTCTTAAATCACCAGATGCAATTCTTGAAAAGTGTTTTTCTACTTTATTAATAGGAATTACTATCTTTAGTTTTATTACTGTATATTCTATCATTGTTAATATGATTAATAGTGAGAGTATAAATATCGTTCTTAGTATCAAACTTTGTAATTCTTTTTTGACTTCCACAATTTCAGCATTTGAACGAGTAACTACATCCTCTTGAAATTCATCTATTAAAGAATCCATTTTTTCTTGAGATTCTACATATTCCCTACTAAAAATTATGCTTTGAGCTAAGCTCTTGTCATTACTTTCAACTGCATTTATAGCACTTTGTTCTTTTGGTACCAAAGAATCAGATATCTCTTTAGCTTCCAAAATTTTATTTGACTCAGTCTTTGTAAGACCAATTTTTTCAAGTTTATTTAAAGCAGATTCTCTTGTTTTTCCATATAGCTCTTTTTCATAGACATCCTTATTCTTTTTTTCACCTGTAAAAACGTATCTTCTTAACATGTCACAAACTTCTCCAGTTGTGTCTTTTATATACTGACTTTGATTTCTCAAATTGTTCATGTCATTGATACTTTTTTCCACTTTCTCAAATGCTCTATAAGATGAAATTGAAGAAAAAATTCCTGCCATAACGGCTAGTACTATAACAATTAGCAATACTATTGCCAATTTGGAAAGCTTTACTTCTCTTTTCATATCTATACTCCTTTATAAAGTAAGTTTATCAAGATATCAATCTATATCTTCTGTAGTCCATTCATTGTACTTACTACACTGCAATCTTTTCCTAGATTTTTACCCTCATACATTGCCTTATCTGCTAGGGATATATTTTCTTCTAATGATATAGTTGAGTTTACCTCTACTACTCCTAATGTAATAGTACATTTTATTTCATTTCCTTTATAGTTAAATTCAAATTCCTTTATTTCTTTGCGAATTCTCTCTGAAAGCATTTTTGCTCCTTCTATTGAAGTATTAGTGAGCATTATCAAAAATTCTTCTCCACCCCATCTTGATACAGTATCAATTTGTCTACAATTCTTTTTAATTATACTTGAGATTACTGTTAGCACAAAATCTCCTGCTTCATGACCATAAGTATCATTAATAACTTTAAAATCGTCAATATCTCCAAGAATAAGAGACACTGTTTCATGACTATATCTATTAATTTTTCTTTGTTCCATAAGCTGATTAATTATATGACGTCTATTATAAAGACCTGTAAGATAATCTCTTACAACTAATCTATTTAATTTTTCAAGAGAAGATTCCAGCTCATCATTTATTTTTCTTAATTTATCTTTAGATTTTTTAACTTCAATGTGAGCCATAACACGAGCTTTTAGTTCTGTCATACTAAAAGGTTTTACCATATAGTCTATCGCTCCTACTCCAAAACCCTTTACTATATCTGTGTCTGTATTTTTTGAAGTTATAAAAACTATAGGTATGTCTTCTGTACGAATATTAGATTTCATTTCTCTACATAATTCAAATCCAGAGTTGTCTGGTAAAATTATATCAAGCAGAATAATATCTGGTGTAAACTCTTTAATACACTCTTTTGCTTCTATTGCATTAAAGGCTTTTATGACTTTAAAATTATCTTTTGTAAGTGTTTTATCTATTAAATCGCACATTAGAACACTATCATCAACGACTAAAATTGTTCCTTGTTGCTTATTTTCCATATCCAAACCTCTCTTAAACATAATATATTCAAATTCTTATAATTTAAAATTCTTATACTTAATAATTATACCACTATAGTTCCAAATGTTCCCATTATAATATAATTACAATGCCACTATAATTATATATATGTGTTACATGATAGTGCAATTGTATTTACAAAGCAATTCATCTATTAAAAGTTCTTCTTCATCTGTCAAAAGCTTCTCCAAATCTAACAAGGCAATTATTTGATTGTCTATCTCTCCAATACCGCTTACAAAATAATCTGAATATTCAAGAGTAACCCTTGGTGGAGGTGATATTTGATTTTCTTCTAAACCTATTATCTCCTCAACTTTATCAACTACAAATCCAACTACTAAACTTTCCAGCTCAACTATTACTATATATACATAATCAGTAGTATTTAAATTATTTTTCCTCAGTCTTAAATGCATATCTATTATTGGGATAATTTTTCCCCTTAAATTTATTATTCCTTTTGAATGGGTTGGGAGTTCTGGAATAAATATGATTTCCTGATTCCCAACAATCTCTATGACTTTTTCAAGTTCAATCCCAAAGTTCTGTTCATCTACTTTAAATTTTAGGTACTTAATCCCCTCATCGACTAACTCATAACCTAAATATGGGTCATCTGGAAATCTCATTTAATACCTCCCCCTTAAACATATTCTACATAAAAATATAGCTATATTTTCTTTTTTCCTTTATTTATTGAGTCTACAATTAAATCCCCTGTCTCAGTATAAAAGCGTATTGTTCTTCCATAATTCATTCCTGTATCTTCTGCTATTATAGGAATGTTTAAGCTTAAAAGAGTTTTTTTTACTGCTTCAACATTCCTATAGCCTATGCTTGCAATTGATGAATTACTATTTCCTAAAAACATCTGGGCTCCTCCAGCTATTTTTGCTTTTATATATGTCCTATTTGCACCTATATGCTCCATAGACTTAATAAGTTCATTTATTCCTGTGTCAGCAAATTTACATTTATTTTCAATATGAATAGCATCTTTACTATATGGCAACATAACATGTAACATTCCACCAATTCCCGCTATTTTATCTATCAAGCATACTCCTACACAAGAGCCAAGTGCATAAGTAACCAAAACATTTGGTTTATACACTATTTTCATATCTGCAATATTTACTATTATCTCTCTACTCATACTGCTAATCCCAATCTTACTAATATTTCTTTAAGCGAGTCCATTTCTGGAATCATCAATATGTGGCTAATAAAATAATTATCGCTATTTTTAAATTTATTTTCTATAAATAAAATTTTGTCCCCAACATCAGAAAATCTTATCATAGGTACATTTAACACAGCTCCAACCATATCAATACACATATCTGGAACTGAAATACTTATGTTCATATTTAGCATAGATGCAATAGCATTTACATAAGAACTTGCCATAATATTTCCTATTTCTTTGATTGCAGAAATTTCAATACCTGTAATTTCGTCTAAGAAAGCTTCATCTTTATTAAAAAGAGAGTTAAGCATAAGTTGAGTGATTGATTCATCCAGCAAAAACATAAACATCCCATTAATATCGCCCTTCATATCAAGTAAAATGCATACAACCTTGTTTTCTGGACCTCCAAGTAAATTTGTAGCTTCACTATATTCAAGTATCTTGACCATAGGTATTAATACTTCTATCTTACTATTTATCATGGATGCAAGTGCAGTAATTGCATTCCCAGAGCCTATATTACCAATTTCTCTAAGAGCATCTATATGGACATCATCAAGTTGTGAATAATTTATAATATAAACCCCTCCCTCTATTGTTACATTTATGTATTTTTACTATATAAAGGTGTATTTACAGCCTTTATTTTAAGGCATTATTTACAACTTTAATCAATGTTTCTGTTTTAAATGGCTTTACTATAAAATCTAATGCTCCAAGCTTTACAGCTTCCACAATCATATTTTCTTGCCCTATTGCAGAACACATCACCACTTTAGCATTTGAATCCAACATTTTTATTTCCTTTAATACCTCTAGACCATCTTTTTTAGGCATTGTAATATCAAGTAGTGTCAAATCAGGCATTTCATCTTTAAACATATTATAAGCTTCTTCTCCATCACTTGCTTCTACTAAATTATCGTAACCACTTTTACTCAGAGCTTCTTTAATCATCATTCTCATAAAAATAGCATCATCTACTATTAAAATTTTATTTTCCATAAAACTAACTCCTCCATACTTGTAACAATAAATGCTATTATTTTTCAGTCATTGTCTATACTTACTGACTTACTTTCCCTACATAATAAATACATTTCATCTATAAATAAAAGTACATATTCATGCTATATTATATTCAACTTTATTAATACAGTTTATCAATTAAAAAACTTATATCTCTATTGTAATATATGTTTGGCATTTTGACGAGTTATTAAAAACATAATCATATAAAAACGTAAAAAGTTGTCAAAAAACCAATTATATAGAAATATAATAAATTGAAAATATTTGTATAATATACATGTATTATCGGCTGAATTATAATTAAATTTATAGCCTATTATAATTAATAAATTCTTACATATTGCTAAAGGTAGATTTAAATTATGAACAAAATATTGATTAGAGATGATGATAGAGAACTTTGTGAACTACTCAAAAATTATGTAATTAAAGAAAATATAATATTATCACTTTTAAAGATAAAATAAAAATTGGGAGTGTATAATACACTCCCTCATGATTATCAACTTATTTATCCCTATAATAAGTTTTATCTATTAAAATTTATCAATGAATTTATCTTATTCCAATGTAAATATGAACTTCTTGCTTATTCATATCATATGTATTATTTTGATATTCTTCAAAATCACTTATATAAGTTCTATCAAAATCCATTTTCCAAAACTCAAACCAGAATTCTCCTACTGACTTTTGTATATCTCCTGTTATAGTGAATTTTGCATATTTACCACCTGGTATAACTTTACTTATAACAAACTCTCCACAAATATCTTTTTCATTAAATTCACTTAGATTGTTATCCTTATCATCTTCACTATTTACTTCACAACATGCTACAAAGTTATATGGATTTGTAAAATCACCTTGATAGTCTGTATATAAACCTATTGTTTTATCATTTTTTTTACCTTTTATAGCATTATAGATACCTTTCCCCATAAAGTTTTTCCATAATTCACCTATGTCTTTTACTGCTTGCCCATTGTTATTTGTAGTTTCTTTTGATACACCTACTACTATTTTTTCACTTATATGTACTATTTCATAATCCATACTTTATACCTCACTTTAGCTTTATTGATTGCTTTTGATTATATGTTTATTTGATTTAATTATAATTTATAAAATACGACATCTATATGTCATATATTTTAATATAATTAAATTTAGTAATAGTAACTTATAAGGAATACATATTAAACATCTCTTTCAATCTATTTATAACATTATCTCTAATGAATTTAGGTTCAAGTACTTCAACACTATCTCCAAAAGATAAGATATATCCATAAATCCACTCTCCAATTGGGAATTCTGCAATTACATCATACGTATTATCTTCATTTTTAGTTATTAAATCATTGTTAAAATCATCAAAAACTCTATATAGCATCTTTTCTTTAAATCTTAGCCTTAGAGTTACAATATGTTCTTTAATTATTTTAGAGTCATCTAAACATGCCTCTTCAATCATCTTTCTTGAAAATAAGTCTTCTTTTACTACTAAGTTTTTCATTCTACTGATTCTAAATATTCTAAAATCGTCCTTTAATTTGCAAAACCCATACAAATACCAAGTCTTACTTTTATACATTAGCTTCATAGGTTCGACAGTTCTATTTGTCTGACTTGAAAAACTATTTACATAATCAAAATTTATAGTGTTGCGTCTTAAAATAGCATTTTTTATTTTTGTAAATTTATCATCCTCATTAAAATTACTTCCCCATTCAGTAAAATCTATTTCAATCCAGTTTGCAAAATTACTTTCTCCAAATATTGAACCAATTTTATCTACTACTGAATTTATTTCTGGATACTTTGTTGCTTGCAATGTTTGAAGTGCTATTATTAGACTCTCCTTATCTTCCTTTGACAATATAGTTTTGTCTATAGAATATTCTTCTATTAAAGATATTCCTCCTCCTTTGCCTTTAGTCATATATACTGGTACCCCTGACATAGACAGAGTTTCTATATCTCTATATATAGTTCTTGTAGAAACTTCAAACCTCTCAGCCAACGCTTTAGCAGTAACTAATTTTTTATTTAATAGTATTACTATTATTTCTGTTAATCTATTTATTTTCACCTATTATCACCCACTAAAATTATTATATATTATATTAAATTGCTTTTTTCTCGTATACTTTATAATTTATTAATTTTACTATTATATTATATATTTTAAAGCTTTTTATATTTTATTCCTACAATATTTAAGCAAATTTTTAATAAATAAATTTATATGCTACTATTTTGAAGTTATGTAATATTTTAGATATTTTTTCGTTGACAATGTTAAATTTTTGATTTATCCTTAATTAAGGACATGTTATTGACATTTCTGAAACTTATTTGAAAAACAATTTTACTATATAATTCTATGTAATTTAGTTTTATTATATAATTCTATGTAACTTAGGAAAACGTATTATATTTAAGAAAGCGTATTTTCTATTTCAAATTCAAATAAGTACAATATTTATTTTTTAGGGAGGCAATCATGGAAATTAATAAAAAACACTTTATTCAAGTCTTTTTAACTTGCTTAATCTTAGTAGTAATATGTGAATTTATAGGACAAAGAACCTTAGCTATTGGTTCAGCTTCTATAATACTATTTCCAATGCTTTATGCAGTTATAATCGGACTTATAATAACACCTGACTTATTGGGAAAAAAAATTAAAGCACTTAAAAAAGTTATTGGAGAAAAAGAAATCAATATTGCTGGTGAAGTTGTTGGAATTGCACTAGTAATGCTTGGTATAAAATATGGGACTACTGTTGGTCCAAACATCGATAAGATAATTCAAGCTGGACCTGCATTTCTTGCTCAAGAATTTGGTCACATACTTGCACCAATAGTTGCATTACCTCTTGCATTAATGTTTGGTATGAAAAGAGAAGCTATTGGAGCTACTGCAAGTATAAGCCGTGAACCTTCTTTAGGAGTTATATCTGAAAAATATGGAATAAATTCTCCAGAAGGTAGTGGCGTACTTGGTACATATTTAATGGGTACAGTTCTTGGTACTATATATTTTAGTGTGTTAGGCTCAGTGTCAATTTATAGTGGCCTTCATCCATATGCTTTAGGAATGGCTTGTGGTGTCGGTAGTGGAAGTATGATGACCGCAGCTGCTGGTTCACTTTCTACCATGGTACCTCCAGAAATGGCAGATACAATACTTGCCTATGCAGCAACAAGTAATATGATGTCTAGTATAACAGGAATTATATTCTTGGTCTTTGTATCTTTACCATTTACTAACTTTATGTACAAAATTTTAGAACCTAAATTTTCAAGAAGTAAAAAGGCTGAAGAAACAAAAACTACAAAAGGAGAGTGCTAATAAATGTTTGCTAATTTAGATTTAAAGAAAAGTTCATATCAATTATTGGTTATGTCTATTATTGGAGTTATAATTCTTATAGGGCAAAGAATTAGTGTTGGTACATCTATAGTAACAGCTTTTCCTGGAATGGTAATGTTAATATTAGCTGCTATGGCTGCTATGATTATAAAGGATTTATTTCCTAAATCAATATTTCCTGCTTTTGGATTTGCAACTATAATAGGTCTTTTACTTAGTATGCCATATAGTCCAACATCTGAAGTATTCTTAACTAGCACTAATAATATTAATTTTATGGCTATAACTACTCCTCTACTAGCTTTTGCAGGAATTTCTGTTGGAAACAAAATAGAAGCTTTAAAGGAAATGTCATGGAAAATAGTTATAATATCACTTGTTGTTTTTACAACTATATTCTTTGCATGTGCAAGTATAGCTCATATAGTTTTAAGTATTCAAGGTAAAATATAGGAGGAACTTATTATGAATAAAGAACAATTAAAATCTCTAGTAATAAAGACTATCGATGAAAACAAAGAAAAAATATTAGAAATAGGTCATGGAATCTACAAGAATCCAGAATATGGATATAAAGAGTATAAAACTACAGAAGCTGTTTCAAACTTTTTTGAACAAGAACTAAACTTATCTGTCGAAAAAAATATAGCTGTTACAGGATGTAAGGCAGATACAAATTCTGGTAAAGAAGGTCCTCATATATCTATACTTGGAGAATTAGATGGTATATCATGCAAAGAACATAAAGATTCTAATGAAATAGGTGCATCTCATACTTGTGGACATAATATACAAATAGCTGGAATGTTAGGTGCTGCTGTTGGTTTAGTAAAAAGTGGAGTTTTAGAACATTTAGATGGTAAAATATCTTTTATGGCTACTCCTGCTGAAGAATTTATTGAATTAGAATACAGAGAACAATTGAAAAAAGAAGGAAAAATAACTTACTTTGGTGGAAAACAAGAACTAATAAAAAGAGGTTATTTTGATGATATAGATATATCTATGATGTTTCACTCTTCAGATTTAGGAGAGGATAAGGCTTTAGTTGGCCCTGAAAGTAATGGCTTTGTCGGCAAAAAGGTTAAATTTATAGGAAAAGAATCTCATGCTGGTTCTGCTCCACATGATGGAATAAATGCTTTAAATGCAGCAATGCTTGCTATAAATAATGTAAATGCACTTAGAGAGACTTTTAAAGAATCTGAAAGAGTTAGATTTCATCCTATCATCACAAAAGGTGGAGATATAGTAAATGTTGTTCCTGCTGATGTTCATATGGAATCATATGTAAGAGCCAGAACTATAAATGGCATGATAGATGCTAATAAAAGAATAAATAAAGCATTAATGGCTGGTGGAATGGCGGTTGGAGCTGATGTTGAGATAACTGAAATTCCTGGGTATCTACCAATATTAAGATACAAAAACCTTGATAACCTATTTAAAAATAACCTTGAAGATTTAGGTTTAAAAGGAAAGATTATCGATGGTGGAGATTTCACTGGTTCATTTGATTTTGGAGATGTATCTCATATAATGCCTACCCTTCACCCTATGATTGGTGGTGTAAAAGGTGCTCTTCATACGAGAGATTTTGAAATAGTTGATGAAGACTTAGCTTACATAGTTCCTGCTAAGGCTATGGCACTTACAGTTGTAGACCTTCTTTTTGATAATGCTAAGGAGACTAAAGATATACTGGATGCCTTTACTCCAGTTATGACTAAAGAAGAATACTTAACATTCTTAGAAAAACACGACAAAACTTTATAGGTCTGTTAAAGATTGATTTATATAATATAAAAGGTGGTATATGTCATAGAGGCTCTACCATCTTTTCTTGTATTTCATTTTTTTATAGCATATAATTATTGTCTTGTTTTTTTGCAAATAGGTACTAATTGCAAAATTTATAAAGTTATGTTGAAGTATAATTGTAAGTGTGGTATGTTTTTTTAATAAAATAGAAACTTGTTTCCCCCACTAAAACAGGAATTTGAAAAGAGATGTTTTCTTATATCTGATGATAATCGTAAAGAAATTGAAGCAGAGCTATGTGGAAAAATCATAGATACACCAGGACATACCTCTGATTCAATTTCACTTCTACTCGATATAGATAGAAATCCTGATAAAATATTAAATCAGTTTATTCGATAACACCCTTTTCCTGCTTCCTTTGCTGCATAAAGAGCTTCATCTGCCTTACTATATAAATCTTCAAAATTAGTAATATTTTTATCACAGATTGAACATCCTAAACTAATATGAAATACATAATTATTCTGTGATAAATCTTCCATATTATTTAACGCATCAAATAATTTCTCAAAGTGCATTCTACACTTCTCCTCATTATTTAAATCCTTAGCGTAGATGGCAAATTCATCACCACCTAATCTTAAAACTACACTATCATAAAAAATATTCTTTATATTATCAGCTACAGCTTGTAAATAACGGTCACCTACAATATGACCATAAGAATCATTGATATATTTAAAATCATCTATATCGATAAGAATAAAGGCTCCATACTTTTTTTCGTCCATAAGCTGTTCAATCATTTCAACACCAGCACCTCGATTATATATACCTGTCAATAAATCAATTTCTGATTTAGTTCTATATTTAATGTAGTTTTCTACACTTTCGATACGGTCATTTAGAATAAAAAAGTTGACACCTACAGATAAAAAATAAAAAATAACTAAATCAACTAAATCCGCCATAAACATATTTATATCCTTTGCTATAAAGCAACAAATACCATAGATTATAGCAGTTCCTGTTATGTAGAGAATAATTCTCCACGGTTTATCCAATATGAATAAAGGAAGTACACATATAAAGACCATAATCGTGATTGATGGTTCTGTTTTATCTAGAAAAGTTCCCATCAAAATACCCATTATCATAGCTGGAGTTAATGCCAAATAAAAGATAAGTGTTATATACTGAGAATGTTTTTTTAAGTAAAATTTAGAAATAATATAAAGAATAAAAAAGTATCCAAGTATAATAAAAAACTCTATATTAAAAGTAACAACTTCTGATAAAATTAATCCAAATACAAACACCATAGCTGAAATAGTGAGTCCTAATAATGATAAACCACAGAAACTTCGATAATTTCTCAATCTAATTTCAGATTTATACAAATTCATCTTCTTTGCTTTAAAATTCTTTAATATTGTTTCTAACATCATACCCCCCTTGTACATTACACACTCTCATTCACGAATTATTTAATGCTTCTACAGTTCAACTACTGTTGATACACTTATAAATAAACTCTCACATTATTTATTAATTTAAAAAGTGATTTAACTATCATATAGTACTATTACTCATATTTTTTTATTTCGATATTAAAAACAATCCAATAATTTCCAATTATATAAATTGATTATATTTCCAATATATTTTTTATAAAAATATAATAATATTACTATCTAGTTTACAAAAACATATAAATAGCTTAATATTTTTAATTTTATTTTAATATCTCTTTACTTATTATCGAATATATTATAGCATTCTCATATACAAAAGTCATTAAAAAAGAGCTCCTACATAGGTTATATTCATCATAATATAAACTTGTGTATTTTACTATTTCTCTACCATTCTTTAATCTTTTATATTTTTCATATATTCTTATGACAATTTATCCTCTTACATATTATTTTTTAATTCTAACCCAAATACTCCACTTTAGCTGTTATAAAGTTTTGTATTTTATTAATTTATTCTTTTACTAACTTAATATTCCACTAGATTTTTATAAAACTTTGTTTTAAAATTAATTTTAAAGCGTATATATAATGTAGATAACTTAGACATAATTCGGTATCAATCTACTTAAAGCATATTTAATTAACACCACTCATCCAGAAAATTCAGAAAATTACATTGACATAGGAAAAAGTTTATTTTATACTTTTTTTAGGACACATTGTGGACACGTCTTAAATTGACAGTCATAATTTACATCATAAATTTGACCACAATACTCATTTTCAATATTATATTTTAAAAACATAGGGAGGATATTATGAATGATAACGTAGTTAAAAAGAAGAACTTTTTTGACAGAACATTGAACAGAATAGAAATTGTTGGTAACAAACTACCAGACCCAGTTACAATATTTTTAGGATTATGTGTACTTTTACTTATACTATCTAGCATAATCGGTTCTATGGGTATATCAGTAGTTCATCCTGGTACTGGTGAGACTATAACTGCTGTAAATTTATTAACTGTAGAACAACTTCAGATTTTATTAGGAAATATTGTTAGTAATTTTCAAGGCTTTGCACCTTTAGGTCTAGTTTTAGTTACTATGATAGGTGCTGGTGTTTGTGATAAAACTGGACTTATGACAGCAACAATAAAGGCATCAGTAAGCAAAATTCCTGAAACAAAAGTAACTCTTGTCGTAATGACTATAGGTATGCTTGCAAATATTGCATCAGATGCTGGTACAATACTATTCCCACCATTGGCTGCACTTGTATATCTTGGTGTTGGAAGACATCCACTTATAGGTTTATTTTCTGGATATGCCGCAGTCTGTCTAGGATTTGCAGCAAACATCATGATAAGTGTTAACGATATACTTGCTGCAAGCTTTACAGTACCAGCAGCTCAGATGATTGATTCTGGATTTGAAGCTAATGCAACAATGAACTTATTTTTTATGATAGCATCAACTTTTGTATTAATATTATTGGCAACTTGGGTAACAGAAAAAATTGTAGCTCCTAGATTTGGTAAATACGAGGGAAATGCAGAGTTAGATGTTGATGGTAGTCTTAGCGATGTAGAAAAAAAAGGACTTAAAAAAGCTGGTATAAGTATATTAATATATGCAGCAATTATAATAGCACTTAGTGTAATTGGTCAAAAACCATTCTTAGCAGACCCAGAAACAGGAGATTTATTATCAAATAATGCTCCTCTTATGAAAGGTATGGTACCTATAATAGCTTTAGCCTTTTTTATACCTGGTGTTGTATATGGAAAAACTATAGGTAAAATAAAAAAGGATAAAGATGTTGTCTCTATAATGGCTGGTGCAATGAGTGATATGGGCGGATATATAATACTAGCATTTGCTGCTTCACAGTTTTTGCAATTATTTACAAACAGTAATTTAGGTTTAATACTAGCTGTAAAAGGTGGAGAGTTTTTGAAATCAGCAGGAATAAATGGTCCTTTATTATTGATAGGATTTATTATATTATCGTGCTTTATAAATTTATTTATAGGAAGTGCATCTGCAAAGTGGGCTATACTTGCACCAATATTCGTACCAATGTTTATGATGGTTGGATACAATCCAGCACTTACACAAATGGCTTATCGTATAGGTGACTGTATAACAAATCCACTTAGCCCATTATTCCCATACTTCCCTATTATACTAGCATTTACAAGAAAGTATGATAAGGATGCGGGTATGGGGACTGTAATAGCTAATATGTTACCATACTCTATATCATTCTTGATAGTATGGACTATACTATTGATACTATTTATGGTGTTTAATATTCCATTAGGACCTGGAATATTCCCTTCTTATAGTATGTAATTTATTTAATTTTTTTCTAAAAGGAGAAATGATTTATGTTAAGTAAAAATAGACTTATAAATAATTTTATGGATATGGTTAGAATTGACAGTCCATCTAATCAAGAATTGGAAATGTCCAAGTGGATAGTAAACTATCTAAAAGAAAGAAATATAGACGCTATTATAGATGATGCTGGTGAAAAATATGGTGGTAATACGGGAAATGTCATCGCATATATAAAAGGCGAAGAAGGAAGTAGACCTCTTTGTTTATGTGCTCATATGGACCAAGTTCAACCTTGTTTAGGTGTAAATCCAATACTAGATGGTAACATAGTTAGAAGTGATGGGACTACCACACTTGGTGCAGATGACAAAGCTGGTATAGCCGCTATCCTTGAAGCTCTAGAACATGTTATTACAGAAAAAATACCACATAGAGATATATATCTATGTTTTACAATTTGTGAAGAAGCTGGTATGCATGGTGTTAAAAACTTTAACCCTGATAACTTACCTTGCAAGGATATGGTGATTTTAGATTCTGGTGGGGCTATTGGTTCTATAGCATATAAGGCTCCTGCACAGGAATCTATAAAAATCTCTTTTTATGGTAAAAAAGCACATGCTGGTATAGAACCTGAAAAAGGTATAAATGCTATATTGGTTGCCTCTCATGCAATAAGCAATATGCATATAGGTAGAATAGATTCTCTGACAACTTCAAACATAGGTAAAATAGAAGGTGGTGGAGCTACAAATATAGTAACTGATAAGGTTACATTGACTGCTGAAATCAGGTCTCATATCCCTGAAACTTTAGAATATGAACTTAATCATATGGAAAAATGTTGTTTAGATGCTGCATCTAAATTTAATACTACTTACACTTTTGAACATAATATGTCTTATCCAAGTTTTGAACTTAGTAGAGACAGTCATGTTTTTAAATTAAGTGAGGAAGCAATAAGACAAGTTGGTGTTGTTCCAAATCCAATGGTAATTGGTGGTGGTAGTGATGCAAATATACTAGCTAATCTTGGATATAACTGTGCTATATTAAGTTTAGGGATGTATGATGTACACACAGTTAATGAATATGTAAATATAGATGAATTATATGATACTGCTAAAATAGTTTATCATATGATTAAATTATAATTATTATATATTCTTCTAAATTAGCATATCATATGTCTAGATTATAGATATTAGATTTTACTTTTAAATCAGTCTATCATATGATTAAGTTAAATAATAAATTATAAAAAATTAATGATAAATTAGAGTGCTATCACTCATATAAATACTTTTATACAATATTACTCTTTAAATCTCATAATTAAAAACCTATGTATTTTCAACTCTATAAGTACTATCTTAAAAAGTTGATTTACATAGGTTTTAGTGTTTTATATGACACTTAATACAATCTTATATAATATTTTAAAACAATATCTCAGTAATATTCTTTGGTCTTCCTCCACCAATACTAGTTTCTTTAGCACATATTCTACCTAGATTTGCACTTACTATTTTATTCAGTATACGCCTTGCACTTCTTTCACTTACATTTAGATATTCTGCCAATTCTTTTGAATCGTAAATCTTACTTTTTCTATTTTCACTTATAGCTATGATTTTTGCTACTGATTCGCAACTCATCCCAGTTTTTTTAGATATTTCTATTATTTTTTCATCAGCCAATACTAGGGAGTAATTTAATTCATTTTCTGAGGCTAAAGGACCTCTTATATTTTCATCTTCATCTACTAAATATATACCAATCTCTTTTGAATCTATTGAATGTCTTAATGCTTTATGTGCATTATTTTCAGCTTGATATGCAGTTACTCCAGTACCAATCCCTATACTAAGAGAAAATCCCATGTCTTTTATATCTCTTTTTAGCTTAAATAATTTATCATAATTGTACTCATTATCAGCTACACCTTTATGAACAAATACTACATAATCATTTCTTCCAAACGAAAATAAAGAACCTTGAATACTTCTTGCATAGTTTACTACAAGCTTATCCATATCTGATTTTTTTATCATATCAGAATAATAGTTTTCTATCTTCTCTTTATAATCTATTAAACTCAATATTTCTACTGCAATTTGAGAAAATCTAGCCTCGCTTAGAGCATATTCACTCTTCACTTTTTCATAACTTTCTTTGATTAATTGTATAGTTGCTTGTAGGCGAAATACAGGATAACCTCTTTGCTTTAACTCATTGTACACTGCTCCAAAACCGGTTATCATTATCTCAGTCTTATTTTCTTCAAACAATTGTATATGCCACTTTGCAAGTTCAGATTCTCCTACTTCTACAGAAAATGGCCTACAAAATATACTTGTAGCTTCAATATCAAACTCTTTAAGTGCATCTTCTACAACATATCTATCAACTACATCTATACTAAATTTATCTAGCTTTATATTTGCACTCTTTATTGCCCAAAATGCTTTCATTATACTTGTCCCACTTCTTGGAACAAATGAATGTGGTTTACTTATTTCATATCTAGATTTTATAAACTCATAGACTCCACACCCTGTAAATATAATGGCATCACATTCATCTTCACATTTCGAAATAACTTCTACTGTATCTACTACTTTTTCTCTTACATATATTTTAGTTTCTAAATTGCTGTCTATCTGTTTTAAGTCTTCCTTTATCTTAAAGCCAGAGTCTGAAGGACCTATAATACCCACTATCATAAACTTCGCTCCTAATCCATCAATATTGTACTTGCTAAAAAAATTATAATGTCATTGCTTTTTATTTTTTATTTAATTTATTATCTCACATTCTATATTTACGGTAAAGAACCTCTATACAAGCGTTTAGGATAAAAATGTCTGAAAAATAAATTTTAAATACTATAAAGCCTATATATATTCAATCTTGAATTATTAATTGATTGAATATATACAGACTATCTTACATTTAATTTAGACAACCTATCACAGAATATATTATATTTAAATGAAGCATATTATTTTAAGTAGTTATTAGTTTACTATCTTGATGATTATAAAGTAAACTTTCAAAATCCCTACTTGGAATAGGCTTACAATAGTAATATCCTTGAATTACCACGCAATTTAAACTGGCCAAAAACTCTGCTTGCTCTTTTGTTTCTACACCTTCTGCAACTACATCCATTTTTAAGTCCTTAGCCATTGCTATAGTATGCTTTAAAACAATTTTTTCTCTTTCTGTAATTTCTTTTTCATTAAAAAATCCACAATCTATCTTTAATGTGTCAATATTTATATTTTTTAACATATTTAATGAAGAATATGCTGAACCAAAATCATCCATATTTAAAATAATACCATCTGTTCTAAGCTCTGCTATTATCTTGGCAAATAACTTTATATTTTTAATAAATAAGCTTTCTGTAAGTTCTAATTCAAAAAATGATTTTGGTATATTATATCTATTTATTAGACCTAAAACAATATATCTAAATTGAGGATTATACAAGTGTAATCTTGATACATTTACGGAAATAGGTACTGGCTTCTGACCTAAGTTTATCCATTTTCTTATCAAAGCACATACTTGCTCCCATATATACATATCTAGTTTAATGATAAATCCATTCTTCTCAAATAATGATATAAATTTATTTGGAGGTATTATACCTTTTTCTGGATGTATCCATCTAACTAAAGCCTCTGCTCCTATAATTTTATTTATTTCAAGATTATATTTAGGTTGTAAGTATACATGAAACTGTCCATTTTCCAATGCATATTCCATTTCTCTTTCCATCTGTTTTTCTTCAATTGCATCATTTCTCATAGCTTCATCATAAAACATATGATGATTTATGCTCTGCTTCTTTACATTTTTATGTGCATATCCTGCCATTTCACAGGCATTTGTAACTGATATATTATTATCCAGAATCCTATAAATTCCAAAGCATGGTATTAACATATACTCAAATTGCTTTGTACTTAAATTTTTTGTAATTTTATAAATTAATTTATCTACATCTTTATCCTGATAGCACTCATAAAAAATGCAAAACACATCTGCATACATACGACAACAGATTCCCTTAGAAGTAATATTTTTTTTAATCAGTTCTGCAATATATATTAATGCTCTATCTCCCTCTTGAATACCATAAATATCATTAATTACCTTGAACTTATCTATATCCATCATTATAGCAACATAATGTTTATCAGGATGTTTTTTAAGTAATAAGTTTGCTTGTTGACAAAAGTCTTCGTAATTATATAGCCCTGTCAATATATCTCTTTGTCTTTTACGTATTTGCATAATATGGTCTATATTTTTAATAGAAAGCAAAATATGTGTCTGATTTTCACCAAATTTATTTTTACTGATAACATTTATGATACACATGGATGTCCAATAGTACCTTTTATCCTCTCCTAAACATCTACATTCAAAACTCAACTTTAAGTCCTCTTGCTTGTTATTTTTTGAATCATCAAGAAACTTTGAATAAAGATTAGAGTAAAATATAGCTCTATCATCAGGATGAACTATATAATTTCTAATGTATAAAAATGTTTTTTGTATATTCTCTTTTACAGAAATTTTAAAAATATTGTTTTCTGATTGATGGATTGGAGTAATTAAATTTTTCTCTAAGCAAATATCTAAGATAATATCATATGTATTATAAACTAGTTTTTCATAAGTTTTAGAATATCCATCACTTGTTATACTGTCAAAAGGTTCTTCCGTCTCTAAACTTTCATATGTAGATAAAATTCTTTTTTCTGAACCAGTTAAATTGTTTATCCCCTCTACTTTATTGCTCTTTAGTTTATTTTTTTCATAATATCTTTGCTTATCTTGATACATTCTCTCATCAGCAATTTTAGCCAAGCTATGTATATTTATACTATCTTCACTCCAAATACTTCCTATTGCTACACTATATACCCTAGTATCTTTAAACTCTTCACTTAACCAAGTAACCTTTTCTTCAAATAGTTGTTTTGAAATTTCCTCACATAATACAACAAACTCATCTCCACCAATACGATAAATATTATAGGAATGAAAGTATTTTTTTATAATTACACAGGTTGACACAATAGCAGAGTCGCCACTAGCATGTCCGAAGTTATCATTAATATCTTTTAATCCATTTATATCTATAAACACAACACCTATAGATTTAGCTTTATTGCTGTAAAAATTATCTATGCATTTAATATATTTATTTCTATTGTAAACCCCAGTCAAAAAGTCATAATAACTCATATGATTCAATTTATTTTCTACCTCTCTCTTTTTCATTTCAGTCAATAAAAAATAAGATAGAGAAGTCAAAAGAGATGTATCTTTAACAGCTCTCTTTGGATTATCAACTCCAATAAATCCAATAATTTTGTCATCTTGCTTTAATGAAGATGCTATTAAACTTTCAATATTTTGAGGTTTTAAAATTTCATACTCAATTGGTTGTGTTTCTTTTATATTTTCTATATTATCTAATATTATAAAACCTTTTTCATAAAATAATGAAAACCAATTTTTTAATGCTTCAATATCAATATCTTCAAGGAATTGTTTTTGTCCCTCAACGCCTTGATTGCACCATTCATATGTATTATTTATCTTTTTACCATCTGTGGACACTTCAAAAATATATGCTCTATCAGCCTTATGAAATTTCCCAATACTGCTTAATACAAGATTTATAGCATTTGAAAAATTAGTTTCTGTTATAAGATGTTTAATACACCCAACTAGTAATTCTTTTATTTCCAATTTTTCCTCTATCGACTTACTTATATTTTCCTTATCAGTAATATCAAGAGCTATTTCCAGTCGTGCAGTTTTACCTTCCCACTTAATTAATTTATCTTTTAATATAAAATGTCTATCTATTTCAGTGTTTGTATTTTCCCATATGTAATATTCATCATCTTTCAAAAAAGAGTTAGTACAAAATTCACAAGGAGAATCTCTCCCTTGTAATGCTTCATAACATTTTCTATGAGAAATATCATCAAGTCCTAGCACCCTTTTCCCATTTTTATTAATATATAAAAGTTCATATGTATCCAAGGAGGAAACATATATAATTTCATCTAATTCATCTACTAAATTTCTCACACTCATTTATGTATAACTCCTTTTATCCAATTTTTTAAATTCTTGAAACTATGTCAAGTTTTGCTATACCTTTGATGATGCTATTGTACTTTTTTATAAAAAAAAAGAATACAATAGCATCATCTTTTTTGACAAATAGAGCTCATCATTATATCACTCACCTAAGCTCTCTAAAACTTAAATTATCATAAATATCTTTTGCTGTACATACTATTTTTTTAATCTTCATATAATTCTTATTATTTGTCCCTTAACTTAGTCCTAAGCAAGTTTTATATTATAAGAATCATATTTTATGCTCATATCTTCATCCAATATATAATTGAACTACTCCACCTTAACTACCTTCGATAACGTTTGAAGGTGGAGATTCCTATTCGATAGTACTTTTGTACTAAGCATTCATAGGCTCTAAGGACTGTTCCATCCCCACTAATCTTAATCCTTCTTTTAGTATATTTACACTAGCATTTATATCTCTGTCATGCTGTGTATTGCACTTTTGACAAACCCACTTTCTAAGGGATAAGTTCTTTACATCTTTATTTCTATGAGCACATACACTACATAACTGACTTGATGGATATGTGTTTCCTATTACAGAAATTACTCTCCCATACCAAGTAGCCTTATACTCAAGTAACCTTCTAAATTCATACCAACTAACTTCATTTATTGCACCTGCTAATTTATGATTCTTAATCATATTACTCACTTTCAAATCTTCTAAACAAATTATTTGGTTTTCT
>NZ_JAGWCZ010000016.1:0-80173 GCF_020657855.1 Clostridioides sp. ZZV14-6153 | reverse complement strand
AGTTAAGCTCTCTAGCGCTGATGGTACTTGGTGGGAAACTGCCTGGGAGAGTAGGACGTAGCCACGTAATTTTTTTTTGAGTAAATTTATAAAAAATAAAAAAGTTTTATTTTTTGTGTTTAGACATGGCAAATTTGGGACATAATATAATTGTAAAACTTAATAGCAAAAATAAATTACTCAATCTCCCCCACTTAAAGGCCTCTATCCCCCATAGAGGTCTTTTTTATTATGTCTAATTTGCTATATTCGTTATTCTATTTATTTTCATTCTATCTTATAGTCAGTATATTTATTTAAGTTTAGTATAATTTAACAGAAAATATATGTGATTTAACATTTATTTTAATAAATTTACTATATGTTCACTTTGACTTAATATATCCTTTACAAATAAAGAGTATTATTAACTTATAAGTAAATCGTATAACTAAACAAAGTATTTTGAGGAGGATAAAAAATGGCAGATATAAGACTAGAAAATGTCACAAAATCTTATGATAAAAAGAACACTGTTATAGAAAACTTGAACCTTACTATAGAAGATGGTTCTTTTACGGTATTGGTAGGCCCAAGTGGTTGTGGAAAATCTACTACACTAAGAATGATTGCTGGGCTTGAAGATATAACTTCAGGCAATTTGAAAATTGAAGAAAATGATGTAACAAGAACTGATGCAAGTAAGAGAGATATAGCTATGGTATTTCAGAATTATGCATTATATCCGCATATGACTGTTAGAGAAAATATAGAATTTGGTCTAAAGAATAAAAAAGTTCCAAAAGAAAAGAGAGAAGAACTTATAACAGAGGTTATTGATATAGTTGGATTACAAGAATATTTAAATGTAAAGCCAGGAAATTTGTCTGGAGGACAAAGACAGAGAGTAGCATTGGCTAGAGCGATGGTTAAAAATCCAAAGGTATTTTTAATGGATGAACCATTATCAAATTTGGATGCAAAACTAAGAAATCAGATGAGAACAGAATTAATACAGTTACATCAAAAGTTAAAATCTACATTTGTTTATGTAACTCATGACCAAGTTGAAGCAATGTCAATGGCGGATAAGATAGTTATAATGAATAAAGGAGAGATAATGCAAATAGGTTCTCCAAAGAAAATATATCAAGACCCTAAAAATTTGTTTGTGGCACAATTTATCGGAAATCCTTGTATGAACATATTAAATATGAAGGATAATATCAAACTTGGATTTAGACCTGAAAAAGCGGTACTAGAAAGTATAACTATAGATATAAAAAATGATGATGCTTTTAATTTGCTTGGAAAGGTTATAACTAAAGAAGTATTAGGAAACGAAACTATATACTGTTTATCTGTTCTTAACAGTGAAGTAAGGGTTAAAACAGAAAATGATATATTTGATATAGGGAAGACTTTGAAAGTAAATGTATTAGAAAAGGATTTATATTATTTTGATAAAGATGGGCAAAGAATAGATGATATAAAAGAATGTAAGAATATGTATTCTAAAATCAAAGGAGATATTTATGAAAAAGCAATTTAATAAAGCATATTTGTACATAACACCTGCAATTATAGGAACTTTACTGTTTATAGTATATCCAATACTTAAGACAATATCACTGAGTTTCAAATCAGGAAGTCTTCTTAGTTCAACTTTTGAAAATGTAGGATTAAACAATTACACAGAGCTTTTAAAAAATCCAGAGTTTATACAAACTATAACAAATACAGCAATTTATACTTTTTTTATGGTAATTATATCTATATCACTAGCTATAGTACTTGCTACTTGGTTAAACAAAAACTCTATAATACACAATTTAACACAAAGTATAATCTTTACACCACATGTAATTTCACTTGTATCTGTGGCCGTATTATGGCTTTGGATTATGGAACCTCAATATGGTTTTTTAAACTGGGTACTGTCAGTATTACACTTACCAACATCAAAATGGCTTTCAAGTGAAAGTTCAGCATTGATGTCATTGATTTTAATAGGCATATGGAAAACTCTGGGATATAATATTTTAATAGTTTTATCAGGTCTTAAATCGATACCAAATTATATATATGAGGCATCTAAGCTAGACAATGCAAACAAGATAACTAATTTCTTTAAGGTAACATTACCACTATTATCGCCAACAATATTTTTTCTCATGATAACAACAACAACAGCATCATTTCAAGTATTTGATGAAATAAGCATAATGACACAAGGTGGTCCATTAGGTTCAACCAACATGTTATCTTATTATATATATGAGTCTGGATTTATATATTACGATATAGGGCAAGCAAGTGCAGCAAGTATGTTTTTATTAGCTATAGTTATGATTGCTACATATGCTAATTTCAGACTATTATCAAAAAAAGTTCATTATCAATAAAGAAAAATATATATTATGAGGCGTATTAAAAAGGAGGACAAAATGGATATTATAAGACCTATTAAAAAAGATAAAGCTGATATAAAGAAAATAGTATCAAAATCAATAGAAGTATTAATTCTAGTACTTTTATCTGCAATATTTATATTCCCTTTTATATGGATGTTGTCGACATCTTTTAAAAACCCACAAGAAATGATGCAACTACCACCTACAATAATACCAAATGATATAGTACTAGGAAATTATATTACAGCATGGAATTCAGGGCCATTTTTTAGATATTTATTAAATAGTATCTTTGTGACAGGTAGTATTTTAATCATACAGTTTTTAGTGATGGTTCCTGCAGCTTATGCATTTTCTAAGATTAAATTTAGAGGTGAAAAGGTATTGTTTGGACTATTACTCATAGGACTTATGATTCCTCCACAAGTAACTTTTTTACCTGTATATATGATGATGAGTAAATTTGGATTTATAAATACATATGTGCCACTTATAATTCCATTTATGACATCTTCATTTGGTATATTTTTGCTTAGACAAAATTTTATGCAGATATCAGATGAGATTATTGAAGCAGCTAAATTAGACAATACTTCGGACTTAAAAATAATGTTTAAAATAATGGTTCCTATGGCAAAACCAGCAGTAATAACATTTATATTATTTAATTTTATATATCATTGGAATAACTATTTCTGGCCTTTAGTAATGACAAATACAGATGCAATAAGAACTTTACCAATCGGAGTAGCTCTTCTTAAATCTTCAGAAGGAATTACTGCATGGAATGTAATAATGGCAGGAAATATAATTTTAATTTTACCAATAATTCTTGTTTATATATTTGCAAATAAAAAAGTAAAAGAAGCTTTTATGTATTCAGGAATAAAATAAAAAGTCAAAAACTAAATTTGGAGGATGGAAATGAAGCTTAAAAGAAAATTAGCAACAGGATTAGCAATAACATTATTAGTAGGTTCTTTAGTTGGGTGTTCAAATTCTAATGACTCAAATACATCTAAAGGAGAAAAGACAGATAGCAATATTACAAAGATAGATTTCTGGGCACCTTTGGGTGGAACTAATGGTGAAACTGCACAAAAAATGGTTGACCAGTTTAATAGTGAGCATAAAGATATACAAGTGAATATGCTAAAACAAAAAGATTACTATGAAAATGCAACAAAATTACAAGCTGCATTAACTTCTAAAGACCAACCAGATGTAACATTATTAGAAATAACTCAAACAGGTACATTTGCATCAGCAGGAGCTTTAGTAGATATGAGTAAATACTTTGATAAGGCATACCAAGAAAGATTCTTTTCTGGTCTTCTAACAAATTCATATTATGAAAATAAATTTGTTGGGATGCCATTTAATAGAAGCACACCGATATTATACATAAATAAAGACATGGCAGTTAAAGCAGGTCTTGACCCTTCAGGGCCAAAGTCATGGGAAGAACTTAAAACATATGCTAGTAAAATGACAAATAAATCAGAAGATACTTATGGATTTGAAACTCCAATAGATATTTGGTTCTATGAAGCGATGGTAATGCAAAGTGGAGGAGAAATAACTGATGGAAAAAAAGTAGCATTTAATAATGAAGCAGGTCAAGCACCAGTTAAATTCTGGCAAGATATGATGAAATCTGGAGTAATGAAAATGCCACCTGGTGAAGATTATAATGCTTGGGATGTAGCAAAGCAAGATTTTGTAAATGGTAAAGTTGGTATGATATTTACATCGACAGCAGATTTAGCAGGTCTTATGCAACAAACAGATGGTAAGTTTGAAATATCAACAGCATTTTTACCAAAAAATCAAAAATATGCAACTCCTACAGGTGGAGCAAACTTAGTTATGCTTGAAGGTGGAACAGATAAAGAGAAAGATACAAGTGCAGAATTTATAGAATGGATGACTCAAACAGATAAAATAGTTCAATTTAGTTCATCAACAGGATATCTACCAACAACTGAAGATGCAACTAAATCAGAAAAATTACAAACATTGTATAAAGAAAAGCCACAATATAAAGTTGCAACTGACCAATTACAATATGCTGTTGCCCTTCCAATGCTAAATGGATATAAAGAAGCAACTGACAAGTTAATGGATGAGATTAAAAAAGGTCTTACTGATTTAAATGTGGCGCCAAAAGATGCAGTAAATAAAGGAACTTCTGCAATGCAAGCAGTAATAGACAAGACTAATAAATAATTATAGAGATGTATAAAATGTTGATAAAATATTATTTGTAACATATATAGATTATAGCTTGATTGAAAGTATTCAATAATATATGAATGAAGAGGTAATGTAAATGACAAAAGTTATAGTATTATCAGTAGATTCTTTATTTGAAAAAGATTTAGAATTTGTAAAGAATCTACCAAATTTTAAATCTATCTTAGAAAATTGTTCTATGGTGAAAAATATAAATTGTGTATATCCAACTTTAACATATCCTTGTCATACAAGTATGGTCACAGGGGTATATCCTAAAAAACATGGAATATATCATAATGAAAAATTTGACCCAAATAAAGAAAATAAAGATTGGTATTGGTATTCAAAAGATATAAAAGTAAAGACAATTATAGATGTAGCAAAGGAAAATAATTTGACCACTTCTAGTATCTTATGGCCTGTAATGGGTGCAAATCTAAATATAGATTATAACATTGCAGAGATATGGGCTCCTAATAGAGAAGATGACCCAAGAGAAACCTTTGAAAAAAGTTCAAGTAAGGTTATAATGGATAGTATTTATGATAGACATTGCCATTATATTGATTGGAAATTAGAGCCTAATATGGATTTATTTGGAGTAAATTGTGCGGTAGATGTAATAAAAGAATATAATCCAGATTTGATGTTAATACATCTAGCAACTTTGGACCATACACGACATAATCATGGTTTGTTTAATGAAGAAGTAAATGAAGCCCTGAAAATGAATGATAAATGGTTAGGAGATATAATTCAGGCTACAAAGGATGCGGGTACATATGAAGATACCAATTTTATAATACTTGGAGACCATGGCCATCTTAGAGTTGATAAAGTCGTAAATCCAAATGTTTTACTTAAATCACATGGATTTATAACAGTAGAAAATGATGAGGTTAAGAATTTTGATGCCTATGTAAATTCATCAGGCATATCAGCACAGATAATAGTAAATAACTCAAATAGACTAGAAGAGTTAAGAGCATTGCTTGAAGAGTTTAAAGAAGAATTATTTATAGAGAATATATTTACCAGAGAAGAAGCATCCAATCTTGGACTTGAAGGCGATTTTGAACTGGTAATTGAAGGAATTGAAGGAATTTCATTTGGAAATGATTTAGAAGGAAATATTATAAAGGATTCCGATATAAAAGATTACAAGTTTGCTGTGGCTACACATGGTCATTTACCTACTAAGGGTAATAGACCTCCATTTATAGCTTTTGGACCTAAAATAAAAACAGGTGTAGTAGAGGAAGAAGGCGACTTAAGAGCTCATGCAGCAACTATATTAAAACTATTCAATTTGAAACTAGACGGAGTTGAAAAAGAAGCATTTGACTTCATTATATAAACTTGATAAAGTATTTATTTTCCATTACTTATAGACTTCTATTATAAAGATAGAAGTCTTTTTTTATATTTTAGATTTAAGTAAAATTTAAATGGGTAAAATATTTAAAATAACTGAAACAATTCTAGAAAGGTATGATATAATAATACATGTTAGGAACTAATGTTCGAAAAGAAGGAGTGATACTATGGATTTTAAACTAAAGTCAGACTTCAAACCAACAGGTGACCAACCAGAAGCTATTAAATCAATAGTGGATTCTATAAATAGAAATGAAAAATTTTCGACATTGTTAGGTGTAACGGGTTCAGGAAAAACATTCACAATGGCAAATATAATACAACAAGTTAAAAAACCTACCCTAATAATGGCTCATAATAAAACACTAGCAGCACAACTTTATAGTGAGTTTAAAGAATTTTTCCCAGACAATGCAGTTGAATATTTTGTAAGTTACTATGATTACTATCAACCAGAGGCATATGTAGCTCACAGTGACACTTATATAGAAAAAGATGCAAGTATAAATGACGAAATAGACAAACTTCGACATTCTGCTACAGCATCTATTTTAGAGAGAAGAGATACAATAATAATATCTTCAGTATCTTGTATATATGGTTTGGGTGACCCAAAAGATTATAAAGAACTTATGTTATCTATAAGACCTGGTATGCAAAGAGATAGAGATGATGTAATAAAAAAGTTAATAGAGATACAATATGAAAGAAATGATATAAATTTTACAAGAGGGACTTTTAGGGTTAGAGGGGATATATTAGAAATATTTCCAGCTAGTAATGATGAAAAAGCAATAAGAATAGAGTTTTTTGGTGATGAGATAGATAGAATAACAGAAATTGATTATGTAACAGGAAAGATTGTTGGGACAAGAAATCATGTTGTTATCTTCCCCGCATCTCACTATGTAACAACACCAGAAAGAATTGAAAACGCAATTGTTCAAATTGAAGATGAACTTCAACAACAAATCGAGAATTTTAAAGAAAATGATAGACTTTTAGAAGCTCAAAGAATTGAGCAAAGAACAAAGTATGATATAGAAATGTTAAAGGAAATAGGATTTTGTCAGGGAATAGAAAACTATTCAAGACATATTACTGGAAGAGAAGAAGGAGAAAGACCATATACACTAATGGATTTCTTTCCAGATGATTATTTGATAATTGTGGATGAAGCACATGTTACTATTCCACAGGTAAGAGGAATGTATGCAGGAGATAGGTCAAGAAAAACTTCTCTTATAGAAAATGGATTCAGATTACCTTCTGCACTTGATAACAGACCACTAAATTTTCAAGAATTTGAAGGAAATATAAATCAAATGTTGTTTGTAAGTGCTACACCAGGTCCTTATGAAATTCAACATTCCGAAACTATAGCAGAACAAATAATAAGACCAACAGGTCTTTTAGATCCAATTATAGAAGTAAGACCTATAAATAATCAGATAGACAATTTGGTAGGAGAAATAACTAAAATAATAGAAAAAAATGAAAGAGTGCTTATAACCACTTTGACTAAAAAAATGAGTGAAGACTTAACTAATTACCTTAAAGAAATAGGAATAAAAGTTAAATATCTACATTCAGATATAGTTACATTAGAAAGAACAGAGATAATAAGAGACTTAAGACTAGGAAAATTTGATGTACTTGTAGGAATAAATTTACTTAGAGAAGGTCTAGATATACCAGAGGTTTCACTTATAGCGATTTTAGATGCAGATAAAGAAGGTTTCTTACGTTCCGAAACAGCGTTAATACAAACTATTGGACGTGCAGCTAGAAATGAAAATGGAAGAGTTATTATGTATGCTGATAGGATAACTGATTCAATGCAAAATGCTATTGATGAGACAAAAAGAAGAAGAGCTATACAGAATTTATATAATGAAGAACACAACATAACTCCTAAGACTATACAAAAAAGTGTAAGAGATAGTATAGAGGCAACTAAGGTAGCAGAGGAAGAAGTTGTATATGGAATAACTGATACAGATGATAAAGAAGAGATAAAAGATAATATAGAAAAATTAAAATCAGAGATGATGGAAGCTGCTCAAAACTTACAATTTGAGAGAGCGGCCGAATTAAGAGATAAGGTAAAACAGTTGGAAGAAAAATTGGAAAAATAGAAAGGTAAAAACAAGGTTATGGAAGATAAAATTATAATAAGAGGAGCAAAAGAGCATAATTTAAAAAATGTAGATTTAGATTTACCAAGAGATAAGTTTATAGTTTTTACAGGATTGTCTGGTTCTGGAAAGTCATCTTTGGCGTTTGATACGATATATGCAGAAGGCCAAAGAAGATATGTAGAGAGTTTGTCTGCTTATGCTAGACAGTTTTTAGGGCAAATGGAAAAGCCAAATGTAGAGTATATTGAAGGTTTATCACCAGCTATTTCAATAGACCAGAAGACTACTTCAAAGAATCCACGTTCTACAGTTGGAACAGTAACAGAAATATATGATTATTTGAGATTATTATTTGCAAGAGTAGGTGATGTGTATTGTCCTACTTGTGGTGAAAAAATAAGTCAAATGACTATTCAAGAAATAGTTGATAAAATGCTATATTTTCCAGATAGAACGAAGCTGCAAATACTTTCACCAATTGTTAGAGGTCAAAAAGGTACACATAAAAAGGTCTTAGATAATATTAAAAAAGAAGGATTTGTAAGAGTTAGAGTTGATGGCGAAAACTATGAAGTAAGTGATGATATTGTTTTAACTAAAAACCAAAAACACAGTATAGAAGTAGTAGTAGATAGAATAGTAGTTAAAGATGGAATAGAATCTAGACTTGCAGATTCAATTGAAACTGCGGTTAAACTATCTGATGGTCTTGTAATAGCTCAGATAATAGATGGAGAAGAGATTCTTTTCTCAACTAAATTTGCATGTCCAGAACATGGAATTGGGATAGAAGAATTATCTCCAAGAATGTTTTCATTTAATGCTCCTTTTGGTGCTTGTGATGTTTGTAATGGTCTTGGAGAAAGTAAAGAAGTTGACCCAGAACTAGTTGTACCAAATAAAGATTTATCAATAAAACAAGGTGCAGTGGCTGCATGGGGTTCAACAGGTGTCAACGACGATACTTATTATAGCAAAATGATAAAAAGTTTAGCAGAGCATTTTAATGTATCTTTGACAACTCCATTTAAAGATTTACCAGAAGATTTTGTTCAAGAGTTACTTTATGGTAAGGATAATATAATGGTAGAGTTTGTTTATGAATCAAAATTTGGAGGAACTAGAAATTATAAATCATATTTTGAAGGTGTAGTAGTAAACTTAGAGAGAAGATACAAAGAAACTAACTCAGAGTATATGAGAGATAAAATTGAAGAGTATATGGCAGAAAGACCTTGTCCAAAATGTAAGGGATTGAGACTTAAAAAAGAGGTTTTATCTGTTTTAGTTGATGGAAAAAATATAATGGAAGTAACAAACTTATCTGTTAATGAATTGATAGATTTTATGGAAAATATAACTCTTACAGAAAAGCAAAGATTTATAGCTCATGAGATTATAAAAGAGATAAAGGGAAGAGCTAAGTTTTTAAGAGATGTTGGTCTTGATTATTTGAATTTATCAAGAAAAGCTGGAACACTTTCAGGAGGAGAAGCACAACGTATAAGGTTAGCAACTCAAATAGGTTCAGCATTAGTTGGAGTGTTATATGTGCTTGATGAGCCAAGTATAGGTCTTCATCAAAGAGATAATGACAGACTCATAGGCACTCTTAGACATCTAACAGATTTAGGAAATACTTTAATTGTCGTAGAACATGATGAAGATACAATGAGAGAAGCTGATTATGTCATAGATATTGGTCCTGGTGCAGGTATACATGGTGGTGAGATAGTTGCACAAGGGACTTTAGATGAAATAATAGAAAATGAAAACTCAATAACAGGTCAGTATTTAAGTGGAAAAAAACAAATATTAGTTCCTGAGACTACTAGAGAAGGAAATGGAAGTTTTATAGAAGTAGTCAAAGCATCAGAAAATAACCTAAAAAATATTGATGTAAAATTGCCATTAGGTAAGTTTACATGTATAACAGGTGTTTCAGGTTCTGGGAAAAGTACACTAATAAATGACATACTTTATAAAGGTGTTGCAAGTAAAGTAAATAGACTTAAACAAAGAGCTGGTAAGCACAAAGAAATAAAAGGAATTGAAAATATAGATAAGGTTATAAATATTGACCAAAGTCCAATTGGAAGAACACCTCGTTCAAATCCAGCCACTTATACAGGGGTATTTGACTTTATAAGGGATATCTTTGCAGCTACTAATGAAGCGAAAGCAAGAGGCTATAAAAAAGGAAGATTTAGTTTTAATGTAAAAGGTGGTAGATGTGAAGCTTGTAAAGGTGATGGAATAATAAAAATAGAGATGCACTTTTTACCAGATGTATATGTTCCTTGTGAAGTTTGTAAGGGTGAAAGATACAATAGGGAAACATTACAAGTAAAATACAAAGATAAAACTATATCTGATATACTAGATATGAATGTAGAAGAAGCTGTTGAGTTTTTTGAAAATATACCAAACATAAAAAGAAAACTAGATACATTAATGGATGTAGGTCTTTCATATATTAAATTGGGACAGCCTTCAACTCAATTGTCTGGAGGAGAAGCACAACGTATAAAATTAGCATCAGAACTTAGTAAAAGACCAACAGGAAAGACTTTATATATATTAGATGAACCTACTACAGGACTTCATATGGCAGATGTAGATAAGTTAATTCACGTATTACAAAGATTAGCAGATACAGGAAATACAATTATAGTCATAGAACATAATCTAGATGTTATAAAGACTTGTGATTATGTAATAGACTTAGGGCCAGAGGGTGGAGATAAAGGTGGAACTATAGTTGCAACTGGAACACCAGAAGAAGTATCTAAAGTTGAAGGTTCTTATACAGGTCAATTTTTAAAGAAATATTTCTCTTAGGTTGTACAAACTGTGTAAAATTTTAACTGTAAATATATAAAAATAAATTGTAGATAATTACCAAACATAAAGTCCATATTGTTCTTCGTATTTGAGATTGCTTTTAAATCAATTATAGAAGATGATATGGACTTTAACTTGTGTACAATGCTGGAAATTGAATAACTTTTTAATTTTCATATTTTAGGGTATAATTTTAATATAAAATTTAATGTTTTGGAGGGCGAGATGTTTGATATACAAGACCACTTAAAAAAATTACCTTCTGAGCCTGGCGTATATTTAATGAAGGATAAATACGACCACATAATATATGTGGGAAAAGCTATATCTCTAAAAAATAGAGTAAGGCAGTATTTTCAATCTTCAAAAAACCATACATCTAAAGTCAAATCTATGGTTAAGAATATATATAAATTTGAATATATTATAACGGATTCAGAGTTGGAAGCATTAATACTTGAATGTAATTTAATAAAAAGATATAGACCAAAGTATAATGTGCTACTTAGGGATGATAAAACTTACCCATATATTAAAGTAACTACAAATGAAGATTATCCAAGAATTTTAAAGGTTAGAAGAGTGCTTAAAGATAAAGCAAAGTATTTTGGACCATATACCAATATAACTGCGGTAAATGATACTTTAGACCTTATAAATAGTACCTATCCAATAAGAAGTTGTAAAATAGATATAGAAAAAGCAATAAAAAATAAAACAAGACCTTGTTTAAACTTACACATAAATAAATGCTTGGGGCCTTGTACAGGAAAAGTATCTAAAGAAGAATATGGAAAGATGATAGAAGAAATTATAATGTGTCTATCTGGGAAAGAAGAAAAGTTGATGGAGCTCTTAAAAGAAAAGATGAATGAGAGTTCTATGAATTTTAGATTTGAAGAAGCAGCTATATATAGAGATAAAATAAAGGGTCTTGAAGAAATGATACAAAAACAAAAAATAGATGCTACTGTAACCGATTTAAATCAGGATGTAGTTGCCATGGCAAGAGCTCATAATGAAGCCTGTGTACAAGTATTTTTTATTAGAAATGGTAAGATTGTTGGGAGAGAACACTTTATCCTAGAAGGGGTAATGGATAGTCCAAGAGCTTCTATATTAAGTTCATTTGTAAAACAATTTTACAATGAACAAGAGTATATACCTAAAGAACTAATTATAGAAGATGAGATAGAAGACAGTTGTATATTAGAAGAATGGCTATCGTCTAAAAAAGGACAAAAAGTAACAATAAGAGTACCACAAAAAGGAGAGAAAAAAAGTCTAGTTGAAATGGTTAGAAAAAATGCAGTAGAGTACCTTGAAAAATTTTCTGATATGAACAAAAGAAAATATGAAAAAAGTATTGGAGCATTAGAAGAATTAAAACGATTGTTAAACTTAGAAAAATTGCCGATAAGAATAGAGTCTTTTGATATATCAAATATACAAGGAGTAGATTCAATTGGTTCTATGGTAGTCTATACAAATGCTAAAAAAGATAAAAAAGAGTATAGAAGATATAAAATAAAAACGGTTATTGGACCCAATGATTATGATTCTATGGCTGAAATTGTAGATAGAAGATTGAAACATGGAAATTTACCTGACCTTATATTGTTGGATGGAGGAAAGGGACAGGTTAGTGCTGTAAAAAAAGTATTAGAACTTAATGATGTAGACATACCACTTTGGGGAATGTACAAAGACGATAAGCATAGAACTAAAGGGTTAATATGTAAAGAAAAAGAAATCGAGTTGGATAAAACAACTAGTTTATATAGATTTATTGCTAGTATACAAGAAGAAGTTCATAATTATGCAATAACATATCATAGAAGTCTAAGAAATAAAGCTTTGACAAAATCTATCTTAGATGATATACAAGGGATAGGTGAAAAAAGGAAAAAAGCACTACTGAGTCATTTTAAAGATGTAGAAGCTATAAAAGAAGCTACCTTTGAAGAACTTTTAGAAGTGGAAGGAATGAATAAAAGCATTGCAGAGAATGTTTATAATTTTTTTAGGAAGGAAGAAAATTAATGGAAACTAGCAATAAAGTATCAATAAGAGAAATAATAAAAGATTTAAAACTTAAAGTAGTATACATGCCTGATGATGTAGATTATTATGTCTACTCTCAAGATATAAATAGACCAGGTTTACAATTTGCAGGGTATTTTGATTACTTTGCATATGAGAGAATACAAATAGTTGGAAAGACAGAATATAATTTCTTTGGATTGATGGATAATGAAATTAGAGAAGAGGTACTAAATAGATTTTTTTCATATGAAATACCAGCTTTAATAATTTCTAGAGATTTAGAAATAAAGCCAGATGTAATAGAAAAGGCTAAAAAGTATAAGAGAATACTCTTAAGTACAAACAGAAATACAACTAGACTTATAAATAGATTATCAAATTATTTAGATAATAAGTTAGCACCACATACAACGATTCATGGAGTTTTAGTTGATATTTATGGTATAGGTGTTTTGATAAAGGGAGAGAGTAGTATAGGAAAGTCAGAAACAGCATTAGAATTAATTCAGAGAGGTAATAGATTAGTTGCAGATGATGCTGTAGAAATAAGAAAACTAGATGAAAGTATGTTGATGGGTCAGTCTCCTGAATTAATAAGACATTTCCTAGAGATAAGAGGAATAGGTATAATAGATGTCAGAAGCCTATACGGTGTAGGAGCTATCAAAAATTCTAAAATGATAGATTTAGTAGTACATTTAGAAGCTTGGGATGAAAATAAGTACTATGATAGACTTGGATTAGATAAAGAATATGAAGAAATACTTGGTGTTAATGTAGAGAAGTTAGTTGTTCCTGTCAAGCCTGGAAGAAATACTGCTATGATACTAGAAGTAGCAGCAATGAATTTTAGACAAAGAGGAATGGGGTATGATGCAGCCCAAGAATTTACTAAGAAACTATCAAAACTGATTGATACTAAGTAATAGAAAATGTATATAAAATAAAATTGTATAGAATATTTATAAAATATATATTATATAAACCGAGTTTAAATTAACGTTTAAAGTTATTAGATTAAATTTAATACTATATTTAAATTTATTATATGATAAGGAAGTTGGAGTCTTTATGGGAATAAACTATTTTAGTAAGCTTTTAGAAAGTACTACTGAAAAAGAATTGCTCTTAAATAAAAAATCAAATAATGTAAGTACAGCTAGGTTAATATCTTTTTTAATATTGATAGCAGGATTTGCCATTGGATTTTACAATAAAAATACAATAGGTATTTTTGTTGGAATTGTGGCATTGATTCTATTTATTTCACTTTTAGTTATTCATAATAAAATAAAAGATGAAGAATCGTATTTTAAGAGTAAGGGTGAAGTGCTAGATAAGTATGTTAAAAGATTTGGTGATGAGTGGAAAGAGTTCAAAATAGATGGCAAAGAGTATATACAAGAAGAAAATTCACAAGCAAAAGATTTAGACCTATTTGGAAGAGCATCACTATATCAGTATATTTGTGTGGCTAATACATCCTATGGAAAGCAGTCTTTAGCTAAGTCTTTATGGAATGAAAATCCAGATGATAAGATAATCTTAGAAAGACAAACAGCAGTAAAAGAGCTCTTATCAAAACAGGATTTTTCTATTCATATTCAGACATTAAGTAATATAATTGGTAAAGAGCAAAAAACCAACTCTGATAGAAGTATAGAGTCATTTATAGAGTATGGAGAAGATAAAAATGTATATATACCTAAGTGGATGCATATTTTTACTTGGGGTTTACCTACTGCAACAATATTATCTTTTATATTTTTTATATTAGGTTTTTTGCCTGTGTTACCTGTTTTTTTACTTTTTGTACTTCAGTTAGGATTTGGAGGTTTTGGACATACAAAGCTTATGCAGACCTTATCTCCATTATTCTCGTTTAGTAGAAGTATACAAGTATATGAAAAAATGTTTGAAGTTTTAGAGAAAGAGACATTCGAAAGCCCATATTTAAAAGAATTACAAGCAAAACTTTCTAAAGGTAATGGTGTTTCAAAAGGTATTAAACAATTGAACTCAATAGGTAATGCCGTAAACCTAAGATATAATCAAATAGTGTATATAGTTGCTTGTGGTGTTCTTATGTGGAATTATCACTGTGCAGAATCTCTAGAAAGATGGAAAGGTGTATATGGAAATCAAATTAGAGGATGGCTTGAATCTATTGGAGAGTTTGAAGCTTTAATAAGTTTAACTATTATTGGTCAAGTAAAGGAAAATATCTGCTTTCCAATAATAAAAAATGAAAGTATTCCAAGGTTAGACATTGAAGAAGTATATCATCCATTAATAGCAGAGAAAAGTGTTGTAGCAAACTCGATAAAATTAAATTCTCAAACCTGTATCATTACAGGTTCAAATATGTCAGGGAAGACGACCTTTTTAAGAAGTATTGGTGTAAACCTAGTATTGGCGTATGCAGGTGCTCCTGTATGTGCTAAAAGTTTTGATGCAACATGTATGGCTATATTTACATCTATGAGAATACAAGATGATGTAAGTCAAGGTATATCAACTTTTTATGCTGAAATTCTCAGAATAAAATCAATGATTCAATATAGCATAAAAGAATTACCTATGTTGGTTTTAGTTGATGAGATTTTTAAAGGAACTAACTCTGCTGATAGAATTATTGGAGCAAGTGAGGCAGTAAAGAAACTATCAAAGCCATGGGTCATAAGTATGGTTACAACACATGATTTTGAGTTATGTGACCTTTCAAGTGGTGGAGATGTAGAGATTGTAAACTACCATTTTTCAGAGTACTATGTTGATGATAAAATCTATTTTGACTATACCATAAAAGATGGAAGATGTAAGACTACAAATGCAAAACAGCTTATGAAAATGGCAGGAATACTTTAACCAAGATAAGTGTAGAAAAGTAGGTTATCTATGATTAAATTAGAAAGGATTGTATAAAGTACTTAAAAGCACTTTATACAATCCTTTTATTTGAGAATATTTTAGTTTCTCAATTTATTAAAATTTATTTAGCTTCTTCACAAGCACATTCTTTTGGACATTCTTCATAAATACAACTCTTATCAAAGTAATGAGTATGAAGGTATTTGTGAGCTACATCGCTATTTGGATCTCCAAAGAAGTCTTTATAAATAGCTTGTAAGTCAGGATTTTCATGAGACTTACGAATAGCCTTGTTTCTATCTATTTCATATAATGCATTTGCACGTCTATCAATTATTTCAGTATTACCATGATGGTAAGGTTGACCAGCTCCTCCAACACATCCACCAGGACATGCCATAACTTCTATGATATGGTACTTACACTCTCCACTTCTAACCTTATCCATCATCTTTCTAGCATTTTTAAGTGTATTTACAATACATACATTAACTGTAGTTCCATCAACATCTATACTTGCTTCTCTGATTCCTTTAAGCCCTCTAACATTAGTAAAGTTTACATTATCTAAAGTTTTGTTAGTTATCTTTTCATATGAAGTACGTAGAGCAGCTTCTAAAACTCCACCACTTGCTCCAAATATAGAAGCAGCACCAGTAGATTTTCCTAATGGATTATCAAAATCCTGGTCTTGAAGATTAGGTAAATCGATAGCAGCTTCTTTTATCATCTTAGCTAGCTCTCTAGTAGTTATAGAAAGGTCAACATCTAATATTCCAGATTCACTTAATTCTTCTCTTGAAGCTTCATACTTCTTAGCTACACAAGGCATTACAGATACAACATAAAGGTCATCTGGATTAATTCCTAGTATTTTAGGTGCATAGTAGTTCTTAGCTATAGAACCAAACATACCTTGAGGAGATTTACAGCTAGATGCTAGATTTAATTGGTCTGGATAATTGTGTTCTAAGAAGTTTACCCATGCAGGGCAACAACTTGTTAATATAGGTAGATTTTCACCTTTTTGAATTCTTTCTATAAATTCAGTAGCTTCTTCCATTATAGTGAAGTCTGCACCGAAGTTTGTATCAAATACATGCTCAAACCCAAGTGCTTTTAAAGCAGCAACCATTTTTCCTGTAGATATTGAACCTGGCTCTAATCCAAACTCTTCACCAATAGCAACTCTTACAGCAGGAGCAACTTGCACTACTATAGTTTTTTCTTTTTTATTTAAAACATCCCATAGTTTAGGCACATTATCTACTTCTGTTAATGCTCCAGTTGGACAGACAGATATACATTGGCCACAGAATGTACACTCTGTTTCAACCATATCAGCATTGAAAAATGTACTAACTAAAGTATTAAATCCACGATTAACTCCAGATAATGCTCCTACTGTTTGGATATCATTACATACAGTTTCACATCTTCTGCATAATATACATTTAGAATGGTCTTTAACTAAAGATTTAGTAGAGGTATCTTTACCTGCAAAAGACTTAGAACCTTGATATCTTATCTTTCTTACTCCTAAATCAGCAGCTATAGTTTGTAATTCACAGTCTCCATTTTTTTCACATATAAAACAATCTTGTGGATGGTCTGATAATAGTAATTCAACAATAGTTCTACGAGCATTTAATGCTCTAGCACTATTAGTTTGAACTCTCATACCTTCCTTTATAACTGTTCCACAAGCTGGAACTAAACCTCTCTCTGTCTCAACCATACAAACACGACAAGAAGCGCAAGTGTCAAGCTTATCTATTTCATTCATATGTAAATGACAAAGGTTATGTATTTTTATATTTATTAGTTTTGCAGCATCTAAGATAGAAGTTCCACTAGGTGCTGAAACATGTTTGCCATTGATAGTTAAATTAACTAAACTCATTGTTATTCCTCCTCCAAATAAGTTATTTCTTGATTATAGCATTAAATGTACAATTATCTATACAAGCACCACATTTTAGACACTTAGAAGTATCTA
The DNA here is from genome assembly GCF_020657855.1 of Clostridioides sp. ZZV14-6153. Lineage (NCBI taxonomy): Bacteria > Bacillati > Bacillota > Clostridia > Peptostreptococcales > Peptostreptococcaceae > Clostridioides > Clostridioides sp. ZZV14-6153. The sequence goes on along the minus strand of NZ_JAGWCZ010000016.1, from coordinate 62,264 downwards.
TTGCATGTTGTTCTTTAACAGAACCTGTTATACAACCAGCAGGACACACTCTAGAACATTTTGTACAACCCTTACAAGCATCTGTTATGAAGTAAGAAAGTAAGTTTTGACATTTGCCAGCAGGACATTTCTTATCGACAACATGAGCTATATACTCATCTTTAAAATATTGAAGAGTACTTAAAACAGGGTTTGGAGCAGCTTTACCAAGACCACATAATGAAGCAGTTTGTATAGTTTCAGCAAGGTTTTCTAGGTCGTCTAAATCTTGTAGAGTACCATTACCTTCTGTAATTTTAGTTAATATTTCTAATAATCTTGTAGTACCTATACGACAAGGTGTACATTTACCACAAGATTCTTCAACAGTAAACTCAAGGAAGAATTTGGCTATATCTACCATACAGTCAGATTCATCAAGAACAAGCATACCACCAGAGCCCATCATTGAGCCTATAGAGCTTAATGAACCAAAGTCTATAGGTATATCTAAATGTTCAGTTGGTATACATCCACCAGATGGTCCACCTGTTTGAACTGCCTTGAAGTTCTTACCTTCAGGAATTCCTCCACCAATTTCAAATACAATATCTCTTAAAGTAGTACCCATTGCAACCTCAACAAGACCTACATTTTCTACTTTTCCACCAAGAGCAAAAACTTTAGTACCACTAGAATCATCAGTACCTAAGTTAGCAAACCAGTCTCCACCCTTAAGTATGATTGCTGGAATATTAGCAAAAGTTTCAACATTGTTTAAGCAAGTAGGAGATTTCCATAATCCACTCTTAGAAGAACTATAAGTCTTCATTCTAGGTTCACCACGTCTACCTTCAATTGAATGCATTAAAGCTGTACCTTCACCACAAACGAAAGCTCCTGCACCATATTTTAATTCTAATTTGAAGTTAAATCCAGTACCTAAAATATTTTCACCAAGTAAGCCATGTGCTTCAGCTTGAGCTATAGCTACTTTTAGTCTTTCTATAGATTTTGGATATTCAGCTCTTATATATATGTATCCTGTATCAGAACCTATAGCATATCCACATATTGCCATAGCTTCTAGTACACTATGAGGGTCTCCTTCAAGTACAGATCTATCCATGAATGCACCAGGGTCTCCTTCATCAGCATTACAGACAACGAATTTTTTATCAGTTGGGCCAGCAGGATTCTTTGAAGCAGCTTCCCATTTAGAACCTGTAGGGAATCCAGCTCCTCCTCTACCACGAAGACCAGAAGTCTTTACTTCTGCAATAACTTCTTGAGGAGTAAGAGATGTTAAACATTTACCTAGAGCTAAATAACCATCATTAGCAATATAATCCTCTAAACTATCTGGGTCTATAAGCCCACAATTCTTTAGAGCTATACGTAATTGTTTTTTGTAGAAAGACATTTCTTCTTGTGCTTCTACTTTTTTATTTAAAGATTCTTCTTCATATAATAATTCCTCAACAACTGTATTTCTAATTAAGTGATTTTGAACTATCTTTTCAGCATCAGATGGTTCAACTTTCACATAGAAAACGTTATCAGGATAAACTTTTACGATAGGACCTTGAGCACAGAAACCAAAACAACCTGTTAAGCGAACATCAACTTTGTCTTGTATTCCTGATTTTTTTATTTCATTTTCTAATTCACTAACTATTTCCATACTGTTTGAAGATGTACATCCAGTATCACAACAAACAAGTAATTCTCTTCTTAATACATTTTCCTTAGAATAATTTTTTCTTAGGCTAAGACTAGGTTTTAGCTCATCAGCTAAAACTTTTAATTCATCAAATGAATTTACTTTACGCATTATTTATTCACCCCTCTTAACAATTCAATTCTAATTCTCTATAAGTATCTAATATTTCGCTTACTTGATCTGGTTTTACTTTACCATAAACTTTACCATTTACAGTAACAACTGGAGCTAAACCACATGCCCCCAAACATCTTAAACCTTCTAAAGAAAATTTAAAATCACTAGTAGTTTCTCCAACTTTTATACCAAGCTGTTTTTCAAAAGCACTTAATATCTTATCAGCACCTTTTACAAAACATACAGTACCTAGACAGACACTTATTTTATACTTACCTACAGGTTCTGTAGTGAAATAAGAATAGAATGTAACAACCCCATATACCTTTGCAGGAGCTACTCCAAGTCTTTTAGCAACATGAAGTTGTACTTCTTTTGGAAGATATCCAAATATACCTTGAGCTTCATGTAGAACTTGTATCAAAGCACCTTCTTTTGTTGCAAGAGAGTCAATAAATATATCTAATTCGTCAAATAACTGCTTGTTGTGTGAAATAAAATCGCACATAACAAATCCCCCTTTTCTTTTTAAAGTTATTATTTTTCATAAAATAATTAACCATGCGTTGACACCAATATTATGTTGGTGAACAAAACCAAAACAATAAAGAAAGAATAATATACAACAATTTCTTTATTCATAAAAACAATGCAAAAAAGTTACCTATTAAAAAAAAAACTATACTAGTCTATTATAATATAAAATAATTCAGAATAGTTAAAAAAAATAAAAAAAATGGACTGAATTCAATAAAAAAAAAATAATATATATAAAAAACTTTAAAAAATAAACCAAAAGGTAAAATTTTTATAAAATAAAAGATTTATAAAACTGATGATAATAGTCGAGAAATTGATTCCTTGATTTTTATATAAGTAGACCTAGAATTATATACATCTAATGTTATTTCTTTTGAATCTAAAATATCATTTTCAAATATAACTCTTTGCTCTAGTGCTTTTTTTGAAGAGTACATAAAGGCATTTACTTCAAAATTAAGCTCAAAGCTTCTTATATCCATATTAGCTGTTCCTATAGAACATATAGAGTCATCTATAACTATTGTCTTAGCATGTAAAAATGCATTTTCACCATAAGTGTAGATTTTAGCTCCAAATTTTAAAAGTTCTCCAGCATATGAATATGATGCCCAGTATACAAAAGGATGGTCAGGTTTAGAAGGAATCATAATTCTTACATCAACACCAGATAAACAAGCTATTTTTAAAGTATCTATAAATGTTGAGTCAAGTATTAAATAAGGACTCTGTATATATATATACTTTCTAGCTTTCTGAATCATTTTAAGGTAACCATATTTAATTTCATCGAGCTCTGATATATCTGGACCACTTGATACTATTTGAATCCCAATATTTTCAGAAGGACAATCAGAAGGTGTTTCACTTTCTGCGAAGTACTTTTCTAAATCTAAATCTTCTTTAGTTGTATATCTCCAATCAAGGATAAATCTCATATTTAGGTCAATTACACAATCACCAGTAAGTTTAGTATGTGTATCTCTCCATAGACCAAATTTTGGATTTCTACCTAGATATTCGTCTCCAACATTGTATCCACCTACAAATCCTACTTTTCCATCAATGACAACAATTTTTCGGTGGTTTCTGTAGTTTAAGTTAAAGTTTACAATTTTTAAGAATGATGGAAAGAAACTTCCAACTTTAACACCACTTTCTTTTAATCTAGAAAGTGTACTATTTTTTAGTGTTCTACCACCAACGGCGTCAAATAAAAGTCTTACTTCTACACCTTCTTTGGCCTTATCTACTAGAATGTCAATTATTTCAGTTCCAATTTTGTCATCTTTGAAAATGTAAAACTGTATATTTATATATTTCTTTGCTTTCTTAAGTTCTTCAAGAAGAGTGTTAAAAAATTGACTAGACTCAGCGTAAATCCACACATCATTATTATTGGTATAATGAGCATTATTTGAATTAGCTAATGCATAAATCATATCCTTATGTTGATGTATTTCTGAATCAATTTCAGATGTAGATTGTAATTTAACTTGAGTATCTAGTATATTGCTTTTGATTATCTTATCGTCCTTTTCTTTTACTCTAAACATATTGTTTTTTGAAATATTTCTACCAAAAGCCATATAAAGTATAAATCCAAGAGCTGGTATTAATACTAATATAAGAAGCCATGTTAGAGTTGTGTTTATATTTCTCTTTTCTCTAAAAATGAGATTTAGTATAACCATGAAATTAATTACATATATTGTAGTAACTGTTATTTCATATATTGACATTTCGAAAAATGATATATTAAACATAAAATTTCCTCCTTTTGGGTATTTAGTAAAATCAGTAATTATATATAATAACTCGAACATATATCTATTATATATAATACCTCAATAATAAAAAAGTAAAATAAATAATCAAAAGGTAAATTTTTCAATTTAAATATAATTATTTCGAAATTAACAAAGTTAGTATATAATAAATAATATAATTATATAGACATAAGTATATATAAGCATATAGAAAATTTTTTATATTAATAAAATTTATTATATATCATATTGTTATTATATAATTATTGCCATAAAAAGACAAGGAAAAGTATAATTTTTAAGGGGGAAGGATTTATGAGTAAAGGATTCTTGACACCTGGGGAAACTGCACAAGCAACTATAAGTGCAGGTATTAAAAAAGCGAATATTTCAACACAAAATGCAATTTTATTAGGTTTATTTGGAGGAGCATTTATAGGTTTTGGGGGATTGGGGAGTATAATAGTTAGCCAGACTTTTGGTAAGATAGACGCAGGAATAGCTAGTTTTTTAAGTGCTATGGTCTTTCCAGTAGGTCTTATGCTTGTAGTGGTAGCAGGAGCAGAGTTATTCACTGGAAATACTTTAATGCTTATTCCGCTTATGGACAAAAAAATAACATTGGGAAAAATGCTAAGAAACTGGGGACTAGTTTATTTTGCCAATCTAGTAGGTTCACTACTTTTAGTGGCACTTGTATACTATTCTTCTACATTAACAGGGGATGTAGCTACAAAAGCCATAGCTGTAGCAGAAGCTAAAGTTAATTCAACGATAGTTTCAATGTTTTTAAAAGCAATACTTTGTAACATTTTAGTAGTTTTAGCTGTATGGATGGCTACAGCATCTCAAGATATAGTATCTAAGTTAGCTTCATGTTGGACAGTAATAATGTTATTTGTTTTATGTGGATTCCAACATAGTGTTGCAAATATGTTTTTTATACCAATGGGAATGGCATTAGGAGCAGATATTACTATGGTTCAATTAATAACTAATTTGGTATTTGTAACGCTTGGAAATGTAGTTGGAGGTTCTATAATAGTTGGAGGAATTTATTATCTTTGCTATGTGAAAAATAGTTAGATAAATAATACGAATTAAATAGCCTTTTAAAGCATTGATATCAGCGATATTGATGCTTTTTTTAAATTATTTATGTTCTTTTATATGTTGTTATTTTTTTTTTTTTACTTTATTATATATTTATTGAATATAGTTTGGAATTAAAAAACTTAAAAATATGAAATCTGTATGATAAGCAAAATCATATATTATTGAATATAGTTAATACTATACATTAATATAATTTAGACAATACTGACAACTGAAGTTTAGTATAATTTGGGAGGAAATACAATGAATAATCAAGATATATATGAAAATTTATTAAATATATTAAGCAAAGATGATATAAAAATAGATGAACCTATGAAAAAACATATCTCATTTAGAGTTGGAGGTCCAGCAGATATATTGGTTAGACCTAGAACTGAAGAACAGCTAAAAAATGTACTTCAGTTAGTGAAAAAAGAATCTATGCCATATTTAATAATTGGAAATGGTTCGAATATTCTAATTAAAGATGGTGGAATAAGAGGCATAGTAATAGAACTTGCAGACAACTTTAATTCTTATGAGATAAAGGGTACTAAAATAATTGCTCAGTCAGGAGCTTTATTATCTGTTTTAGGTAAAGCTCTACAAAAACAAGAACTAAAAGGATTTGAGTTTGCCTCAGGTATACCTGGAACATTAGGTGGAGCATTAGCCATGAATGCAGGAGCATATGGTGGTGAAATGAAAGATATAGTAAAATCAGTAAGATTAATAGATATGGAAGGCAATATCTTTGAACTGTCAAATGAACAGATGGAATTTGGGTATAGAAAAAGTATAATAGCGAAAAATGGATATATAGCTTTATCAGCAGAAATAGATTTGCAAAAAGGAAATTATGATGAAATAAAAAGTTTAATGGATGATTTAACAACAAGAAGAACAACTAAGCAACCATTAAATTTTGCTAGTGCAGGAAGTACATTTAAAAGACCAACAGGATATTTTGCAGGTAAGTTAATAGAAGAAACTGGATTAAGAGGACTTACTTTGAGAGGTGCTCAAGTATCTGAGAAGCATTGTGGATTTGTGGTTAATTTAGGAGAAGCAAGTGCTAAAGATATTTTAGATTTAATATATGTTATAAAAAGTTCTGTATATGCCAAGTTTGGGGTTATGTTGGAAGAAGAAGTCAAAATACTTGGAGAGGATTAACAAATGAAGATATTGGCTGATTATCATACACATACATTATATAGTCATGGTAAGGGAACTATTGAAGATAATGTAAAGGTGGCCATTGCTAAAGGGATAAAGACAATAGGAATATCAGACCATAGTTATAAGCATATTGCATATGGTGTAAAGACGAAAGATATTCATAAAATGAGAGAAGACGTAAATTCTTTGAATGATAAATATAGTGATATAAATATACTTTTGGGTATGGAGTGTAACATATTAGATGATAAAGGTAATATAGACATGGATGACAAATTTATAAAAGAACTTGACTATATCATGGCTGGATACCATTTTGGTTCTACTCCTACATCATTTGGAAGTTTATTAAATCATTGTAATAATTATATTTTTAAAACTGAAAAAGCAAAAGAGTATAATACAAAAGCTGTAATAAATGCTATGAATAATAATGATATTTTTGTAATTACACATCCTGGTGATAAAGGTGATGTATATATAGAAGAAGTAGCAAAGGTAGCAAAAAAGACAGATACGAGGCTTGAAATAAATAGTAGCCATTCTTTTTTAAATGTAAAACAAATAAACGAAATAAAAGAAATAGGAAATAAATTTATAATAGGGTCAGATGCACATTGCCCAGAAAGAGTGGGTGATTTTAAACGAGCTATGAAAGCTGTATATGATTCAAATATGGATATATCATTAGTAGAAAATATTATAGTGTAATAAACAAAAGATAAAAGTGTAATAGACTGAAGATAAAAAGGAGGAGTTAGCAATGAAATTTGTTATAGTTACAGGTCTTTCAGGGTCTGGAAAAAGTGAAACAATGAGAGCTTTAGAGGATATGGGATTTTATTGTGTAGATAATCTACCTCCTGCTTTGATAACTAAATTTGCAGAATTATGTTATCAACCAAACTCAAGTATTGATAAAGTTGCTTTAGGTATAGATATAAGAGGAAGAAAGTTTTTTGAAGCTCTTCATGAGAGTTTAAACTACTTGGAAAAAGAAAATTATGAATATGAAATGGTGTATTTAGATTGTAATGATGATGTATTGTTAAAGAGATATAAAATGACAAGGAGAAATCACCCATTGGCGAAAGACATGCAAATTCCAGAAGGTATAAAAATGGAAAGAAAAATAATGGAGCCTTTAAAGGGATTTTCTACATGCATAATTGACACAACTAATATGAAACCGAAAGACCTTAAGGAAGAAATAAAGAAAATATACTCTTCTGGTGAAGAGAATCCTAATCTAACTATATCTGTAGTATCTTTTGGATTTAAACATGGTATACTTGCTGACGCAGATTTAGTATTCGATGTAAGATTTCTTCCTAATCCATATTATATTGAAGAATTGAGATCTAAAACTGGTGACGATAAAGAAGTCAGAGATTATGTCATGAATTCTAAAATTAGTGAAGAATTTTATGTGAAGCTTTTAGATATGATTCATTTCTTAGTACCTCAATATATAGAAGAAGGAAAACAACATCTAGTAATTGGTGTTGGATGTACAGGTGGAAGACATAGGTCAGTTACTATAACAAATCTTATAGCGGAGGATTTATCTAATAAAGGATATAGAGTTGTAAAAAAACACAGAGACTCTATGTTACGATAATGGAGGCAAACATGGCTAAATTACTTATTATTGTAGGAATTTTAGGTTGGATTGCATTAATTGTATCGTTATTTATATATAAGAAAGCAAAAAATGAAAAAGTAAGGTTATTTCAGAGGTCTGTTATCGAAAATAGAGACCCCAATGTAGTAGTAATAGGTGGAGGAACTGGTCAATCAGTGTTTCTGAGGGGGCTTAAACACTCTACACAGAATATAACTGCGATTGTTACTGTTGCTGATGATGGTGGAGGTTCAGGAGTATTAAGAGAAGACTTAGGAATGCTTCCACCAGGAGATATAAGAAATTGCCTATTAGCACTTGCAAATATAGAACCAACTATGAATGAAGTTATGCAATATAGGTTTACAGAAGGACTTTTAAAAGGTCAAAGTTTTGGAAATCTATTTTTAGCTGCTATGAATGGATTATATGGAAACTTTGAAAAAGCTGTGTATAAATTAAGTGAGATTTTTGCTATAACAGGTAGGGTTTTGCCAGTAACACTAGAAGATGTAAACTTAGTTGCTAAATTAAAAAATGGTGAAATAGTAAATGGTGAATCTAGTATACCTGAAGAATCAAAGAATCAAAAAAGTTCTATTGATGAAATTTTCTTAAATCCTAAAGATGTTAAACCATTAGGAGATGTTATTGCATCTATTTATGATGCTGATATTATAATTATGGGTCCTGGAAGTTTATATACGAGTATAATACCAAATCTACTTGTAGATGGTGTTGTAGACGCCATTAAAGCCTCTTTAGCACCAAAAGTGTATATATCAAATATAATGACTCAGCCAGGGGAAACAGAAGGATATAATGTATTAGAACATGTTAATGCGATAATAAAGCATACTGACAATAATTTGATAGATTATGTGATAGCAAATAACGAAATATTGCCAGAAGGAATGCTTGATTTATATAAACAAGATGGAGCAGAACAGGTTTTACTAGATAAAAAACAAAAAGATAAGTTAAAAGAGATGGGTATAAAAACTGTAGAAAAAAATTTGATTGAAATAAAAAATAATTATATAAGACATGATGCAAAATATATATCTAACATAGTTATTGAGTTAGCCCTAAGTCATAATTACAACAAAAGTTAGTAAAAAAGGATTTTAAAAAAAAGTGTAGAAATCCTTATCATTATGTTAGTTTTAAGGAGTGAACATCGATGAGAGAAGAGGTTAGTGCTGGTGGTGTAGTCCTGTTTGGCAATACAATTCTTTTACTAAGGAAGTTCAATGGAGATTGGGTGCTACCCAAAGGAAAAGTAGAAGAAGGGGAAAATAACCAAGAGGCAGCGTTACGTGAAGTAAGTGAAGAAACTGGAGTAAAAGCAGATATATTGAAATATTTAGGTGAAATACACTATACATTCAAAGAAAACTGGGATGAAAATAGAGCAGTTCATAAAACAGTTTTTTGGTACTTAATGCAAGCGAAAAATATGGATACTATTCCACAAAAAGAGGAAGGCTTTATTGATGCTAAATTTATCCATCTAGATAGAGTGGTAGACCTAGCTAGGTATGATGATGAAAAGGAGATAATAAAGGTTGCCTTACAAGAAATAAAAAAAAGGTTAAAGAAAAATTAGTTAATGGGTGATATATATGTCTTTTTCAACTGAAACCAAAAATGAACTAGCGAGAATTGTATCTGAGAATGAATGTTGTAATATAGCTGAACTGTCAGCTCTAGTTAAATCAGGGGGAAGTATACAAATTGTTGGATATAAAAAACTAAATTTAAAAATAACAACAGAATTAAACTCAATAGCCCGTAAAGTCTTTAAGTTATTAAAAAAGAATTTCAGCATAAATACTACAATTTCTGTAAATAAAAATCAAATGTTAAAGAGAAATAATAGTTATGTGTTAATGGTAACAAGTGAAATGGGTTCAGAAATGTTATTAAAAAAGTTAGGTGTATTGGAAGAAAAAGAGGGATTTTTTACTATAAATATAGTTCCAGAAAGTTTAGTTAAACATGATGGATGTAAAAGAGCCTTTATAAGAGGAGCTTTTCTTGGTGCAGGTTCTATAAGTGACCCAGAAAAAAACTATCATATGGAATTTGTAACGAACAATGAGGATTTTGCAGATTCATTAAAAGAACTTATAAATTCTTTAGGCTTTAATAGTAAAATTGTGGCTAGAAAAAATAACTATGTTGTTTATCTTAAAGAGAGTGAACAAATATCAGATTTGTTAAGTATTATAGGAGGACACCACGCTCTTTTAAGTCTCCAAAATACTAAAATAGTAAAAGAAATGAGAAACAATGTAAACAGAATAGTAAATTGCGAGACAGCTAACCTTTCTAAAACAGTAAATGCAGCCGTAAGACAAGTAGAAAATATTAGACTAATACAAGAAACTATAGGGATTAGTAGCTTACCAGAAAATTTACAAGAAATAGCCAAGATTAGAATTGAGTATGAAGATATGACTCTCAAGGAGCTTGGAGAGATGTTAGACCCGCCAATAGGAAAATCTGGTGTCAATCATAGACTTAGAAAAATAGAAGAAATCGCAACAGACTTGAAAAAAAAATCATTATAATAAATTTGAGGGGACAATCTCAAAATAAGAATTAATTTCAACATATAGGGCTATAGGTGGAAGTTAATTCCTATTTTGAGATAAAAGTCTCTGTTTTTGTTTTAAGACGTGTATTTGTGGTAAAATTAAATTTATAAAACAGGAGGTGATTTAATGGAAAAAGATTTTGCTCATCTTCATGTACATACTGAGTATAGTTTACTTGATGGATTTTCGAGGGTGAAAAAACTTATAAAAAGAGCTAAAGAATTAAATATGAGTTCAATTGCTATTACTGACCATGGCTGTATGTTTGGTGTTATAGATTTTTATAAAACAGCTATAGAAGAAGGAATAAAACCAATTATAGGGTGTGAAGTTTATACAGCTGCGCGTGGATTAAGAGATAAAGACCCTAATTATGATAAATATCAAGGACATTTAGTTTTATTAGCTAAGAATATGGAAGGCTATAAAAATTTGATAAAAATAGTATCGACTTCATATGTAGAAGGCTTTTACTATAAGCCTAGAGTCGATATGGAAGAACTTAGAAAGCATTGTGAAGGGATTATAGCACTTTCTGCATGTCTTGCAGGAGATGTTGCACGTGCTTTGATGAATAGAAATTATGAAAAAGCAAAAAAGTTTGCCATTGATTACAGAGATATATTTGGTGAAGAAAATTTCTTCTTAGAAATTCAAGACCATAATTTACCAGAACAGAGAGAAGTGAATTCTGGTTTGGTGAAATTATCCAAAGAACTTGGTATTCCATTAGTTGCTACTAATGATGTCCACTATGTAAATAAAGAGGATTCAAAAATACATGATGTTCTTATGTGTATTCAAATGGGTAAAACAGTAAATGACCCAAATAGAATGAGATTTGGAAGTGATGAGTTTTATCTGAAATCAAGAGAAGAGATGGAAGAATTATTCCCATATGCACTAGAGGCTATTGATAATACTGTAAAAATAGCTGATATGTGTAATGTAGAGTTTGATTTTAATACTATACATCTTCCTAAATACGATGTACCAGATGGATATACACCAGAAACTTATTTAAGAGAATTGTGTTTTAATGGATTAAAAGAGAGATATGATAATCCTGATAGTGAGATACTAGATAGATTAAATTATGAATTAGATGTAATTGAAAAAATGGGTTATGTGGAATACTTTTTAATAGTTTGGGACTTTATAAATTTTTCTAAAGAAAATAATATTATAGTAGGACCAGGTAGAGGTAGTGCGGCAGGTTCAATAGTAGCATATACACTTAAGATAACTGATATAGACCCAATAAAATATTCTCTCCTATTTGAACGTTTTCTAAATCCAGAACGTATATCTATGCCAGATATAGATATAGATTTTTGCTATGAAAGAAGAGAAGAAGTTATAGACTATGTAAAGCGAAAATATGGTGATGACCATGTTGCACAAATAATAACTTTTGGAACAATGGGTGCAAAAGCTGCAATAAGAGATGTCGGAAGAGTATTAGATATAGGCTACAATAAGGTTGATAAGATAGCCAAAGAAATACCATTTGCTTTAGGAATGACGATAGATAAGGCATTAGATACAAATCCAAACCTTAAGGATTTATATGACCAAGACCCTGAAACAAAAGAGATAATCAATATATCAAAGCAAATAGAGGGAATGTTAAGACATGCTTCCACTCATGCAGCAGGAGTTGTTATATCCAAAAATCCTGTAGACGAGTATGTACCTCTATACAAGCATCAAGATGCAATCACAACTCAATTTACTATGACAACACTTGAAGAACTTGGTCTTTTAAAGATGGACTTTCTTGGATTAAGAACACTTACAGTTATAAGAGATGCACTTGATTTAATAGAAAAGAATAGAACAATAAAAAATTATACTGAAAATATAGATTTTTCAAAGATGGACTATGATGATCCAAAAGTATATGAAATGCTTTCATCTGGAAATACTTTAGGAGTATTCCAGTTAGAAAGTGCTGGTATGAGAAGTTTTATGAAACAGCTGAAGCCAGATAATTTTGAAGATATTGTAGCGGGTATATCTCTATTTAGACCAGGTCCTATGGACTCTATACCAGCATATATAAAAAATAAAAGTAATCCAAAAGATGTAACATACTTACATGAGAAATTAAAACCAATAATGGAAGTTACATATGGATGTTTGGTATATCAAGAACAAGTTATGCAAGTTGTTAGAGATTTAGGTGGATATAGTTATGGTCGTAGTGACTTGGTTAGAAGAGCCATGAGTAAGAAAAAAATGGATGTAATGGAAGAAGAAAGACAATATTTTATTCATGGGAAATTTGATGAAGATGGTAACATAGAAATTGCAGGATGTGTTAGAAATGGTGTAGAAGAGGAAATAGCCAATAAAATATTTGATGATATGATAGATTTTGCTCGTTATGCATTTAATAAATCACATGCAGCTGCATATGGAGTTTTAGCATATGAGACAGCTTATTTAAAAACATATTATCCTGTTGAGTTTATGGCAGCTTTAATAACTAGTGTTATGGGAAATACTGATAAGGTAGTTGAATATATAAGAGAATGTAAAGCATTAGATATAGATGTGTTGCCACCAGACATAAATAAAAGTTTTTCAAAATTCTCGGTTGAAGGTGACAACATAAGGTTTGGCCTGGCTGCTGTAAAAAATGTTGGTGTGAATATAATAAACAATATAATTGATGAAAGAGAGTCTAATGGATTATTTATAGACTTAGTTGATTTAGTTAAGAGATTAGACCAAAAAGATACAAATAAGAGAGTAATAGAAAGTTTAATAAAATGTGGAGCTTTTGATAATATAAGTGAAAATAGAGCTAGTTTGATGGCTGGTTATGAAACTTTACTAGAAAGTGTATCTATGGACAGAAAGAAAAATGTTCAAGGTCAAATTTCATTATTTGATGCTTTTGGAGATAGTGAAGAAGATAGCGACTTTCAACAAATATATAATCTACCTAAAAGACCAGAATATGAAGAAAGAGAGAGACTTAATCTTGAAAAAGAAGTTCTGGGAATGTATGTAAGTGGGCATCCTTTATCGCAATTTGAAAAAGAATTACAAGAAAAAACATCTATAGATAATGGAAAGTTAAATTCATTAAAAGAGGATGAAGAGTCATATATACAAATGAATGAAACAGATGCAATAATGGGTGGGATGATTGTAAATAAAACGATAAAAACCACAAAAAGAAATGAAATTATGGCATTTATTGAGTTGGAAGATTTATATGGTGCAATAGAAATAATAGTTTTTCCTCAGTTATTACAAAAATATAATGTTATTTTGAATGAAGACAATATAATTTATGTAAAAGGAACATTAAGTATAAAAGAAGGCGAAAATGCAAAACTTATAGCTAGAGAAATAAAAGATATAAAAGACAATACTGATTTTGAAGCTAAAAAATATAATTCAGTAAGAACTAAAAATGTACAAAATGTTAAATTAGAAAGTGGTAAAAAACTGTATTTAAAAATAGATAGTATGTCTGATACAGATACAACTTACAGTATTATAGAAATAGCAAAACAATATCCAGGTAATGACAGTATATACTTATATCCTATGGATGAAAATATAAATGGTAAGCGCAAAGCATATAAAATGACAGGAGTATCGACTTTTATATGTGATGAATTTGTAAACAATTTAGAAAGATTACTTCCTAAGGATAACATAAAGATAAAAGCTTAATTTTTTGGATAAAAATCTAAATATATTATAATAATATGAAAAATATTGTCCGTTTTGTGATATAATATCACAAAATGGACATTTAAGGACATTTAATTTTTTTAGTCTTGATGGGATTGAAAAATGATATAGGGACGAAAAAAGTCCATTAAGATATGATAAGAATGATTATAATAAAAATTTGACATAAAATCCAAGGAGGTAAAAAATGAAAACTATAGGATTACTAACAAGTGGAGGAGATGCTCCAGGAATGAATGCTGCAATTAGAGCGGTTGTAAGGTCAGCAATATATTATGGATGCAAAGTATATGGAATCAATAGAGGATATAAGGGATTATTAGAAGAAGATTTAACTGAAATGAACTTATCTTCTGTTGGAGATATTATACACAGAGGAGGAACTATATTAAAATCTTCTAGATGTGAAGAATTCAAAACAGAAGAAGGTAGATTAAAGGCAGTAAAAATTCTTAAAAAGTATAAAATTGACTGCTTAGTTGTAATTGGAGGAGACGGTTCATTTACAGGAGCTCAAAAACTTAGTGACTTAGGATTTCCAGCTATAGGTATACCAGGAACTATAGATAATGACTTAGCATATACAGATTATACTATAGGATTTGACACTGCAATGAATACTATTATAGATGCTATAGGTAAAATAAGAGATACATCATCATCTCATGAAAGAGTTAATATAGTAGAAGTTATGGGAAGACACTGTGGAGATTTAGCTTTATATGCAGGTCTTGCAGGGGGAGCTGAAACTATAATAGTACCAGAAGTAGAGATTAAAGTAGATGAAGTTGCTTTAAGATTAAAGACTACTCAAAAAAGAGGTAAGAGACACAGTATAATCGTGTTGGCAGAAGGAGTTGGAAGTGCTAGCGATTTAGAGAAGGAGCTTAAAAAGGAATCAGGAGCAGACTTAAGAGTAACTGTATTAGGTCATGTTCAAAGAGGAGGAAGCCCAACTGTATTTGATAGAATACTAGCAAGCAGACTTGGTGTAAGAGCTGTAGAATTATTACTAGATGGAAAGTCGGCTAGAGTTGTCGGAATAAAAGAAAACAAAATAATTGACTTAGAAATAAGTGAAGCTTTATCTCAAAAGAAAGTTTTTGATAAAGAAGCTTATGAAATGGCAAAAATATTATCTATATAAATTTTAGTATTTAAAATAAATCTGTGAAATAATATTTCAGGAGGAGCAAATATGTTAAATAATGTAAAGAAAACAAAAATTGTTTGTACGCTAGGGCCAGCGTCACAAAGTGAAGAAGTTTTAACTCAACTTATGCAAAATGGTCTTAATGTGTGCAGATTTAACTTTTCCCATGGTTCACATGAAGAACACAAGGAAAGAATAGATATGGCAAAAAAAGTTAGAGAAAAACTAAATAAACCAGTTGCTATATTATTAGATACTAAAGGTCCAGAAATTAGAACAGGTAATTTTGCAGACCCAGAGGTATCTTTAGAAGAAGGACAAAAATTTACTATAACTATGAAAGATGTTGTAGGAACTAAAGAAATATGTACAGTAAGTTATAAAGGTCTTGCTGAAGATGTTAAAGTAGGAGATTCTATACTAATAGATGATGGTTTAGTTGGTTTAAGAGTAAAAGAAATAAAAGGTGAAGATATAATATGTATCGTTGAAAATTCTGGAATAGTAAAAAATCATAAAGGAGTAAATGTGCCTGGTGTAAAAATAAATTTACCAGCAATAACTCCTAAAGATATAAGCGACATAGAATTTGGAATAAGTCAAGGTATAGACTATATAGCTGCTTCATTTGTAAGAAAAGCATCGGATGTACTAGCAATAAGAGAAATCTTAGAGAATAACAATGCAACTGATATACAAATTATATCTAAGATAGAAAATCAAGAAGGTGTAGAAAACTTAGATGAAATATTAAAAGTCTCTGATGGTATAATGGTAGCTAGAGGTGATTTAGGTGTTGAAATACCTACTGAAGAAATGCCAATAGTTCAGAAAATGATGATAAAAAAATGTAATGAATTAGCAAAACCAGTTGTAACTGCTACACAAATGCTTGATTCTATGATAAGAAATCCAAGACCAACAAGAGCAGAAGTTACAGACGTAGCTAATGCTATATATGATGGAACAGATGCAATAATGTTATCTGGAGAAACTGCTGCTGGGAAATATCCTGTAGAAGCTGTAAAGATGATGGCTACAATAGCAAAAAGAACAGAAGAAACTTTGGATTATGATAGATTGTTAAAGGAAAATGGTACTAATAATGTTACAGTAACAGATGCAATAAGTCATGCTACTTGTACAACAGCTGTAGATTTAAATGCATCAGCTATAATAACATCTACTTCTTCAGGTTATACTGCTAGAATGGTGTCTAAATTTAGACCAAAATCTCCAATAATAGCTACTACAAATAATGAAAAAACTATGAATAAACTAGCTCTTACATGGGGAGTTTATCCAGTTAAATCTTCTGTTGCAGGAAATACAGATGAAGTTATAGAAAAGGCAATAGAAGCAGCTAGACAAGCGGATTATATAGATAATGGAGAACTAGTAGTTATAACTGCTGGAGTACCAGTAGGAGTGAGCGGAACTACTAACTTAATAAAAGTTCATGTAATAAGTGAAGAAATTGTTCAAGGGATAGGTGTAGGTAATCAAACAGTAGAAGGTAAAGTTCGTATAATAAAAAATGGAGATACTTGTGTAGACTTCAATAAAGGAGATATATTAGTTTCTACAACTACTGATGCTGAAATGAACAATTATATAGAAAAAGCAGGAGCTGTAGTAACTGAAAATGGTGGAATGACATCGCATACAGCTATTGTAGGAATAAATTTAGATATACCAGTTGTTGTGTCTGCAAATGATATAACTAATCTAGTAACAGATGGAGAAGTTGTAACAGTAGATGCATCAAGAGGTGTAATATATAGAGGTTCAACTAGAGTTTTATAAGAAAATAATAAATTTATTTTGTCAAGGGGCTTTATAAGCTCCTTTTTTTTTGGTAAAATAAAATATTGTAGCTTAGTAAAAAATATAGTTTAGTTAATAGCACGATTTTAATATAAATTTAAAGAAAAAAATTTGTAAGGGTTTAAATTTAATATGGTGATTGGAGGGTGATTTATGCTTTCAAAAAACGAGATGTATATTGTAGATATAGTAGACATTGGACAAGGTGGAGTAGGCGTTGGAAAGTACAATGGTATTACAGTTTTTGTAGAGGGCGGATTAATACAAGATAAAGTTAAAGTTAAAATTAATAAGGTCAAGAAAAATTATGCAGTAGGAGACATTGTTGAAATAATAGAGAAGTCTCCATTTAGAGTAAAAAGAGTGTGTAGTGACAATCTTAAGGATTGTGGAGGGTGCCAAATACAAGATTTAGACTATAATAAACAACTTGAAATGAAAACAAATGAAGTTAAACAAGTACTTACAAGAATAGGTAAGTTGGATGATGTGATAGTTCATGATACTATAGGCATGGAGAAGCCATATAGATATAGAAATAAAGCTCAATTTCCAATACAAAAGAACAATGGAGTTCCTATTATTGGTTTTTATAAAAAGAAGACTCACGATGTAATATCGACAGAAAAATGCGTAATACAACATGAACTAAATGATAAAATTGTTAAGATAATAAAAACATATATAAGAGCTTATAAGGTAAGCATATATGATGAAAAGGCTCAGACTGGAGTAATTAGACATTTGGTGACAAAAATTGGATTTACGACTAAAGAAGTAATGGTTGTATTAGTTGCTAATGGAAATAGACTTCCATATCTTAAAGAATTAGCTTCAGTATTAGAGGAAAATATACCTGGATTTAAGACTTTAGTTGTAAATATAAATGAAAAAAATACGAATGCCATTCTTGGAAAAGAGAATATAGTTGTGTATGGAGATGGTAAAATAAATGATTATATAGGAGATTTAGTATTTGAGATTTCTCCATTATCATTTTTCCAAGTAAATCCTATACAAACTAAGGTATTATATGATAAAGCTCTTGAATATGCAGATTTAAAGGATACTGATACTGTTTTTGATATTTATTGTGGTATAGGTACAATATCTTTATTTTTAGCACAAAAGGCTAAAAAAGTTTATGGAATAGAAATTATAGAAGATGCTATAAAAGATGCTAAAGTAAATGCTAGGTTAAACAATATACATAATGCTGAATTTTATGTGGGTAAGGCAGAAGAGGTTGTCCCTAAGATGTATAGTGAGGGTAAGGCTGCTAATGTTGTAGTTGTAGATCCACCTAGAAAGGGTTGTGACGAAAAGGTTTTAGAGACAATTATTTCAATGAATCCTGAGAGAATTGTTTATGTTTCTTGTAATCCTTCTACTTTAGCAAGGGATTTAGATTATCTAAATATGCATGGATTTAAATGTATTGAGGCACAGCCTGTAGATATGTTCCCTCATTCTACACATGTGGAGACTGTAGCGTTGATGCAAAGAAAAGATATGTAGAAAGCCTTAATTTTAGGCATTTCTTGAACCATTTTGTTTTTAAAAATGAGGGTGATAAAATTCGTAATAAACAGTTGAAAAAATATATTAACGTTTCTGTGGTTATCAATATGGAGGGTTAAGATAGAATAAAATTAAAAGTTATGGGATACTGTGAAAATAGTATCTCTTTTTTATGCCTAGACGTTCAGAAATGAGCACCTATTTTGTGTAAAAAATCAGGGGAAAAGTGGTTAGTATACAACGAAAAAATGAGGAGCTTTTATCTTTATTAAAAAAAGAAATAAAATCATTCTATTTAATTGATATTTACCTAATATGAAGAAACACAAATGAATTTTGGTATACTTGTGGGAAATGAAGAGGAATACTTAGAATTTTGTAGAATATTAAAATTAGAACTTATTATAGATATATAAAATAAGTTTTGAAAAATATAATAATTTATTAAAATATTGTGAGATGAGAGAGGTTAATTTACTATGAAGGAAGCAACAGGAGCAAGGGAGTCAAATGAAGGAGATAATTTTCATTTCATTTGGTCTGCTAAAAAATCATTTCAATTGTTAGAACCTGATACAGAGCTGGAAGCATTCTATGTAGAAGAACCAAGTATTGAGGATGATGAAAAGTCATTATTATCAATAGATGTTGCTGAGTATTTTGAAGGAAAAAATATGAAGATGCAAGTAGAGTGATTTTTTCTCAATTAAAATATAGTATTCGCTATGGTGATTTACCTTGGACACTTTCGTCTTTATCAGTATCTACAAATTCAAGAAAAGATAATTCAATTATTCAACGACTAGCACAGATATATAAAGATTTTTAAAAAAAGTATCCTAAAGATATAGAGAAATTAAGGCTAAAATTAGTAATCAATAGAACTATAGAAGAGAACTTTAAAAAGCTTATAGATAATTGTAATGAAGAAATTGAAAAGAATGATTGTAAAAATTATCTCAGTTTAAAGAATGTACTACCTAAAGAAAATCATGAGTATTTAAAGTCATTTTACAAAAAGTCAAAGTTGAGTACCACAGAATTTGTAGGTTTTTTAAAATGTATTGATTTGAGTGAATGTGGAAGTGACATAAGAGATATACATGAATCAGAGGTAATTAGTTCTTTGGCTAGATTGGGAGTGTTATATTTGAAAAATAATTATGATAAGCTAATTCAATTTATAAAAAAATAAATGTCTCCAGAGGAAAATGATGCAGTGTCAATTGACAAAAATACTATGGCAAATTTCTTTAATACAATTCCATATGGTTTGTTTCCTGCTAATTCACAAGTAATAAAATCACAAAAATATATTAAGAGAAATATTAGCGATGATATTGTCATAGAAATAATTATTAGTAGAAAGCAATATATTTGTTTACATGCAACTGGAGGAATAGGTAAGACTACAGTAGTGTCTGATTTAGAAAGTGAATTGCCAATTGGCTCATTAGTATTATTATATGATTGTTTTGTTGGTGGATTATATTTAGATCCATCCACACCATTACATACATACAAAAATGCTATAGTACAGTTAAGCAATGAATTAGCATTAAAATTGTTACACGTCATTTCTTGTTAAAACTAATTTAGATGAAAGTGACTATTTAAAAATTTTTCGATTATACTTAAACAAGCATCTAATTATGTAAAAGCAATTAATAAAGAAGCAGTTATATTATTAGTGTTAGATGCGGTTGACAATAGTTATTCAGCATCAGAAGTATTAGGAGATACCTGTTTTGCAGACAAACTTTTGAAAATTACTTTACCAGAAAATATTTCAATTTTAGTTACATCAAGAACAGAACGATTAGAAAATTTTGAATTACCTTACGGAACAACTATGATTAAGCTAGAAGGATTTAATAAGGAAGAGCAACGTAATTATATTGATATGTTTTATGAAAATGTATCAGATTTTCAATGTGAAGAAGTAAAAAAACTTAACAGTGGTAATCCAAGGGTTCAATACTATGTTTTTTCTAAGATATTTGATACTATTGAGGAAGCGTTGCAATATCTCAACCCAAATGGGAAAGACTTGAATGGGATATTCAAAAAAGCAATAAAAAAGATAGATACTAGAATAACTTCAGAGATAATATCTTTTGAAGAGTTGTGTAGGTCATTAGTTGAATTGCCAAGACCAATTCCAGTTGATATTATTACAAGTTCTACTGATTATAATATTGAAAAATTGGAAAGTGCATGCTCTGAATATTTGATTGGTATTTATTTTGGAAATGTGATTATAACCTTTAGAGATAAAGACTTTGAAAATTATTTAAAAACAACAATTAAAAATGGTGAGTTAGCAATAACAAAAATTGCTGGAACTCTTTATAATAAGCAATTTGATGATTATTACTCTATTAAATATTTGCATATTTTTCTAGAGAAGACTCAAAAACTAAATGAAATTTTGGATTCAATTTATACTATAAACAATATTAATATTTCATTAATCGAAGATGAAAAAAACGAAATTATATAAAAGAGAATTAAAAGTGCTTTCTCAATTGATGATATTTATAATAATAATTATAAATTGGATGCACATAAACTTTTGTATTTGTTAACTAAATGTAGAGCTACTGATGCGGGAGTGAAAGAAATTATATTAGATAATATTGAACTATCTAAAAAATTAGGATTTGAAAGTATCATATCCAGATATATTTCGAGAAAATCAGAGTTTAGTTCATTAAATGAATTAACATTACAAATATATGCAAATTCGTTAATTAAATATACTGAGCGAGCAGATTAATTTTTGCTACATCTTCTGTAACAATAAAACAATATTCAAAAGAAGAAAAGAATAATAGAAACTTTCAACATATAGTTGATAGACTACATGTATTACGATTAGGTATATACATGGCAATAAGATATGATTCAGAAAAATTAGTGAATTAGATGCATGATTGGAGTCCATATCCTATTTAAGAATTTTGATATCACTTATAGTTTACTTTTGCAAGGAGATATAGAGAAAGTTAAATCTATAATTAGCCTCTCTGATGATATAGATATGTTTGCAGCATGTGCAAGTGCATTTGAAGAATTAAATTATTCTATAAATGATGAAATTTGGATTTTAGGCGATAATCTTACTAATTATATAGAAAAAAGAAAAAATACATGTAACAGACTTAAAATATAGGCTTAGTATAGCAGAATTATTATTAAAAAGAGGGGAAATTAAGGAAGCAGAAAATATAGCTTATAATACCGAAATAAGAATGGATTTTTCATATATGTCATTTTATGAAATGAATGGTGAATTGCCAAAGGAATATACATTTAGATTGTATGCATTAAAGAAGTTCTTAAAATGTGAAAAATATTGCTTTGATGATTTTTGGATACCTAGCATTAGAGGATATGAAAAAAATGGTGGTCGCGAGATAAAAAAAGCGAGAAGAGTTGAAAAAAATCATAGATTTTATTATTGATTCCTTTTTATTAGAGTTATAATATTAACTGAATTAGGGATGAATAAAGCAAACATGGATCAATTTCTTGAAGAATTTTCAAATTGTGAACGAGGACTTTATTAATTCTATAATGATCATAATTCTTATGATTATTATAGAATAGTCATAAGAATTATATTTAGCATATTGCTTATTCAAGAAAAGAGTTTAATAGAAGAACATTGCAAAAGAAATTTAGAAAATAAATATTTAGAAAATAAATTTCACTTTAAGATAATACATGAAATTATAAAACATAAAAAATGCATAGATATTGCAGCATGGCATATAAGCGAGCTTGATAAAAAATGAATAGATATCCACGGTCAGCATATGAATTAAAGGAATTTTATTTAGAGTATTCAAAAAAAGCTGTAATATTTGATAATAAATTATCAGAACAATATTTTCTTAAAGCAATTAAAGCTATTATAGGTGTAGATAATGAAGCTTATAGAAGGATAAACTTGTTTAGACAACTTTCAGAGAATTATATAAAAGACGAAAATACATCTGAACTTGTATATAATTTTATACGTATTATAGAAGGTTAGGGGATAAAAAACATCTTCCTACAGATAATATTTTCAGACTATTAATGAATATTCACTAATCATCTGTAATAGCAGCAGCTTGTAGATTGAAAGATAGAGATGAAGGTTATGCTACATTAGGGTTTGAAATTTCCATACCTTATATTATTGAAGAATCGTTATATAAGTATAAAATTTCGAAAGAAATTACTATAGCACTTTCCAATATATATGTTAATTATGGAACTGCATACGATGATATTGTGGACTTGGTAATAGAAAATCTTGGGGGAGAAAAAAACAAAATAACAGAAAAAATTATGCAAGTTATTGCATATGATATAGAAAAAATATATGGTGGCTTTGAAAATAGAAATATAATAGAAAAAATTTCTTTATGGTGTAGAAATAATTATAGTGATTCGATTGAATTCATAAAAAAGTTAAATGAATCATATTGTTTTGTAGCAAGTACTGTTAGAAGCGTAGATTCTGGTGTATATGATAGTAATAAGATTTCATGAAATAAAGTAGATAATAGTAAAATCGAATGCAACAAAGAGTCATTAATAATTACAATGGAATCAATTTATTATAAGGAAAGTGTAAAGCTTGCGAAATATGTATTGGAGAAAATAACATTTGAAAATCACTTAAGCATTGTAGAATTATTGATTGATATTATGTACACATCACCAACTAATTAGAACTATGATGAGTGTTTTGAAATCTTTGTAGATTATTTAAGTAAGTGGAGTGAATATAATCCTATCATTCATAGAATGACGTAAAGATGAAGAAAAATTGGATTATGTATTAGATTTATATTCTGAAAAAACTGAGTATTTTAAGGAAAAAAATTTAGTTAAAATATCTAGAATATTTTTAATTGATAAAAGTATTATTTTATCAAAAGTAATTAAGAGAGCACTTATTTATTTGTCTTGTGAACCTTGGAAATATTTTCGTACATGGAAGGCATGGTATCAATTGAGAATGGTGAAAAATGGAATCGATGAATGAGAGTTTAGGAATTATTGCTGTAATGACAGCACCAATGGCATATAGTCAAGAAGTTGATTTTTGTAAGAATAATTCTAATATCAATGTGGCATTGGGGTTACATCCTCAATTGATTGATGAAAGATTTAATGAAATTACATTAATTTTGGACAAGATTCAAAATGTAAAATATATTGGAGAAGTAGGACTTGATTTTAATAATCAATATATCGAGTCAGAGGAGAAACAAATCGAAGTCTTTACAAATGATGTAAGGGAATGTAGCAGATTAGGTAATAAAGTACTTTCAATTCATAGTGTGAAATCTTCTCAATATGTGCTGAAGATTTTGAAATCTTATGACACTTTAAGAAATAACACTTGTATTTTACACTGGTTTACTGGTAATGAAAATCAATTAAGACAAGCTATAGAGTTGGGGTGCCATTTTTCTATAAATAGCAAAATGATTGCTACAGTAGGAGGAAAAAGAGTTATTCAGAAGATACCATAAGATAAATTACTCGTTGAAACAGATGCACCATTTATTAGAGCTATAAATCATTGTCATGAAATGTATGAAAAATTGAATCAAACAATAGTAGGTATTTCAAACTTAAAAAATCACAATTTATCTAGAGTTATTCAGGAAAATTCAAGATATGTTTTTGGAGAATTACGGTGATACTTAATATTAATTAAAATGCAGCGAAATCTAGTTGAGAAAATGCATTATAAGCAGATTTGCAGTAAGCAGTAATATATGTTATATGCAGTAAGGGGGACTAAATGGATAATATATTAATTATTTTTATATGCACTATAGTTATATATTTACTTTTTATTTTGATAGATAAAAAAATGACGAGAATAAGGTTTAGATTTAGAGAAAGAGACTTTGAAATCAAATATCCTACAATAAGTAGTTTAATAATTTTGCTCATTAGATATATAGCGATGATTTTACTGTTCATATTTACTATTCTTCAAGAAAAAATGCAGTTTATGCGAATTCCTTTAAATTGCGATCCAATAGTTTTAACTGTAGCTATTTATACTATGTATGGAATATTTATTTCATTTATACAATTCTTAATTAGTTATTCATCAGCGAATAATCGGGATCTTCATTGGGGAAAAAGTAAAACAAAATTAATTATTATGGACAGCATTGAATATAGGATGTTCAATTCGACATTATTTAGGATGTTACTCTTATATTTATCTGTTTATTCAATTTTAAATTTCAAGAAAATATTTTTACTGAGTAAATATAATGGTTATGCTGAGTCACTTTTTTATGTTTCTATAACGATCATTATAATGGAATTTATTGTTTTGTTTATAAAGGGATTAATGATTAGTAATGTGCTATTTTATGTTCAAGAGGATAGAGATAGGATAACTAGGCAAATTAAAAGAACTATTTTAAATGAGTATCAGTTTGTATTTAATGAAACGATAAAATCAAAGAATCTTGATTTTATAGAAATATTATTTGTGGATTTATCAAATATAGAAAAATCACAAAGGGAAGAAATGGTCTATTCAGTATTATGCCATGTATATTCATGGTATCAATGGGTTGGGGAAAGTAAAGATAAAAAGATTTTGCTTTCATTAGAGGAAATTTTCAAAAGGCCAGAGAAGAAAAACTTATATTATAAATTAGTAAGTTTACGATTAATAAATTCGAATTTTTGGAATCAGTATGAGCAAAGTGAGCTTGAGCTACCATTTGAAGAGTTACTAAGAATATATACAAAACAAGAAGATTTTATGTTCAATTTCATAAAAAAAGAATCTGATGGTGATAAAGAGAAATTTTCATCCATGTTTGAGACCGTTTATAAAACTGACAATACATTATTAGATGAAATTAATTTTTTAGATTTTCCTACAGCAATTTGGAAAGCCATTTTTTCTCAAGAAGATATTATTTCATTATGCAACTCAGCTCGTAACCTTCAGATGATGGAGATGTTATATCATTCGTTTAAAAGCAGTGATTATTGTTGTACAGAATTATTGCGAGAAAAAATAATTGAACGATATTGTAAGTTTATAATAAAAGTTTTCAATAAGAAAAAAGAAATAATCTTGCAAATGGATAGTAGAAAAATCGAGCATACATTAGATATTAAAATTTTCAAAAAAGAAAAGAGGAATTTTAATCAAATACAGAGAGAGGATACATGTAGGACTTATATAAATTTTAGAGAAGAATTAAAAAGATTACTCAAGTATAAACTGTTACATTACTTTATTGAGTTGGAGAATAATGAACTTAACCGAAGTTTTATAAATAAATTAGGTGAGTTCATGGAAGAAAAAGATATTATGTTTTTTATTACTTATCGTATTCTATATACAGGATCAGATTACTCAAGATGGAGGGAAGAAATAATCTTTTTTAAAAACCTAATTTCATCTAGATATCATGAAGATAACATGCTTGGAAAACAGAATGTGGATTTTGTTGCTAAAGCTATAGCAAATGATGATATTGGTCATAAAATTTCTTATGATTTAATTAATTGGATTTTTCACAATATAAATTCTCCAATAAATGAGAATATAGTAAATGAGTGTTCTGAAAGAAAATATTTGAGTTTAGCGACTTTTATATCATTTAAATATATTTTTAAAGATGAATGTTTTTATTATAGAACATTAGAAGATATAAACTTTCTAAATGATGAAATAAGGATTCAATTTATTAATGAAATCTCAAAAATAAGAGGTGTAATGAAGGAAGAGTACTTTATTAAGGTATTATACTATATCTTTGGTCATCAAAAATATAAAATAGGAATTGATAAATTGATATTAAGTGGTAATTTTGAAATGTTTATGATTGTAACGGATTTCATAAATATGAAAAATATGATGGAATATATTAGTACACATGAATGGAGAGGAAATGATGGAGTATTAAAATTCTTGCTTATCAAATTCAGTGAATTTAATTACCAAGAGCTATTATCATCACTTGATTCTGAAGTACAACAAAAGATTGCTCAGAAGTTTGAAAGAATCTTATCTCAATCACTTAAAACAGTAGATAAGTATGTCGACGATTTATGCATTCGAGCATCTTATCTTGGTAATGAAGTTCCTCAACATAGAAAGGATAAAGCTATCAATATACTAAGTAAACTGATTTCAGGATAAATTCAATTTTTATTGAATTTATCCTGAAATTATATTTGAAATTCTGAAATCTGAATATCTGAGAAGTGTTTATTACTTCAAAAATGCCATAGAGTGAAAAGGGGAGAGTTTCAAATCGATAAATAGAAATGTAAAAATAATTTTCGATATAAACTGAGGGAATCTATGGAATTTATAATATTAATAGTTCCGTTTTTAACATATTTTATGGCTATGCTTATGAAAGGTAGATTTGTGCGATTCAAAGATGGAAAGGAAGTGGTAAGAAGAGAGATATTAATTGACGTAGTTAAATTTATTATTGTTTACGCAGTAATTATATCAGCTAATGTTATTTTAGGGATTAGAAAGTTAAATTTTACCACAATATCAGTTGATATTATAATGCTTATTGTCTTCTTGACTGTGTTATTGCAAAAAAAAATACAACTATGCAGAACGAAAAGCAATTTCAGGAATAGTTTCCTTTATTCTGCTTCTAATAATAATGTCAGTCACAATATTTAAAATATTAATTGGAAAATATGATGCTTCTGATAACACAATGGTAATTTTATTTATAAAGGCAGTATCGTACTTGTTTGTTTCTATGTGGTGTGCGATTTCTTCAGAATTAGGTGAAAAAAGTAAATTCACATCAAAGATAAATAATTTCTGGTTATATATCGTTGACTCCTTTAGAACAAGAAATATAAGTAAAATTGATTTTGATATGTTTGCTTTTCTTAGCTTATTTATATTTGTGGGGGATAGAAATAATTCATGTATTCCCTTAGGCTTATTTGGGATACATGAAATTTTAAATAGAAAGTATTTGAAAGGTTTTTTATACATAGTAGCAGGAAATATTATACTTATTCTTAGTCCATATGTAATTGGTCAAATATTATTTTTGGGGTATACATTAATAGCTTTAATCGATTTATTCTGTCAACGTAATAATTTCTATAAATACTCGCTTAAAGATTATGATAAGTACAGTTATGATTAATGTAGTTTGAAAAATCTATTTAATGATACACGAAGTAGGAGGTTAGAATGTCTTGAGTTTGTTGTTTTTTTGACAATAAAAATCAGAGAAAATTAAAAAAAACTGTTTTGTAGTCTCATCATTTGAACAAAAACTCCAGCTTTATAAGTCACAGTATACAGATGAATTTAAGAAGATGGATTACATTTGAAAATGCTTATGTGATTTCTCAATAAAAAATATAAATAACAAAATATTTTATTTTCCAAAGTATAATTGGGTATATAAAAAGGATGTATGATTTTTCTAATTCTATCAATATAACTCTAAATCAAGCATTACCTGGATTAATAAGAAATGAATCAAAAATTAAATATGATAATTCAAATTTTATGTTTTAAAAAAGGATGATTAATAAAATTTTAGGAGATAGCATACTGTTTCTGATACTGACTTTTTCAGTGGAAAATAAAGACAATATTTGCAAAGAATGTTTACTATCACAACTATAGTACTGATTATTTTGAAAGGTAGGGATATTTAGGAGTTGTGTATCAATTAACTAAATCTACAGATATATTTCAGGAGCATATGAGATATTCACAGCATGATTTTAATTATTGTTTTTTTGCCCTAGAATAAAAAGAAAACAAGTATAACGAAAATTTATTATATTGTTTCCATACAGTATGCATTGGGGAGTGTAATAGAGGTAAAGAGCTTTTGGATGTTATTCAAATGCTAGATGATTTTGGATGAAAATTAAAAGAACAAAATATAATCTATAATATGAATGATTATATTATTCTAAAACATAGGATTGAATCTAACCTTGAGTATATGAAACAGACGGTGTAGGCTCAAAGTGCTACTATCAGTTTCCACATGGTTATATTGAGTTTTATCAATCTATCATTTGGTTAAAAATTTGAGAAAAATTGTTGACACTCCAATTAATAATGGTATTATAAAATGGAGTGAACTGAGATGAAATCAATTAAAGATAGTAAAGAAAAGAGTATTGCATGTAAAATAGAGATTTTAGAAAATATATAATGGAAAAGGAAAGATATTTTTGATGTTTGATATTACCACTCCTGATTTAGCCTATGAATGGTTACAAGAAATTTTAGGTATTTCAGGTGAAGATATTGACTTGAGTAAATTGAAACAGTCAAACCTATTTGTGAGGCTCGGGAGGGCAAAGGGACTTAACGATTTTAATGTCAATAGATACTTTTTTGTTTCAAACTATATTATAGAGCATTGTAAGAGAGGAGAATCAACAGAAATAAGAGTATTGTAAATGTTTATGGAAAATTTATAATAGCTAACATCTATGGTGAGAAATGCAGAAATTATATAGTATCATTCAGAGTCTCACTAGATTTGGCTGACATCGAATGTACAGATGTTAAGGTGATTTATTGGTTGAATATAGTATAAATGCTATGTTACACTATTTAAAAGCAGGTAATTACAATACGGTTTTTTATAACCCAATTACTATTAAAAGAAGCTATAATGTGTTGTATACAGAGATTGTAAAATTTAGAAAATTTAAAATTGATTATCTAAAGGTTAGGATAGTGGGTAGTTAGAAAATAATGCAACGAATTACAGATAAAACACTTTTATGATTTGTAGTTTTTAAATGAATTTGTATTGGGATTGTAGAGCGGAAGGCGAGTGGCGAATTGCTATAAATTTGATGGTGGAAGGCAGAGTTAAATTCACAAAAAGCAGGCAGAAAGACCCTAAAAAATTACATTCATAGGTAGTTCTTTATGAAATACACTGGGGTTCCAAATTCAACAAGTATATTTTTGTATCCTTAAAACATGTGGAAACTGTAGTTAAGATAATCAAGCATGGTAACATTTGTAGGAATTATATATCAATAATATATTGTATTGCCACCGAATTGCCAAAATAATGTAATTTTTATGGCAATTTTAGTTAAAATTATAAAATATTATACAAATGAAAAGGGTGGTAATCGAATTTTATCACCCTTTTATGTTTGAATCTCTTTAATCTTAAAACCAACTAAAATTTCCTTTGTTGTTTCGTTTTGTATAATATAGAGCATAATCAGATTGTTTATATAAAGATTGAAAAGTATCTAAATTACTTTCTAGTTTTGATATACCTATAGAGCAAGAATTGCTATCAGAACATAACTTTGCAACTTTTTTTGCCTTATTTTCAACATCTTCCTTAGACTGATTGATATATTCAAATACAGCAAATTCATCTCCTCCAAGTCTTCCAATAATAGCATCATTGGCAAACACTTTAGTCAAAACATTAGCAAATTGTATTAATATTTCATCTCCTCTAACATGGCCAAATATATCATTTATTTGCTTAAAATTATCTAAATCAAAAATATAAAAATACCCACATGAAGTAGTTTCTAGCATTTCTTTTATATGTACTTCAAAAAAATGACGATTATATAATCCAGTCATAAGGTCTTTTTCTGATTTTAACTTAAACTCATGAGCCATAGCTAGAGCTTCCTTTGCTTTTTCAGTTATTGTTTTAGGATAGTATTCATCTTTTGCTTGCTCAAAGTTTGGAATAGAATGGTGTACATGGAGCAGTGTGATTTTACCATCTATAACTTTGTATACCATAGTAAATCTAGTATCCATTTCTATATATATGTCTTTTTCTAAGTACTCTTCTTCTATTACCCATAGCGTTCCATATACTATAAAAGTTTCATTTGTAACTTTAGTACATGAGTACCATTCATCTATAATTTTAAAATTTATTTCTTCTGATTCTTGTTGGTCTTTTTCAAGATTTATAATGAAGTTTTCTAATGATGTATAAAATTCATGCTTTCCTGTTCCAAACAATGTAAAATTATCATCTAATAAAGAAATGATAAATTGTACGCCATCATCGTCTGGATTTAAAGTATAAATGTGCCAGATTTTTTTTGATAAATCACATAATTGTTCTTGTACTGTATTATTTTCCATAGAGTAACCCCTTAAGATTTTTAGTTTATAATTCTTTTAGTTAATACTATTTGTTTGGAAGCTTGTGACAATATTATAATATAAAATTAAAAAAATTGCATCTGATTTGTATAATAGTGTACTTTGGAAGAAGGGAGTATAGGAGTGTTATTTCTAATATAAATACTGTATTTTTAAATTTTGCTTAAACTAATTAATGAAATTAAATTTCAATTGTAAATAAATAAGATAAATATATGAGTATCTTAAATTATACTTGAACATAGAAAAGTTTTATGATAGAATATCAACAATAATATTAGTAAAGGAGTGTCTTAATGTCGGAGTTATATATAATGGTAACCAACAAATAAATAGTTGGAGACGCATATGTATTCTGTTTAATCAGAATTTTTAAGTGTATTTTTGATACATTTAATTGTTGTGTCTTGCTCTGCCTTTATAGATAACTAACATATGACAACAAATAATAATATTATTATATATTACTTTGTTAAATTGTGGTGTAGTGGGCTTTAATCTGCTACACCTTTATTAATTTTACATAGTGTTATTTTGAATATAATTATGTTGAAATAGAAAAGATTAAATTTTCTAGTCCACAGGAGTTTTCTGTTTTTGTGTAGGTAAATATGTATACCACATAAAAAGGCAGATATAAATACCTGTGGACTTTTTTTGTAGAAAATACAAGATATGGAGGCAATAAAAATGAGTATTATTGAACTTAATGAACTGACTAAATCTTATAGAAGATTTGAGAAAGAGCCAGGACTTATGGTAAGCATAAAATCTTTATTTAATAGAAAATATACAGAAAAAACAGCTATATCATCCCTTGATTTAAAAATAGAAAAAGGAGAATTTGTCGGATTAATAGGTCAAAATGGAGCTGGAAAAACAACTCTTGTTAAGATGATGACTGGAATTATTGCGCCATCATCTGGAAAAATTTCTGTCATGGGTTATTATCCAAATAAGTTAGAAAATAATTTTAAAAAACAATATGCTGTTGTTATGGGGCAAAAAAGTCAGCTATTTTTTGAATTGACACCAGCAGATACATTTCTATTGTTTAAAGAACTATATGATATATCTGATGAAGAGTATAAAAAGAATTTGGATTACTTTATAGAGTTGTTTGAAGTATCTGATTATCTAAATGTTCAAGTTAGAATACTTTCTTTAGGAGAAAGAATGAAAATGGAGCTTATTGTAGCACTTCTTCATAATCCTAAAATTTTATTTTTAGATGAACCAACAATAGGTCTAGATGCAGTGGCACAAAAACAAATTAGGTATTTTCTGAAAGAAGTAAATGAGAAAAAAGGTACTACAATAATGCTTACATCTCATTATATGGAAGATATTAAGAGCCTTTGTAGTCGAAGTATTGTCATAGAAAATAGTCATAAAATATATGATGGCTCTACAGATGAATTATTTAATCATTTTCAAAAATATAAGAAAATAACAGTTAGCTTTACTGATGAAACCAAAATTTTATTTCCAAAAGACTGTAAGATTATTGAGCAAACAAAACATAAAACATCAGTAATTGTGCCAAAAGAAAAGGGGAATGAAACTGTTAAATGGATTTTTGATAAGTATGATGTTGAGGATGTAACAATTGAAGAAGAAGATATAGGGAATGTTGTAGAACGAATATACAAAGAAGGATGTGAAGAGTATTATGAACAACTATAATGAAGCATATTCAAGACAATCATGGTTTTATAAATTTAAACAAAATATAAGAAAGTACTATGAAATAGCTAAAATTAATTTCAAAGTACAACTTATTTGGAGGTTTGATGTAGTAGTTAACATGATGTTTACTATTATAAAAATTTTATTTGTTTATATTTTGTGGAAGGCAATTTTTGGTGAAAATGACATAGTTTCTGGCTTTACATTTAATTCAATGTTGTCTTATTATATAATAAGTTCATTTTTATCAGGTATTGATATGTCAAGAAGTACAAGTGAGGAGATATGCAATCGTGTAAAGTTGGGTACATTTTCAAAATACATGATTATTCCGATTGATACACAAAATTATTTTTTTGCTAAAAATTTAGGAATGACTTTTTTTTACTTAGTATTTAATCTAATTTCTGCTTTTGTATGGATTTTTATATTTAAAATAGATTTTGCTTTTACATCAAATCCAATACAAATTTTAATTTCAATTTTGATGATTTTCTTAGGGCTTGTTTTTATGATTCAGCTTCATTTCTTTATTGGAATTTTATCATTTAAATTTCTAGAGATTGGTTTTTTTAGAATGATAATCGATAATATAACTGAATTTGTTACAGGAACAATGATACCACTTGTACTTTTACCAGAAGTTGTAGTAACTATTATGAAGTTCTTTCCATTTTATTACACAACCTATTTACCATCTATGTTATTAATAGGTAGAAATAGTAATGAGGCAGTGCAAGGACTGATTATTATAGCATTATGGGTCTTATTCTTTTTTATATTAAATAAAATTGTCTATAAAAGGATGAGAATACTATTTGATAGGGTGGGGATATAATGAAAAAAAATTTTAAAATAATATTTATGCTACTAAAAATGAAATTATCAAAAATGATGGTGTTTAGATTTGATTTTTTTGGAGCATTTTTTGTAGATAGTTCATTATTTATATTACAATTGTTAATGTTCAATGGTATTTATTCTCATGTAGATTCAATAGGAGGTTGGCATCGTGGAGATATGCTAATATTTATAGGAACTTTTTCATTAATAAATGCTATAAATATGACCATTTTCTGTTTTGGAATTTATGATATTCCACGCAAAATTCAAGAAGGAGAATTAGATTATTATATTACAAAGCCAATAGACCCATTGTTTAGATTGACATTTGAGAATATTAATATTGGTTCATCACCTTTAATTTTGGCAAGTGTATTTATAGTTGTATATGGAATATCTGAATTAAATTCAGAAATAACTTTTATTATGATAATAGCATATATATGTATGGTTTTATTGATGACATTGCTTTTTTATGATGTGTGTATTATATTTCGAACAATTTCATTTTTTGTTATATCATCCTCTGCTATAATGAGATTAGAAGGTAATTTACTACCAATGAATATGAAAATTCCAGGTGTAATTTATGAAGGTATTTTTAAACTACTATTTTATTTGATTTTGCCATATGGAATTATGTCAACAATCCCAACTCAAATTTTGTCTGGGACATTAAAAATAAAAGGGTTAATCTACTCAATTGGTATTGTATTTGTTTTTACAGTATTTATGTGGAGATTTTGGAAACTAGGAATGAAACATTATAAAAGTGCAAGTAGTTAATAAGTTATCAGTTTTGAGGTGACAAGGAATGAAAAATATAGCAAATATTATTACTATACTTAGAATTATTTTATCAATAGCTTTGCTCAAAATAGATATGTTTTCTTCTTTATTTTTTACAGTCTATATTATGTGTGGAGTAAGTGATTTTCTTGATGGATATATAGCTAGAAAAATGAATATGACAAGTAAGTTTGGTTCAAGGCTTGATAGTATAGCTGATATATGTTTAGTAATATCAATGTTTATTATTATGCTTCCAGTAATAAATATTTCAAAGTATATAGTATTATGGATATTAATAATTGTCCTTATTCGAATTACATCAATAATTGTGGTGATTCGTAAATACAATACATTTGCTATATTACATACATATGGAAATAAATTATCTGGGTTTATGTTATTTTGTTTACCTTTATTTTATAACATTATGAATATAAATTTACTTGGAAGTATAGTTTGTGTTGTAGCAAGTATCTCAGCCATTGAAGAAGTAATAATACATATATTATCTAAAGAGTTGAAAATAGATATTAGTAGTATTATAGAAGTACTTATTCATAAATCTGTTTCATATGATACTAGACGATAGAAACTAAAATTTACATCAGTATTGACTCAAAGACTCAAAATAATTAGATTAAAGATTAAGAAATTATCCTTATCGTATATGGCGTCATAATAGCAAGATATATTAAAACTCTATTTAAATAATTAGATATAATTTTTATGCAGAGAGGAGGTTCGTAAATGCATAATAATTTAAGTATTATTTTAAATAGAATTAATATACAGAATAATGATGTTAATGAGTGATATATTATATTCTAAAAATCAAAAAGAAGATAATATTTATGTGAAGGATAATTTACTTGCGCAGAGATTTAATTTATTTTCTTTATTAAAATTTGCATTTCCTACTATATTCATGATGATTTTTATGGGACTATATACGATTGTAGATACTATATTTGTATCTAGATTTGTAGATACAAATGCTTTATCCGCAATTAATATTGTCTGTCCTATTATTAATATTATTGTTGGACTTGGAACTATGCTTGCTACTGGAGGAAGTGCTATTGTAGCTTGCAAGATGGGGAATGATGATACGGATGGAGCAAAGAAAATTTTTACTTTGACTATATTATCTGGAGCTATAATTGGAATATTAATTACCAGTATAGGTCTTATATTTATGGACAATATTATTATATGGCTAGGAGCAAGTGATATTTTGATTCAATATTGTCGTTCGTATCTTTTTATTATCTTGATTTTTGCTTCTGCTAATATATTACAGGTATTATTTCAAAGTCTATTTGTAACAGCTGGTAAACCTCAATTTGGATTATGGTTAGTGCTTGGAGCGGGATGCACTAATATAATTCTAGATTATGTGTTTATTGTACCACTACAAATGGGTATTGGTGGAGCGGCACTTGCAACTGGTATAGGATATTTAATCCCAACTATTGCAGGTATAGTTTTCTTTTCGAAAAATAAAGGGGTACTTAGATTTTGCATACCTAAATTAGATAAAAAAGTATTATTTGAGATTTGTTTTAATGGTTCTTCTGAGATGGTGGGTCAATTATCAACAGCAGTTACTACTTTTTTATTTAATATTATGATGATGAGATTGATTGGTGAGGATGGAGTTGCAGCTATTACAATAATTATTTATTCTCAGTTTCTTTTAACCTCACTTTATATTGGTTTTTCAATGGGAGTTGCTCCAATAATAAGCTATAATTATGGAAGTAGAAATAATATCCAGTTAAAATACATTTTTAAAATTTGTATATTATTTATCTCAGTGGCTTCATTACTGGTATTTGTGTTTTCTATGGTATGTTCACCAACTATTGTAGAGGTTTTTTCTCAAAAAGGAAGCAACGTTTATGAGATTACAAGGTCTGGATTCTATATATTTTCTTTTAGTTTCCTTTTTTGTGGATACAATATTTTTACATCATCTATGTTTACAGCATTATCAAATGGAAAGATATCTGCAATACTATCTTTTTTACGTACATTTGGTTTTATGACTATAGGTTTGTTGACATTACCAAATGTATTGAATATAGATGGAATATGGTTAGCAGTGCCAATTGCTGAGTTTTTAACCTTATTTTTAACAGTTAGTTTTATATATAGATATAATAATAAGTATAACTATATATAAATACAATAATAAATATAATTAACATATATCTTTTTTGACTGTATATCATTTAGCCCATAAGTAATGCTTTTTCATTTATTTATGGGCTTTTATTGTTTTTTTCTTTTGGATTCATTCCTTCATTTACAAATCTTTTCTTAACAGCAGTACAATTTTAACTTTATTTTATCATTTTGTTATCCATATACTGAATAATCAAATCAGCACCAAATTCATTACCGCCTGCATTTCTAATTTCTTTTTGCATAAGCAATATACTTTGAGTTATGGTCGAATCATTAAGAACAGTTAGAGTAGACTTTTTAAGAATATCACTTGTAATGTGTTTGTGCGAAATCTTTTTTCCTAAATTTAAGCGTTCAACTTGCTGGGCATTAGTTGGTTGATCTGCCATAAACGGAATAACCACCATAGGAACTCCAAAATAAAGAGATTCCATAACACTATTTAAGCCACCATGAGTGATAAAAACATTTGCTTTTTCTAATATTTCAAGTTGTGGGACAAAGGAGTAAATATAAAAATTCTTTGGTATCTCACCTAATTCTGATATATTTATCGAATTACCAACAGACATAATGACAGTTACATTTTCATCTTTAAACGCAGTGATACATTTTTTATAAAATGACATTGCTTTATTTACAATTGTACCTAGAGAAATATAAACTAAATTATTTTTCAATTCTGGCAATAGAAACTCATTCTTTTTATTGCGATGGTAAATAGAAGTACCAAGAAATTTAAACTTCTTTTCTAAAAAATCTTCTGCACATGGTTGAAATCTTTTTGTAGTATATACAAGATTAAGTTCTGGAGGATTTTCAGTAATTTCTTTTAACCAGGAATCAGTCTTTAACTTAACTCCGTTTGATACTTTTTTAGTCCATCTACGACACACCCATTTGAAACGAAATACTCTTAATGTTCCACCAGAGTTAATAAATTCTTTCATCAGAATTTCATTAGTAGCTGGTGACGTAATAACTCTAATAACAGGTTTATTAAATCTTTCTGCTATATGCTTTCCTAAAAAGAAAAGATGTTCATAAATAATTAAGTCAAATTCATGTGCTACTTTTATAGATATTTGATAGGCATTTTTCATTTGAATAGAAAATTTTTTGCTATCTTCATAACAAATGAAATCAGCTCCCATTTCTAAGACTTTATCTTTCCATTCTTCAGTTAGTAAGTATGTTACAGAATTACCTCTATGCACTAATTTTTCCACTAACCCAAGGGTAGGGTATACATGTCCAGAGAAAGGTAAATTTATAAATAAAATTTTCATAATCTAACCTCCTTAAAGTGTTTTTATCATGTATTCATTGTAAATATAAGAGGTGGAACTTTTAACGTTCTACCTAAAAATTCAGAAATAATTGTATGTTGTTCACTTTTATTTAATTTTGGGAAACGTTCACTATGTAACAAGCCACTTATTCCATTCAAGGTATATTGTGTTAAAAAATCCAAATCCAGCACATTATCATTTTCTGTTTTTAAATATACTAATTCAATAAAAGATTTTATTGTAGGTAGCATAGTCTTTATGGTGATACCATGTAAGGCATACAATATAGTCCAATGGACTTTATTATCAACTAATTTGTGAAATTGTGAAATGCTCTGTTCGTAGTAATCTAGTATTCTAT
The DNA here is from genome assembly GCF_020657855.1 of Clostridioides sp. ZZV14-6153. Lineage (NCBI taxonomy): Bacteria > Bacillati > Bacillota > Clostridia > Peptostreptococcales > Peptostreptococcaceae > Clostridioides > Clostridioides sp. ZZV14-6153. The sequence continues at coordinate 24,060 of NZ_JAGWCZ010000016.1, read as the reverse complement.
TAATTATTTCATAAAATGATAAAGTGTCTTCATTTTGAATTAGTAGTTGTGCAAAGTTTTCACTTTGTTTCTTCATAAAATGCTCTAAGGACTTATCAAATAGTTCTTGTTTAGAACTAAAATAATGATAAAACATTCCAACTTCTCCATTAACTTCATTTAATATCATGCGAACAGAAGTGCTTTCATACCCATATTTTAAAAATAATCGAATAGCAGCATCTAGTATTTCCTCTCTTTTTCCTCCTTCTAAAACAGGTTTTCTTGCCATAAACTTACCTCCTTATTTAAACAAACAGAATATTGTTCTGTTTATATCTTATAATACTTTTTAATTAAAGTCAATTATAAACAGAAGATTGTTCTTATAATATGAAATGTTAAGACTTGTACATATGTCAGAATGATACAAGTATTTAATCAGTTATCCTAAAATATTCCACACCTTATCTTTAAAACTATAGTTGTTTTCTTATCAATATCATAAAGTCTATATAAAATTAATTTTCTAAAGTTCCCAAAATATTATTACTGTGATTTTGAAGCTGTTACTTTAGTTTTCTAGTGCTTGATTTTATCTATTAGGAATGTTACTATTAGTAATATAAAAGGAGAGTAAATAAAATGGATAAAATTATTTTGGGATTACTTATACTTAAGAAGTTGACAATTTATGAACTGAGAAGTGTTATAGAAATGAATTTTGCTTCTATGTGTAGCAACAGTATGGGAAGTATTCAAGCAGCAATAAAAAAGCTACTTGAAAAGAAGATGATAGTGTATGAAGAGTTTGTTGAAAATAGTGTCAATAAGAAATTTTATGTACTAACAGATAAAGGAAAAGCATGTTTTTTAGAATGGGTACAGACCTCTATGGTAGCAGGGAAAGTAAAGGATATGGAGTTAAGCAAATTATTTTTTATGGGCTTTGTTCCAACACAAAAAAGATTGTCACTAATTGAATCTTATATTGTTGACCTCAAAAAGGAAAGAGAGCAGTTGGAGAATATCAAAAGACAAGACATCGATGTTGCAAAATTACAGTACATTGCCTATATAGAAGAAAATCAAGAACAGTTTAATCACTTTTTACAAGATACTGAACATTCCAACATTCAAAGAGATATTAAAGATATAATTGATTTTGAGTTATTGACCTTGCAGTTTGGAATTGATAGGACAAATTTTGAAATAGCATGGTTTGAAAATTTAAATAAGAAGCTAATTAATGAGTACCTAAACAATAGTCAGAATCAAGAAAAAGGGGGTAGCTAACATGAAAGGAACTGTAATAATAACAGGAGCTAATTCAGGAATAGGAAAGGCAGCAGCATTTAAGTTTGCATCAGAGGGTTATAGAGTTATAATGGCATGTCGTAATATTCAGATTAGTGAACCCGTGTGTCAGGAAATCATAGCCAAAACTAAAAATATTAATGTGGATTTGCTTCAACTGGATATTTCATCGAGGCAATCCATTTGTAGTTTTTGTGAGACATATAAGAAAAAATACGGTGTATTGGATATCTTAATCCATAATGCTGGACATTTTAAACATGGAGAAAAAAACTTTCAACAAAGTATTGATGGTATAGAATTAACATTTGCTACCAATCTATTTGGGCCAGTTCTTATGACCGATTTATTATTGGATGTACTTGCTAAATCAAAAAATCCTAAAATTCTAAATGTATGTAGTACAAATATAAAGCATTTTTTTGATGAAAGAAGAAAAATTAATTTTGGAGTTTTAAGTGGTGAAACTGTAGAAGATAAAGAATATAATTCCTATAAAATTTATGGAGATTCCAAAATAGCTTTACTTATGGTTACAAGTATGATGAAACAAGAATACAAGCCTTATAATATAAGTGTAAATGCAATTATGGTTCCAGCAACAAAAATGAGTAAAGAAACAATTAAGAAATTTAATTCGTATTGGAAAGTACTTGCATTTTTACAAAACATTATTATACTAAAATCAGAAATTATTGGAGAGGCTTACTTTTCGATTTGCACTTCTAATGTTTATACAGGTATTACTGGAAAACTAATAAATCACCAAGGAAAGATTGTTAAAATGGCTAATAACTCAATATCATTTATAAAAAGCATTACAAGCACAGAGGTTTATCCACCTTATGTCAATAACAAAGAGACAATAGAGAAAGTGTGGGCTATATGTAAACAATATGTTGAAAATGCTAAATATAATTTGCTAGCATAACACATATAATTCATGAGGTTATTATATCAACAACATAATCTTATTGATATTGCTAAAAGGATATAGTATTTTTGCTAATTCTGTTCAGTTTTTATTTTATTGTTTGAATTAATATGAGAAAAATTACAATTAACTATAATTTAATTTATAATTGATATATACTTGATTTTATTTAATTATTTGAATATACTTTAAGCAGAATACACAGAGTTAAAGAATTGATAAATAAAAGATAATAACTCTTTATTAGGAGTGATTTTACTATGGAAACATACTTTAATAAGAAAATATTACTTGTTGATGATGAAAAAGATATAATAAATTTAAGAGAAAAGATTGAAGATAATCCTTCAAATCCTAAAATACTTATAACAGTCAAAGGGCTTGGATATAAGCTTGTGAATAGAGTTGATTAGACTGAATTCTAGTAGTTGTTTTTTAGGCACCCATTTATGAGTGCCTATTAATATATTTATACTTTAGTAAAATATTTATAGTCTCAAATATAACAAATACAAGAGATACTGAAATATTAAAAATAATTAATAATTAGTATTGTCAATAAACATAATATCTCCTAATAGTATAGGAATTTATATCAATTGTTTTTCTATATTAAATACCTTGTCAATCCAACCTTTATAAAACTTTTCTTCGTGAGAAACCAAAATAATACTTCCTTTAAATTGTTTCAAAGCATTTTGTAAAGCATCTTTTGTTTCTGCATCAAAGTGGTTAGTTGGTTCGTCTAAAATCAAGAAATTACAAGGGGATAGCATCATACAACATAATTTAACTTTAGACTGTTCACCTCCACTTAGAGTGGAAACACTTCTTGAAACATGTTCTTCTTTTACACCACACTTGGCTAAAGAGCGTCTGATTTCTTTTGTACTTAATTTTGGATACTTATCTGCCATTATTTGAAGTGGTGTTTTAGTAGGATTTTCCCATTTTAAATCCTGTTCATAATAACCAATTTTTATCTGCTCTGAGAAGATGAAGTTTCCAGAAATACAAGGAATATCTTTAACCAATGTTTTTAGCAAAGTGGATTTACCAATTCCATTGAATCCAGTTATAACTATTTTTTGACCTGCATTAACAGAAAAATTTAATTTTGGAAGTAATGGATAATAGTATCCAACTTCAAGATTAGTTACTGTAAGTGAGTTTTGTACAGACATTTCAATTTCTGCAAATTGGATACACGGTTTTCCTGTAAAGTTAGGAGGAGCTATTCTTTCTATTCTATCCAATTGTTTCTGTCTTCCTCTTGCAATTTTTGAATTTACACCAGCTTTATTTTTACGTATAAATGTTTCTTCTTTTTCTATTTTCTTTTGTTGTGCTTGATATTTTCTAATATAATCCTCCCTTAAGTGTGATTTTTGTTTAAGAAATTCTGAGTACTTTCCATGATACTTTTTAATCATTCCAAATTCTATATCGAGAATACCTGTGGAGATTTTTTCTAGAAAGTCAAAATCATGTGAGACTACAATAAATGCACCTCTAAATGTATTTAGATAATTGGCAAGCCATTCAACATGTTCTTTGTCTAAAAAATTTGTTGGTTCATCTAATAATAAAACTTCATAATTAGAAAGTAATAATTTTGCCATAATTACTTTTGCTCTTTGACCTCCACTAAGTTCCCCAATAATACGATTCATTCCTATTGAATCTAGTCCAAGACCATTTGCTACCCTATTTATTTCATTGTCTATAGAGTAGAAATCACTTGCTATTAATTGCTCTTGATAAGTTGATGCCTTAATAAGTTGTTGCTCATTTCCAGATATAGCACTTTCCTGATATAGCAAATTCATTTCTTTTTCTATTGTATAGAGGTCTTCAAATGCAGTGTGCAAATACAGAGATATTGTTGTATCTCTATTAATATCTGCATATTGGTCCAGATGACCTATTTTAATATTAGGTTGCCACTTAATCTCTCCTGTATCAGGGATAACTTCTCCTAATAAAATTTTAATTAAGGTGCTTTTACCTACACCATTTTGGCCAACCACACCTATATGTTCGCCTTTGAATAAATCAAAGTCAGCTTTTTCGTACAGTGATTTATCCATAAAACATTGTGATAAATTATTTACTTTTAATAAACTCATAATTCAAACTCCTTTTTTACTATAAAAATTTTATGAAAATAAAAAAAGCAGAGGAATAGCATTATAAAATGCCGACCTCTGCTTTTGGAAAAACAAAAGGCCATAGATAAGCATTGCTATCTATGGCCGTAAAATCTATATATCTATCGGCAAATAGGTAAATTTAAATAAGCATAGTTAAAAAACTACACTAAACCTATATTTGCCGATGAAGATAGAAGCTTTAAGCTTCCAGATTAACCTCTACACAACGCTTCATCGTATACATTTGTGTAGAGTTAAGTTTTCTAACAAGTTTAACTAATTTTATATAAATCATAATTGTTCACATCCTAATCTCAATATTAATTCTAATTCATTTATATTTAAATTGTACTATTGTACTTTTGATTTTTTCTTATTTAATTTAATACATATATCACTAATTATAGCTTAAATCATGGTATCATAATACTTAATCATAGTCAATATAAAAGATATTTTTACATGACAACTTTTATAATACAATAGGTTTAAATTATAGCAATTCTCCATATTTTTTTGCAAAGATTTTTTTTAACATAGTTACTAATACCATATAAGATAAGATAGTAAAAATCAACCCGATAAAGTAAATATTTGGAAGTGGAATCATACCAATAGCATTTCCAAATGGTGTATAAGGTATAATAGTCCCAATTGTAATTCCGATTGTTGTTAAAAGTGTTAGTTTCCATGAATATCAAGAGAGTATTCTAAGATTACTTTATCTTGAGTCAAAGTTCCTGTTTTGTCAGTGCAAAGTATATTCATAAAATATTGCAACTTATAAAATCAAAGGTGTAGTATTGTTGAACTTTCAATGGTATGCTAAGATATTTATATAATTATAATAAATAAAAATATATAATGACTATATAAAGTTATACTTTCAGAGTAATCACTAAAAATATATGTTTATTTATTCTTAGATAAACATATATTTTTTTAGTATTAAGTGTAATGATAAGTTTATGCATGATATAAATCTAAGTAATTTATTATTAGAATGATTATAAATAATTTGAGAGAAGATTTTATATGAGGGGGGGGCTAAAGTTTGTGTCAATTAAGAGACTGATTTTCATCATATTTTTAATTAATTGTATGATATTTATGTGTTTTCCAATACAATCACTTGCAAAGACAGAAAGTCGTGTTATAAAAGTAGGTTTTTTTGATTTTGAAGGATATCATGATTATGATAAAAATGGAAATAGAAATGGGTATGGATATGAATATCTTCATGAGATTGCAAAGCATACTGGTTGGACATATGAATATGTATCTGGTACATGGGAAGAGTGTCAAACTATGTTAGAAAATGGACAGATTGACTTACTTACTTCTGCACAATATACAAAAGAACGTGCTGAGAAATTTGATTTTTCAGAAGTACCTATGGGAAGTAGTTATGCACGACTTACAGTAAAAAGCGGAAACTCAAAGTATACACCAAATGATTATAAAAATTTTAATGGAATAAAGGTTGGACTACTTTATGGAAATAGTAGAAATGAACATTTAAAGAAATTTGCAAATGAAAAAGGATTTAATTACACATCTAAATATTTTAAAAATCAGGAAGAATTGGAAAATGCATTAAAAAGTGAAAAAGTAGATGCAATATTAACTAGTAGTTTGAGAAAAGTCAAAAACGAAAACGTAATTGCGCAATTTTCTCCATCTCCATTTTATTGTATTGTAAAAAAAGGCAATAATGAACTGTTACAAGAGGTAAATGAAGCTTTAGAAGATATTGAAATGGATAATCCGGCATATAAGTTTAATTTATATAGTAAGTACTATCAGTCTAGTAATAAAGATACATCTATTCTTTCTAGGGAAGAAAGAGATTACTTAAAAAGAAATAATAATATACGTGTAGTAAGTATGCCAAACTCCTATCCATTATCATATTTAGATACAGGTGGACTTAAAGGTATTGTACCAGATATATTTAATTTAATTGTAAAAGATCTTGGATTAAGTATAGATTATGTAAAAGCTAATTCATATAAAGAATCGATTGATATGGTAAAAGAGGGGAAGGCAGATGTTATATGTTTTTTTAATTCAGATTATGGATGGGCAGAGCAGAATGGAATTAAGATTACATCTCCTTATATGACATTGAACTATAGCATGATAACTAAAAATTACAAAAATACTAAATTTGATAATATAGCTGTTGCTGAGAGCGATACATTCAATGATGAGTATCTCAAAGAACACTATAAAGGTATCAACATTCAAAGATATAAATCTGAAGAAAAAGCTATAAATGCAGTGAAAAGTGGAGATGCAGATGCTGCATTTGTAAATACATATTCTGCTGAAGACTATATACAAAAAGATTATAATAATTTAAAAGCAATTCTAGTTAATGATTATAAAACTAATATATCTTTAGGTGTTGGAAAAAATATAAATCCAACATTATATTCCATTTTGGATAAGAGAATAAATGCACTTAATAAAGATGAGTATTCAGAAATTATTGCAAAGCATACAATTTTTCAAGACTATAAAATTAGTTTATCACAGTATATTCATCAGCATCCAGTTCAAACAGTTTTAATTTCTTTTTGTTTCTTTTTAGTTATAATAGCAGTACTTTCTTATGTTATTGCAATCAACAAAAGACATTCCACTCATATTTTTAATTTGGCATTTAAAGATATAGAGAATGGAGTTTGGAATTACAATGGATTTGAAGAACAAGCACCACGAGTTCTAGAAAAGCATAGAGAAAAATTTTATGCATTAATTGCTTTTGATATATCTAAGTTTGCTATCATAAATGAAAATTATGGTAGAGATTCTGGAGATATGATTATAAAAGAAATTGCATCAGTTTTGAATAGAGTTATTGGAGACAGGGCATTAATAGCTCATGTAAAAGCGGACCATTTTCTTTTACTTTTACCTTATGATTTAAAAAAAGATTTGGAATTAACTCTTATTGATATAAGTAAAAGTACTTCATACTTTGAAGTTAAGGGGCTTGGCATTAAAGTAAAGGCAAACTTTGGAGTATATATTATCAAAGATGAAGACATTGTTATTACAAAAGCTATTGATTATGCTGAAATTGCTAGAAGAAAAGCAAAAAGAAGTAATTCATCTATTATATATTTTGATGAATCTCTCAGAGAAAGTCTTAACAAAGAAAAAGAGATTGTTGATAGAATAGATTATGCATTAGAACATAATGAATTTCAGGTTTATTATCAACCTAAGTTTGATATGAGAACAAATAACATTATTGGTGCAGAAGCACTTGTTAGGTGGAATCATAAAGAACTTGGATTTATGATTCCAGGAGAATTTATTCCTATACTTGAAAAGAGTGGTGGAATTATAGATGTTGATTTTTTTGTGTTAGAAGAAGTATGTAAGTTGACAAGGTTTTGGATAGATTCTGGAGTTAAACCCATTTCAATCTCTGTAAATCAATCAAGAGTACATTTTCAGAAAAAAGATTATATAAATAGATTACAAAATTTGCTTGCTAAATATGATATACCTAAAAGTGTAATTGAACTTGAGATAACTGAAAGTCTATTTGAAAATGATAGTATATCAAATGATATGATAAATGAGATTAAGGAGCTTGGTTTTTTAATTTCTGTTGACGATTTTGGTTCTGGATATTCTTCATTACATCTTCTAAATCAAGTTTCTGTAGATATTCTTAAAATAGATAAATCTCTCTTAGATAATTCTGAAGGAAAAGGTAAAGTAGGTAAGATTATTAGTAAAGTAGTTGAGATGGCAAATGACTTGGGATTAGAGGTAATTTGTGAGGGGGTTGAGAGGATAGAACAAGCAGAATTTTTAATGAGTATTGATTGTTATTATGCACAAGGTTATTTGTATGCAAAGCCTATGCCAAAAGATACATTTCTTAAAAACGTAGATAAATTTAAAGGTATATAAAAGAATATATATAATATATGTATGTAGAGAAATACATCTAATATTAATTACTAAGTAATGATTGTAATTTTATAAATATATAAATTATAATCATTACTTTTTTTATAAAATAAAAAAGTTTGTTACTATAAAATAATAATTTGAAGAGTATTAGCTTTACACTTAGAAAATTGAGTTGATATACAATAAAAATACTAACATTAATTTAGTTTAAATATTTTAAGTGTATTATGTATGTTATATTTAATTAGTTTAAAAATTTAATGATAAGTATTAATTTTCATTAAATTTTATTGAAATAATTTAAATTATTTACTTATTTTAAATTATTAGCTAAAATTATACTAAATAATTAAGGAGGTGAATAGATATAGACGAGATAGATTTAAAAATAATTAATTCTCTAAAAAAGAACAGTAGAGCCTCAACTTCTGAAATAAGTAGACAAGTTAATCTATCAATACCAGCAGTTTCAGAGCGTATAAAGAAAATTGAACAGTCAAATATAATTCAAAAGTATACTATTCAAATCAATCGAGAAAAAACAAAATATAAACTTTTAGCTTTCATATTTATCAATACAGATTTATCTAAAAGTATAGAAGAGTTTAAGAAGACTATATTGGAGTATGACACTGTATTAGAATGTCATCACATTTCAGGAGAATATGATTATTTAATAAAAGTATTAGCAGAGGATACAAATGAACTTGAAGAATTTATAGCAATAACTTTGAAAAAAATCAGAGGAATCCAGAAAGCCAATACAACCATTGTTTTATCAACAATTAAAGAGGAAATTAATACAATCAAAGATATTTTTTAGATGAGCATAGACTTAAATGGTGATTATATTAATACCTACTTTATTACATATTTTTAGGAGGAAAATACAATATGAAAGTTTTAGTTTTTTTAGCAAAAGGTTTTGAAACTATGGAATTTAGCGTATTTGTAGATGTTATGGGATGGGCTAGAAATGATTATGATTACGATATAGATGTAGTAACTGGTGGATTTAAAAAGCAAGTTGTAAGCACATTTAATGTTCCAGTATTAGTTGACAAAACAATAGATGAAATATGTGTAGATGATTATGATGCTTTAGCTATTCCTGGAGGATTTGAAGAGTTTGGATTTTATGATGAAGCATATGATACATCTTTTTTAAACTTAATAAGAGAGTTTGATACAAAGGAAAAGATAATTGCTACTATTTGTGTAGCAGCTTTACCTGTTGGTAAAAGCGGTGTTTTAAAAAATCGTAAAGCTACTACATATCATTTAAAAGATGGTCAAAGACAAAAACAGTTAAGTGAATTTGATGTAAATGTAGTCAATGAGCCAATTGTTGTAGATAGAAATATTATAACTTCATATTGTCCAGAAACCGCACCACATGTAGCTTTTAAGCTTTTAGAAATGTTGACATCTAAGGAACATATGGAAGTTGTAAAATTAGCTATGGGATTTAAATTATAATAAATTAAAGTTTATTTAAGTAATCAGAACCCCAATCACACATAACATCTAAAATAGGAATAATGCTTTTTCCAAAATCGGATAATGAATATTCCACTTTTGGAGGTACAACAGGATAAACAACTCTTATAATAAAACCATCTGTTTCTAATTCACGTAATTGTTGAGTTAGCATTTTAGGAGTTGCTTTAGTAATTAATTTTCTAAGTTCATTAAATCTTAATGTGGTATCTTTAAGATGCCAAAGGATAAGTGTTTTATATTTACCACCAATCAATGCAAGTGTTGCTTCTATAGGACAACTGTAATTACTTGAACATTTTTTCATTTTTTTAGACCTCTCAATATATTTTGAAGTACCCTTTTTGGTACTATGTTACAAAAAAGTGCATTATTGTAATATATAATTATAGTGATAAGATTATAGCATAGGTTAAATAAATCATCAACTTAGCCCAATAAAATGATAGGGGGGAAATAAATGAATTTTGTTGAAATCGCCAAAAAAAGATATTCTTGTCGTAATTATCAGGATAAAAAGGTTGAAAAAGAAAAACTAGATAAAATTTTAGAAGTTGCTAGGATAGCTCCAACAGGGGGTAATCGTCAGCCTCAAAGATTAATTGTAATACAAGAAAAAAAGGGTCTTAATAAAGTTTCTAAGGCTGCAAATATATATGATGCACCATTAGCAATTATCGTATGTGGAGATAAGGATAAAGTTTGGACAAGACCTTTTGATGGTAAACAACTTACAGATATTGATACAAGTATAATCACCGACCACATGATGTTACAAGCAACTGAACTTGGGTTAGCGAGTGTATGGGTATGTTATTTTAATCCAGATGTAATTAAAGAAGAATTTAATTTGTCAGATAATCTTGAACCAGTAAACATATTACTAATAGGATATGAGGCTGGAACACCAGAAAGCCCAAATAGACATGATAAAACTCGTCTTCCTTTAAATGAAATTGTTTCTTATGAAACTCTTTAGATATAAAAGTAAGTTATCTATATGAGATGTATAATGAGTTATTTTTTTAAATAAAGTTCTATAAAAAGTTAATGCTTATATAAAATTAATTTTAGTGAAGTATATATCTGATTGAACAATGATGTATACTTCACTATTTTAATTACTTAGAATACCTACTAATACTTTGAATATCCACTAAACTTAAATTTTCATTATATTAATAAAAATACATCGATATTAATTAAAATACATCAATTAAATCAATTTTCGAGTCTGGAAAACCACTTAAAATATAATCTTTTATATCGCTTAGGTGGTCATAAATTTGTTTTTCAGAAACTCCATCAGGGCCATATACAAAGTATAGAATATTTTTAGTTTCTTTTGTAATCTTTGTACGATTATCTGGTCCATTAAGAATACTAGATAGTATACCAAGGTTATCTGATAAAAATAAATCGTCTCTTGTTAGAGTTTGCTCTCTTTCTCCTATACCATAAAAATGTTCATTTTCATTTGCTAAATCTATTTTTAAAGGTGATTCTATTTTATCAAGGTCATGTCCTGCTGTTAGAAGAAGATTTTTTAATTCTGCTAAAAACATTGCTTGAATAGGTAGACTTACATTTGGAATACCTTTTGATTTTAGTAAAAGGGATTCTAGTTGAAGTAATACAGGATAAGTTTTCTTAAATTTTTTATAATACTTTATGTAGTTGGAAAGAGGTTCTGTTTTAATCTTTTCTTTACGATTGTATTCAGGATTTTGTGCAATAATATTTTCAATTTCAGAGGTTTTAAGAAGTAAAAAATTTTCTTCATTAGGCGTTGAATAGGTCATATTTACAATCATAACTCCAAATTTAATATTGGGATAAATTTCTTTTACTCTATTTGATATTTCTAACATAATTTAGACTCCTTTTTATTTTTTGTTTTATGGTATAATCTTAGCAAGTAAAAAGTGGATTTTGTAGTTCCATTTTTATAGTAATTTTATAGAACCACTTTTGGAGGTATTAAAATATGGATTACAATTAATAGAAATAGTGACATATCATTATCAAGACAAATTTATGATTTATCCTGTACAGCAATATGCAATTGAGAGTAAAGTAGAATATGACCATGAAGTTGTCCTAGGATATGCTCATCTTATTTTTGATGAAATTGAACAGGGAGTAAGAATACTTAGCAAAATAATACATACAAATCAAGATGTATAGGGAATGTTTTTACAATAGCTTATTTTTAGGTATGTATTTTACTTTAGTTTTTTTACAACTCACATATTCATTTATACTACATACTTCTAATTGTATTGTGTGGACAAATTACTTATTGTATTCTGAAATCATCAATTAAGGAAGGTAGATGAAATGGATGAATAAGATAATAGAAGTAATTAATTTGCAAAAAAGCTATGATGCTTTTAAAGTTGTGAAAGGGATTGATTTTTATGTAGAGGAAGGTAATTTGTTTGCATTACTGGGAGCTAATGGTGCTGGAAAATCTACAACAATTGATATTCTTTGTACATTATTGAATTATGATAGTGGAGAAGTGATTATAGATGGGCATAAGTTAGGTGTAGAGGATAATAAGATTAAAGAAAAAATTGGAGTAGTATTTCAAGAAAGTATACTAGACCCACTCTTGACAGTAAGAGAGAATCTTACAATTCGTGCAAAATTTTATATTAAGAATAAAGATAAAGTAAGACAAATTGTGCATGAATCTGCTTTATCTGTAGGAGCTATGGAATTTATAGATAGACCATATGGTAAATTGTCTGGAGGTCAAAAGCGTAGGGCTGATATAGCAAGAGCTCTTTTAAATACTCCTAAAATACTGTTTCTAGATGAGCCTACAACAGGGCTTGACCCAGAAGCTAGAAAATGTGTATGGGATACTATATTAAAATTACAAAAACAATATGGTTTTTCTATAGTTCTTACAACCCATTATATGGAGGAGGCTTCAAAAGCTGATTATATTGTAATGCTTGATTATGGTGTTATAACAGCAAAAGGTTCACCTCATGAACTAAAATATAAATACAAAGCAAATAATTTAGATGATGTATTTTTGAATATAGTTAGAAATAGAGGTGAAAAAAATGTTTAATATAGCACAAAGAAATATAATGATTTTTTTAAGAAATAAAAGAGGCGTATTTTCATCTTTTTTAGGTGCAATAATTGTAATCGCTATATATGTTATTTTTTTAGGAGAAAATTTGAAGGAAGGTTATCCAAATATTAAAGACATAGATATATTAATGAATAGTTGGGCAATGGCAGGAATTATTTCTGTTGTTTCTGTAACTACAACAATGGGTTCATTTGGAGTTACAGTATTGGATAAGGAATTAAAAAGAACCAAAGATTTTTATTGTTCGCCTGTTAAGATGAGAGAGCTGGTAGGAGGATATATTTTAAGTTCATATTTAATTGGTGTAATTATGAGTATATTTACATTTATACTTGCAGAGATATATATTGTATTAAGTGGGGGACAATTTTTACCTATGCTTTCTATTATAAAGGTCATTGGTGTAATATTATTAACAGTTTTATCATCTAGTGCAATGATATTTTTTATTGTAAATTTGTTAAATAGCATAGATACATTTGCAACTGCTTCTACGATTATAGGTACTCTTATTGGATTCTTGACAGGAATTTATATACCTATTGGAAGCTTACCTCAAGCAGTACAAACCATTATAAAGTTATTTCCAATTTCACATGGGACTGTATTACTTAGACAAATTATTACGGAGTCTCCATCAAAAGTAACATTTGTGGATTCAACAAATGTATTGACTGTATTTAATGAACATATGGGAGTAACATTTGGTGGTATTGGCAGTTTGCATGAAACTTCAATTCATATTATGTTTCTAGTTATTTCTGCAATAGTCTTTTATTTTGTTACTATACTTATGGTATCAAGAAAAGAAAGCTAGAAATTAATAGTAGGAAAATACAGTATAGTCTTTTTATAGAAATCAAAAGAAAGGATGTGTTAGAGTGAAAGTAGTAATTGAAACTCCATTAGATGGAGAAGAGGATGAAATTATCATAAGATGCAGAAATCTTGATGATGAAATGCTTAAATTGATTTTTAACATCAGGATGCAAAGAGAGTCTCTTATAGCATATAAAAATGAACAACTCTATCGTATCAATCCTTTAGATGTTTATTACTTCGAATCTGTAGATAATCATACTTATCTTTATTGTAAAAATGATGTTTATGAGTTTAAGAAGAAGCTTTATCAGATTGAGGAAATTTTTTTAAATAGTGATTTTCTTAGAATATCCAAGTCTGTAATATTAAATCTTACAAAAATAGACTCAATTGTACCAGCGTTTAATGGTAGATTTGAAGTAATACTAGATAATGGTGAAAAGACAATTATTTCACGCCAATATGTACCAATGTTGAAGAAAAAACTAAGGATATAAAGGAGTTGATTGAATATGAATTTAATAAATATACTAAAGAATGTAGTTCGTTATTTTTGTATGATAACTACAGGAGTTTTAATATCTGTTTTTACTTTTTGTCTATTATTTAGCCCTGATGAGACATTTAGTATAAGTATTTTCCAACAGATTTTATTAATTGCATTGGTAACATCTCTATCCACATTAATTTTTTATTCAAAACGAGAACTAGGTAGAAAAGAGTTACTAATTCGTCAAGTAATTCATATGATTTTTCTGTTTGTTTTTGTTATGTGGTTTTCATTTAAAAGTAATTGGATTGATAGTGGGCATATTTTTCAAGCTCTGTTTATAGCACTATCTATATTTATTATCTATCTTTGTATAACACTTGCTACTTGTAAAAGAGATAAGAAAGAATCTATTTTACTAAATAAAGGTCTGAAAGAATATAGGAAAAATAAAATTAGTAAATGATAGCGAAAGTAATTCAACAAATTGTAAATTTATTATTAATTAAGTTTTTATACAAGTCATTTATTTAAGATAGCAATTTATATTAAGAAGAAAATTCTTGTATGAGTTATAATACTTAAAAGGAGATGATGAGGTTGAAAACAAATACAGATGTGATTATGGAAATCATTGATTATATAGAAGAACATCTTACAGAAAATCTAAATCTAGATAAAATAGCTGATGTTGCTAGTTATTCAAAATATCATTTACACAGAATGTTTACAAATATTGTGGGATGTACTATACATCAATACATTAAAAGAAGGAGACTTACTGAAGCAGCTAGACAACTTGTATTTACAGATAAATACATTATAGATATAGCTCTTACAGTTGGATATGCTACACACCAGTCTTTCACATTAGCATTTAAAACTTTATATAAAGAATCTCCACAAATATATAGAAGTAAAGATGAATTTTATCCTATTCAACAAAGATTTGTTTTAAATTCAAATCATCAAATCCAAAATGTAGAGTGTATTTCTTATACAAGTATTAATTATGAACGAAGAAGAGATGAAATCAATTCTTATCTCAACTTTAATATTAATTGTGAGGTGAAAGTAGCATGAATTTAGTACCACATGTGATTGAACAGACAGGTCAAGGTGAAAGGTCTTATGATATATATTCAAAACTATTAAAAGATAGAATTATATTTATAGGGGAAGAAATTAATGATGCTATTGCAAGTTTGGTAGTGGCTCAATTACTATTCTTAGAATCAGAAGACCCAGATGCAGATATAACTATATATATAAATAGCCCAGGAGGGGTTGTAACATCAGGGTTTGCTATATACGATACTATGAACTATGTCAGATGTGATGTATCAACTATTTGTATTGGTATGGCTGCAAGTATGAGCGCCTTTTTACTTGCTGGAGGTACAAAAGGAAAAAGATATGCCCTACCTAATGCAGAGATTATGATACATCAACCTATGGGTGGTGTTAAAGGGCAAGCAACAGATGTAAAAATAGCAGTAGATAATATATTGAGAAAAAAGGAAAAATTAGATAGAATTCTTTCTGAGAATACTGGAAAATCAATAGAAGATATTAGAATAGATACAGATAGAGATAATTTTATGTCTGCACTGGAAGCTAAAGAATACGGATTAATTGATTGTATAATGGAGAAAAGAGAGTAGAGTACTCTTTTAAAAGCTTAATATATAGTATATAACTAATATTAAAATAATCATGTTTAAATAAACATGGTTATTTTTTGTTTAAAAAAGAAGTTTTTAAAATGGCAAGTAAATGAGTAATAAATAGTAATTTTACATACAATTTTAGATATTTTCTAGAGATATTAACCAATGTGGTTGTAATGATATGATAACTTATAGACCACACTGGTTAAGCTGAGTAGAAAATATTAATTTTTTCAATCAACTAATAATAAACCAAAGTGATTTTGAATTTCTCCCTTTTCTCGCAAAGTATTTATTTCAAGTCCATTTGACCTTACTGTAGCAAAAACATCAATACCACATGCTTCCATTGATGGAGCAGTCTTGTTAGGAAAACTACAAGTATCAGGATTACATTTGGCACACTTTGTACAAGGACCACTTCCAAAAGCAATTGCTTTATAGTATCCATCTAAAAAAAGTTCTCTTGCTATTTCAACAGCTAGAGGAGTAACAATACTCATTTTGTGACATCGAAATAAAATAGCTTTTCTGTAACAATCTATTATTGCTTGTGTCTGTTGATAAGTTGGAGTGCTGGGCGGACAACAATGACTATGACCATATGTATTACAACCAAACTGACACTTATAAATTGTCCATGCCGCTGTGACAATCGTTTTAGGGTCTATTGAAACTGCAATGTCAGCTCCACTAGATTTTAACATTTCAAAGTATTTTTTCATAATTTACCTCCTACCAAAAATAGTTTAATTTTTTATATTGTATGAATGATTAAATTTTACATATTCTTATACTTATGGTAACGCAAAAATACATATCAATCAAATCGAAGTATTTAAATTCTGAATTCAATAAAAATGAACTATAAATATACATGATAAATAAACTTACCTACTGATTTTTTGTCGTTAAAAATTTTCTAACTTTCAATAACAAAATAAGAGGAAATACCATATATTACTTATGTCTGTAATATATAAAAGACAAAGGAGTTGTACATTATGATTACAATAAGTTTGTGCATGATTGTTAAAAATGAGGAAGAAGTTATAGGCAGATGTTTAGAGTGTGTAAAGGATATAGTAGATGAAATTATAGTTGTAGATACTGGTTCTACAGATTCCACAAAAGAAATAGTTTCAAAATATACGGACATGGTGTACGATTTCGAATGGATAGATGATTTCTCTGTTGCGAGAAATTTTTCATTTTCTAAAGCTTCTAAAGACTATATAATGTGGCTTGATGCAGATGACATAATTTTAGAAGAGGATAGAAAAGAATTATCAAAAGTTAAGGAAAATTTAGATACTTCTATTGATATGGTCATGGCAAAATATAATGTATCATTTGATGAAAACGGAAAACCAACTTTATCATATTATAGAGAACGCTTATTTAAGAGAAGTTCTAATTATAAATGGGTTGACCCTATTCATGAAGTAATACCTCTTGTTGGAGAAATATTTTATTCTGACATCGCAATATCACATAAAAAACTTCACAGACAGGACCCTTTAAGAAATCTCAGAATTTTTGAAAAAATGATTTCAGAAGGTAGGATATTGGAGCCAAGACATCAGTTTTATTACTCAAGAGAATTGTATTACAATGCAAGGTATAAAGACGCTATAGAAGGTTTTACTAAGTTTTTAGACTCGTCAAAAGGGTGGATTGAGGACTGTATAAGTGCTTGCAGAGATTTAGCCACATGCTATTACTTAATTAATGATGAAAAAAGTGCCTTATATTCTTTATTTAGAAGCTTTGAATTTGATGAGCCAAGAGCAGAAGTTTGCTGTGATATAGGAAAGCACTTGTTTGATAGACAAAGATATAAAGAAGCTATTTTTTGGTATAAGGTAGCGTTAACTAGAGATAAAAATGACATTAATGGAGGATTTAAGTCAAATGATTGTTATGGATACTTGCCGTGTATACAATTAAGTGTATGCTATGACAAACTAGGAGAAATGGATAAAGCCATATCTTATCATGAAAAAGCAAAAGAAATCAAACCTAACGATAGTGCTATTTTATACAATGAAAATTATTTTAGTAAATATAAAAGTTATTAATAAGTCACAATAATACTAATTTTGACATATTATGTAGAGAGCATGAAAGCTCAAATATATTAGGAGGTGCTTTAAGTAATGAGTAAAAATAAATATTTTGGCCCATTTGATGGTAATAACCATGATAACAATTATGGTGATTGCAATAGCGGTTGCGATAGTTGTAATAGTTGTGACTGTCATCATGGTTGCCCACCATCATGTATAGGTCCAACAGGTCCAATGGGTCCCAGAGGTAGAACAGGTCCCACAGGCCCAACAGGTACAACCGGACCAATGGGTCCAACAGGAACAATAGGAAACACAGGAGTAACAGGAAACACAGGAGCAACAGGGTTAATAGGCCCAACAGGAGCAACAGGTTCAGCAGGCCCAACAGGAGCAACAGGAGCAACAGGATTTGGAGTAACAGGTCCAACAGGAGCAACAGGAGATACAGGAGCAGATGGAGTAACAGGTCCAACAGGCCCAACAGGCCCAACAGGAGTAACAGGAGCAAATGGAATAACAGGTCCAACCGGGATAACAGGAGCAACAGGATTTGGAGTAACAGGTCCAACAGGTCCAACAGGAGCAACAGGAGTAGGAGCAACAGGAGCAACAGGTCTAATAGGTCCAACAGGAGCAACAGGAACACCTGGAACAACAGGCCCAACAGGCCCAACAGGTCCAACAGGAGCAAATGGATTGATAGGCCCAACAGGAGCAACAGGAAATACAGGGGCAGATGGAGCAACAGGTCCAACAGGCCCAACAGGAGCAACAGGAAATACAGGAGCAGATGGATTGGCAGGCCCAACAGGCCCAACAGGTCCAATAGGAACACCTGGAGCAACAGGCCCAACAGGAAATACAGGAGCAACAGGGGTAGGAATAACAGGAGCAACAGGAGCGACAGGAGCAACAGGTCCAACAGGAGCAGATGGATTAGTAGGTTCAACAGGAGCAACAGGAAACACAGGAGCAGATGGAGTACCAGGTCCAACAGGTCCAACAGGAGCAACAGGAAATAC
Source organism: Clostridioides sp. ZZV14-6153 (assembly GCF_020657855.1). Classification (NCBI taxonomy): domain Bacteria; kingdom Bacillati; phylum Bacillota; class Clostridia; order Peptostreptococcales; family Peptostreptococcaceae; genus Clostridioides; species Clostridioides sp. ZZV14-6153. The sequence goes on along the minus strand of NZ_JAGWCZ010000016.1, from coordinate 5,047 downwards.
AGGAGCAGATGGAGCAACAGGCCCAACAGGAGCAACAGGAAACACAGGAGCAGATGGAGTACCAGGTCCAACAGGAGCAACAGGAAATACAGGAGCAGATGGAGCAACAGGAGTAACAGGTCCAACAGGGGCAACAGGCCCAACAGGAGCAGATGGAGCAACAGGTCCAACAGGAGCAACAGGTCCAACAGGAGCAGATGGATTAGTAGGTCCAACAGGAGCAACAGGATTAGCTGGGGCAACAGGAGCGACTGGAGCAACAGGAGCAACTGGAACAACAGGAGCAACAGGAATAGCAGGAGCTAGTGCAATAATACCTTTTTCATCAGGTATACCACTATCACTTACAACTATAGCTGGTGGATTAATAGGAACACCAGGATTTGTTGGTTTTGGTAGTTCAGCTCCAGGTGTAAGTATAGTTGGTGGAACAATAGATCTTACAAACCCAGCAGGAACATTGACTAACTTTGCATTTTCAATGCCAAGAGCTGGAACAATAACATCTATTTCAGCATATTTTAGTACAACATTAGCACTTTCACTTATTGGTTCAACAGTTACAATTACAGCTACACTTTACCAATCAACTACACCAAATAATACATTTACAGCTGTACCAGGAGCAACAGTTACACTAGCTCCACCACTTACAGGGTTATTGTCAGTAGGAACAATTTCCACTGGAATAGCAACAGGATTAAGCATACCAGCAACAGCAGAAACTCGTTTCCTATTAGTATTTACTGCATCAGCTTCAGGTCTTTCATTAGTTAATACTGTAGCAGGATATGCAAGTGCAGGAATTTCAATTAGTTAGATTAAATAATTGAAATAAATAGACTTTCAGCATCTAATTTAGATGCTGGAAGTTTTTTATTTTGATATCAATTGATAAAGCATAATATAGAGTACTGGTATATAATATAAAATAATAACATGAAATTAGAGATAGAATTGTCTAGGGGGATATTATGAAAACTAAAATTGAAGAATTAATGAACCGTTTTGTAAAAGATTACAATAAGTCAAATAATGTAAATTCAAAATGGCAAGAACTTTTATTTGCCTATGCATCTGCTGAAGATGAAATGTTTCAGCAGTTAAAAAAAGTTATAGGAACATCTCATGCTATGCCAAAAGACTTCTTGAAAGATGGTAAGACTATAATTACATATTTTATACCCTTTGATAAAAACATAAATGATAGTAATATTGGAGGGCTTGAATGTTCAGAAAGTTGGGCAAGAGCTTATATAGAAACTAATAAATTGATTTCTGACTTGAATACTTTTTTATGTGAAGAGCTAGGAAATATGGGGTTTGACTCCTACGCTATTCCTGGGTCATATAATTTTGACAATGATAAATTGATTAGTGATTGGTCACAAAGACATGTAGCATTCATAGCAGGTCTTGGAACTTTTGGTCTAAATAATATGCTTATTACAGAAAAAGGATGTTGTGGAAGGGTAGGAAGTATAATCACAAGTTTAAAATTAGAACCAACTAAAAGACCAGAAAAGGAATACTGCTTGTATAAACATAATAACAGTTGTAAAAAGTGTGTAAGTAAATGTGTGAAAGAAGCTTTAAAAGAAGATGGGTTTGATAGAAATAAGTGTTATGAAATGTGCATGATAAATGAGAAAAAATATTCTTATATAGGTGGATGTGATATCTGTGGAAAATGTATAGTTGGAGTTCCATGTTCAGTAATAAACCCATCAATGTAAAAAGTTTCTGTTAATTAACAATTCTAATTTGATATGTAATAAACTACAAATATAAATAAAAAATAAAGAAATTATGTTGATTGACAACTATTTGTGCTATTGATAGACTTATATGTATTGCTGTGGTATAAGGAGGGGTGAGACTTTATGCTTGATTTAATCTTTATTTTTGCATAGCAAGGGCTATTGCAACTATAAAATTTAATATACAGATAGCCCTTTGCTATTCCTAATAAAAAATTACTGTTTAATAGGAGAGCAAAATGAGCTATAAAAAAGCAATACATGTATTACCAGAAGAATTACTTGAATTGATACAAGAATATGTGGATGGAGAATGTATTTATATTCCCAGAAAATCAAACAATAAAAGAGAATGGGGAAGTAATACATCTACTCGTGAAGATTTAACAATTAGAAATATGCAAATTTATGAAGATTATCAAGTTGGTCATGATTTGCAATATTTATCAGAAAAATATTATCTGTCTTTGAAGAGTATTCAAAGAATTATATTACAAGAAAAAAGAAAAGATATTTAAATGTAAGCCAGTATAGTTATATAGCTATACTGGCTTATTTTCTTTTGTTAAAAATGTTTAAGGTATAGTTTTTTTTTAGTGGATGCTATAATTTAATTAATTTCAGAAGCTTATATAATAATAAAATCCAGAGGTAGTGTCTATATTAAGAGAAAATAATTTGTTATATAAGTATATAATTGAAATTAAAATTTATTAAAAATTAGGAGGTACTATTTTGAAAAAAATGCTTGATTATATTCCACCTTTTCACAACTTTCTATTTTAGCAATATTATAGAAAGGAAATTGTATTTATGCAAAAAATTACTTGGGAGATTGAGTATAAATCCCAATTGCCAGTAATTAGGTACTGCAAAAAATGTGGAAAAAAGACTGAATATATTTGTTCAGATTTATTTAGAATGAATGCTCAACATAAGTATTTAGATATTTGGTTAATATATAAATGCTCAAATTGTGATTCTACATGGAATTCAACCATATATTCTCGTATTAATCCAAAAAACTTAAATCCAGAAATATTAGAACAATTTTATACGAATGATTATAATCTTGTTAAACAATATGCTATGAATGTTGGGCTTTTACATAGAAATGGGGCGGAAGTTGGTATCCCAGAATATAAAATAGTAGGTCAAGATATTTGTATTGATGACCTTACACAAGTTCATATTGCAAGTAAGTATCCATGTCAATTAAAGGTATCCACATTATTACGTGAGAAGCTTGGCTTATCTCGAAAGGTCTTTGAAGACATGCTAGACTGTGGGATGATAAAAAGTATATCTGGAGTTGACTTAAGGAGAAGTAAATTAAATTATGAGATTGTGTTACAAATTGGAAAGAGTAAACAAGAATATTTAAATCAGTTAGACTAGCCGGTTTAATATGTTTTATGTAACATCATTTTAAATAAGTATAGCAGCTTTAAAAATACAAAGAAGCTATACTTATTTATGTATAATAGCATTATCTTTTTTCTAGATTTTCTAATATCTCGTAGTAGTGTGTTGTAGCTAGTACACTTGGCTTACCTTTTTTACAGAAAGATAACTTGGATAGCTTTGGGACTACACGCTCAACAACAATCTGATTATCTGGCATTTTAGATTCAAGTATCTTTAATGCTTCTAGAAATCTCTTATCCTTCTTTGCACGATTATAAAATGATAAAACATAAACATAAAGAAATAGATTGTAATTGCGGAAAGGATATTCAACTTGCATGAATAATGTACCAATTCCATAGTGGCAAGGTCCGATTGGTTTTCTAATTGTCCAATGTTCAAGTAAAAAATCCACAGCCTTATCAAGTTTTGATTCTTTATTTAAATAGTCGCTAAAACGGAATGCATCTAATATATTAAGTGTTGGAAGTGGGTTTGAGTACTCAGTTTCTGGACCTCTACCAAAACTGAACTTATTGCAACGCCAACCACCATCAGTATACTGAGTATCTAAAAAGTATTGAAACGTCTTTTGGATTCTAACATCTGAAGCATATCCCATGTGGCAAAGTGCATTGGTTGCATTAGCTGTATGGCAGGGATAAATACCTCCTTTTGGATATAATTTAAAACGCCCATCTTCTCTCCATGTGCTAAATATCAAGTCAGCACATTCTTTAAGTAAAGTATCAGTAGGTTTCATACCCAATTCCAATAGATAAAGTACACTATCTAGTGTGGTGAAAGGTGAACCTTTCATTAAACGTTTGTCAGGTGTAGCCCAATAGTCTGCACCATTATCATATCTGTGTGACAATATCTCTTCTATATCTGATAAATATTGATTTTCTACGTTCATTTTTTAACTCCATTTCATGTTAGATTCTAACTAAATTTATCAAAAAATTTATTATAATAGTATTGATGCTTATAATTGATTTACTTTATTCAAAATTGCATCTATAGCTGTATCAGGAACAACTGCTAAGTCTTCTGCATTAAAATAATAAATTATATTAGAGTCAAATAATATATTTGAATTTGGTGGAAATTCATCATCTCCAAGCCAAAGTATAAATATCATAGAAGTATTACCTATGTATGTAAACTTATAAGCTAGGTCACCCATTTTTATTTTTTCAGCTCCAATATTCTCCATGACTAATTTATATTTATCTATTTGAGATGTAAAGATTTCTGAAAGTCTTGCTAGAGTTCTATTTAGAAAGTTAGGATAATAAACATTACCTCCAGGAACTTCTTTAAAAGTTATATATTTATTTGTAAGAGGTATACCTTTAGCATTACACAAATACCTAAGCATTAGAATCTTAAGTTCGAAATTTTTACAGAGACTTCCATTACTATTCCAAACTTCTCCACTTGGATAATCAACCGTATACTGTCTACCAAAAAAATCAATATTAAATTTGCTTGAATCACTATTAAAGTCAATATTACTTAAATTACTAATTGTATGAGGGTCTGATTCTTTGAGTTTTTTTCGTGCATAATCAAATGGAACATTATAATTACTTGTTTTAATATTTTTATCCATAATATTTTCCTCCGATTTAAAGACCTAAGTATATATTTGTAAAAGATTTTCTTATTATTGATTTTATTATATATCTAGAATATTACAATATCAAATTAATAAATAAATTTTGTTATTTAAAGGAATCTATTTGACACACTCCCCATAGCTAAAGCAAGGGGATTCTTGGTGGCTAACGACTTAACACTATCTAAACGATAGAATCATAGGTGGTTACAAAGCCAAGCTACTTGGACGGTGTCTTCGCCACTACTACCTTATA
>NZ_JAGWCZ010000015.1:0-90290 GCF_020657855.1 Clostridioides sp. ZZV14-6153 | reverse complement strand
GTTTCCCTATATGCTGACTATTTTAGCTACTAACTCATGACTAAAGTCACGAGTGTGCGTAGCTATTTTTTAATCAAGCCTTTATTTTTCATAACATCTAAAATTCTTGTTGTATTAGATTTATCCTTACATGATTTTTCGCACAAATCTATTTGAGAAATCCCATCTTGTTCCCATAGAAATCTTAATAAAGCATAATGATCAGTTGTTATGTCATATCCATTTTGCTTAAACATTTTTTTTAAATCTTCTTTTACTTTCAATGAAGTACTTATTAATTTACTTGTAACTTCATATAATTTCTCAAAATCTCTCATATTACCTCCATCTAAATAATACCTTGCGCCTCCCATCTATCAATTATTCCTTTATATTGCTCAATATTTTTAAATGCCATTGGCTTTAAAATAATATTCATAGCAATAAAGTCGTAGATTTGAGAAAACACAGGTGGATTTTTCTTTTCCTCTATACAATAAACAAATTTTTTAGATACTTTTTGTATCTTTGACTCTACTCTTTCAACTATAGGATTTTGATTAAATCCAATCTTTACAGATAAATGACCACAAACATAACCTCCTGAATCTAAAACCATTGATTTCATAAAAGAAATAGCTTTTGAACCACGAGCATTTTCATATGTTGTAACCGCTATACATGGTTTATGATACAATAGTCGCTCTAACATCATATGAGCTCTATCTGTAAACACCTTAAAAAGACCAGTTACACTACTTCCATAAGTTGGACTACCAAATATAACGCCATCACTCTTAGTAATTATATCATGAATATACTCTACTTTATCATTTTGATTAATACACTTACCTATTTTATAACAATTTAAACAACCAATGCAATATGATGGATTGACTTCACTTAGATTAAAAAAATTGATTTTGACATTTGGTTTAATTCTTTTTATATCTTTGCATAAATGATTCAAAACCTTTGATGTTGCACCGTTTTTTCTAGGGCTTCCGTTTATAACTGTAATTATCATAATTTATACCTCCATTTTAGTTGTTATATCAACAATAAGTATATCAACCGTTTTTTTAACTGTCAATATAATCCTTAATTTTATTTTTTTACCATACCTATATAGCTTAATCACTCATGCCTCTAAAGCTTAATTGATGCTATTTATATTTAAATACATGTACTTTCTAGATGACTGAAAATGAACTATTTAAAAAAATTGACAAACCAAACTAATGATAATATACTTTATGTATTACAAATGTAAGTATAAGGAGGTATCTTATGAAAAAACTACCACAGATTTCAGAAGCAGAATATCAAGTAATGAAAATTATCTGGAAATATGCTCCTATTAGTACGAATGAAGTGATTGAAAAGCTAGTAAAAACAAGTAAATGGAGTCCTAAGACTATTCAGACAATGTTGTTGCGTTTGGTTAAAAAGGGAGCTTTGACATATGAAAAAAATAGCAGAGTTTTTGTTTATACTCCAATTGTTAAAGAAGAAGAGTATGTAGCTACAGAAAGTAGTTCTTTTTTAAATCGTTTTTATAATGGCACTCTTAACTCTATGGTACTAAATTTTTTAGAGAATGATAAATTATCAGAAGATGATATAGAGGAATTAAGACATATTTTAGATAAAAGGAAAACTAAGGAGGATAAGTAAATATGTACGCTCCATTTTTTATGCGATTTTTACTTAGCACACTAACCTTATCTTTTTTAATTATTATAATCCTACTTGCTAAAAAAATATTTAGAAAACATATTTCTGCAATGTATCAATATAATATTGGGTTTATATTACTTATAATGTTAATAATCCCATTTATTCCGCTTAAATACATTAATCATTTAAATATATTTAGCTATATATCTAGTTTTACTCATATTGAAAATAGTACAGCAAATACTTCTATTGTAAAAAATTCTTCAGACAATATAATTAATAATTCAAATGCATTAAAAGATTTTTCAGTATCTTTGAATCAATTTAATTTTGATAATTTAAATATTTTATTGCTAACATTATGGATAATTGGAATTACAATCATGATAATTATTACAGTTCATTGTAATTTTAAAATAAGAAATATAAAAAAATCAGTACAGATTTTAGAAGATGAAGAGATTCTTTCACTTTTTAAGCACTGTAAAAAAATTATAGGTTTAGATAAGGATTTTATATTATGTAAATCGTCTATTATAAATACGCCTATTACATTTGGATACTTTAGACCACATATTATATTACCAAGTGAATCTATATCTAAATTATCTTTAAAAGACATACGATATATTTTACTTCATGAATTACAACACTCTAAAAACAAAGATATTTTAGTAAACTATATAATATGTTTTTTCCAAATATTATATTGGTTTAATCCTCTTGTCTGGTATGCACTTAAAGAAATGAGATTAGACCGTGAGATTGCATGTGATATTTCAGTTTTAAAGAGACTTGATGAAAATAGCTACATAGAATATGGACATACCATAATAAATTTTATAGATAATCTCTCAAAACCATCTAATCTCACACTTACTTCAGATATTGGTGGTTCAAAAAATCAAATAAAAAGACGTATATTAAAGATAAGAGATTTCCAAATTGAGTCAAAAACTTTAAAACTTAAAAGCATTTTAATTTTTACAATAGTAGCTTTAATTGTATTTGGAAATAGCTCTACACTATCCATTATGGCAGATGTCAATGAAAAATATAATCTTATAAGTAATCAAACTTTATATGAAGATTTAAGTCAGTATTTTAAGGGTTTTGATGGAAGTTTTGTAATGTATGATTTAAAGTCTAATCAGTATCATATTTACAATGAAGAAAAAAGTAAAATGAGAATTTCACCAGACTCTACTTATAAAATTTATAGTGCTTTGTTGGGATTAGAAAATGGTGTAATAACAAGAGATAATTCATACATTCATTGGAATGGGAAGTATCACGCTAATGATTCTTGGAATAAAGACCATGACTTATTTTCTGCTATGGAAAACTCTGTTAACTGGTATTTTCAAGATTTAGACAAAAAAAATGGTATAAAAGACATACAAACTTATCTAGAAAAAATTAACTATGGAAATCGTGATATTTCATCTGGGATATCAAACTATTGGCTAGAATCTTCTTTGAAAATCTCACCTATTGAACAGGTAAATTTACTTAAAGATTTTTATACAAATAAATTTGAATTTAGAGATGATAATATAAAAACTGTAAAAGATTCATTATTGATATCTAAAGAAGCTGGAGTATCACTTTATGGGAAAACTGGTACTGCTAATATAAATGGAAAAGATGTAAATGGTTGGTTTATAGGTTATGTAGAAAAAGATGGAAATGCTTATTTATTTGCAACAAACATTCAAAGTAAAGATTATTCTAATGGTAGCACAGCAGCCAAAATAACATTATCTATTTTAAATGATAAAAAAATATATAAGACAAATTAATGCAAATATACTTTTTAATACATTTTCTTTAAGATTTAAAAACTTCACATAATATTCAAATTAACTCTCTATAAAATTCATATACAAGGGTTATTATATAAACATAGAAGATAGTAAAACTAGCTTAAAAACATAATATAATACCCTATATAAATAGTGGCAACTCTCCCTCACATCCTCAATTGTTGCCACTATTTTATTTTTTGAACTAATAAAAGACTTCATCATATAGTGAAGTCTTTTATTAATTTGACTTTTATCTAAAAATAAGATGTCAAAAATATAAATCCCAAATACATCATATTAATCTTCAAATACTGATTTTATAATAGGTATAACATAATGGCTTCCTCCACGATGCTTCACATCTTCAACCATAGCTAATGCTAGATACTGTTTGTCACTATCTTCATCAACTGTAAACGCATTAAACCATCCAAGCTCTGTTCCAGTAGTATCATCTTTTGATGCTTTAATTTCTGCTGTACCAGTTTTTCCAGCAATAGTAATTCCTTCAGTTTTAGCACCATGACCTGTTCCATTAGGATTTTCAATAACTTGAATTAAGTCATCACATATAATTTTCACAGACTCTTTAGAAAACACATCTTTTTTCCAGAATTCAGCCTGTGGATTTTCTTTAAATTCAAGATAAGGCTTTATCATACTTCCATCATTGACAAAAGTTGAATATATTGATGCCATATGTACTGGATTTACAAGTACTTTACCTTGACCATACCCACTATCTGCTAATTGTATTTCTGTATCAAATTTATTGTCAGTACCAAATTTTGAAGAAGCTAATCCAAATTCAAATGGTATACTTTCTTCAAATCCTAGTTTTAACAGTTCTTTTGATAATACATTTTCACCTATTTTTAATGCTGCTTTGGCAAAATAAATATTATCAGAATAAATCAATGCATTTTTCATATTTACAGTATTTCCATAATCCTTTAATGTAGTTACCTTATAACTTCCCCAACTAGAATCTTTTTGCCAACTAAGACCACTATGACCAAAATTTTCATTAGGATTAATCTTTCCTGTTGTTATTCCAATACCAGCAGTAACTGGTTTAAAAGAAGACCCTGGACATAGTCTGGCTTTAAATCTATTATACATTGGTTTATTTTCATTTTCATTGAGTTCTTTCCATCTATCCTCTGACATACCTAGTATAAATTCATTTGGATTGTATGATGGACTACTTATAAGAGATAAAATCTCTCCTGTTTTAGGATTCATAACCACTGCACAACCCTTATCATTTTTCAACTGGTCATATAATTTACTCTGTAGCTTTGAATCAATAGTCAGTTTGACATCTTCCCCATCTTGCTTTGGAACAATTGCTAAAGTTTCTTTTTTATCTCCATATCTATCAGCTATAATAATCTCACACCCATCAATACCACGTATTCTGTCTTCTAATAGACTTTCTAAACCAATTTTACCGATTATGCTATTAGCATTGTAGTTCTTTCCCTTTTTTTCTTTTAATATTTCTGCATTCACATTTTGAACATACCCAGTTAAATGGCTAGCTTTTTCACCTAGTGGATATGCTCTTACCTCTGTATTAGATATTTTAACTCCTGAAATGCTAAGTAGTGATTCTTGTAATAATTTATCTTTTCCTTTTACAGAGCCATCTGGATTTTCTTCTATTTTTTCAATAGTTTTTATAGGGACCATTGAGTTTTCTTTTACCCAAGATGCATCTAATTTTTTTTGGATTTGCTCAACTGGTATATCTAGTAAATCAGATAGTTTTTTTAGGTCTTCTACATTATTACTCATCTTTCCAGGCACTAATCCTATAACAGATGCAAGACCTTTCCCAGCAAGTACCTCACCATTTCTATCTAAAATATTTCCTCTTTTAGCTTTAAGTGTTGATACTAGAACCTTATTATCATTTTCAAGTTCTGGAAATATAACGTTTGACTGCCATCTTATTTTATAGTTTTTTTGTTTGTCTTTAGTCAATAATACTTCATTTGAAAATGAGATTTTTCCTGCTAAAGTGTCTATTTTAGAATCATAATTTATTTTTGTACCTTCCTTTTCATCTTTTTTAATATCCTTAATATCAATACTTATATTATGTGCACTAATTCCTCCGTATATTTTTTTATTTCTAGAGATAAAATCTTCTTTTTTGTTTTCTAGTTTACTTTTTTCGTCTAATAGATTGTACATTTTTTCATATTGTCTTTCATTTGCGAAAGACATATACTGTTTTAATAGTTCATCTGGTTTGATTTTATTAAATCCATTCAATGCAAATTTAGTTGTAATACCAATAATAACTACAACTAAACAGATTAAAGCACCAAAGATTAATAATTTTTTTGTTTTTATCTTTTTTTTCATACAAACCCCCTTATTCTTCAATATATTACATACGTAAGATTTAAAATCAAAATACTCCCATAAATACATCAACTATCTATTTTTTATTATTTTATTGTTTTTAAATATCCTAATAAAAAAAATATATATTAAAATAACATAATTGATAGTAATTTATATATTACATACGTAAGTTTTAAAAGTCAATATTATTATTACTATTTTAATAAACTTTCATCTTAATTTAAAAATAAATTAGAGTTATTTTATTTACTAACCATTTTATTTGCTGGCTGTTTTATACTATATAAATTTAAATTGACAAAGCGACACAAATGTCTTATAATTAAAAACGACATACATGTCGCAAAGGAGGAAAATCTATGGCAACAAAAGGAATGCAAACTAAACAATTTATTATTGATACTTCAATAAAGTTATTTTCTGAAAAAGGCTACAGTAATGTAACTATGAAAGATGTTTGTGAGGCATGTAATTTAAGTCGTGGTGGTCTATACAGACATTTTAATTCAACAAAAGAAATTTTTATTGATATGTTAAATTCTCATAAAGATAATGCTAAAAATTTATTAGATGAAAGTATCAAGGAAGATATATCAGCTAGGCAGATGTTAGAGTATTTTCTTAATCAACAAAAGTCAGAAATACAAAGTGAATACTCTGGATTAGATTTTGCAATCCATGAATTTGCTTTTGTAGAAAAAGACCAGCGTGATTATATGAACAAAAGATATAATTCAGCCATTACAATGCTTTCGAAGTTAATTGATTATGGGCAATCTAAAGGTGAATTTAAAAAATGTAATTCTATGACACTTGCAACACACATAATGTTCTTGTTTGATAGTATGAAGACATCAGCACCTGTTTTAGTACTTACAGATGACGATATTGATAAGCAAATAAATCTTATAAAGGATATGGTGATTTTATATGAATAAACAACAATTCCATAAAATTGACTTACAAAACTGGGAACGATATACACATTTTTATTATTTTTCAAAGATGACAAATGTAGGATTTGATTTAACTATAGAAATAGATATTACTCGTTTACTTGATGAAACGAAAAAGAGAAATATCAAATTTTATCCAGCATATCTATATATAGTAACAACTTGTTTAAATCGATATAAAGAACTAAAGATTGCATATGATGAAAATGAACTTGGATATTGGGACACTTTAACTCCATTTTATGCAATTTTTCATGATGATAATAAAACTTTTTCATCAATATGGACAGAATACAATAAAGATTTTTCAATATTCTATAAAAGTTATTTAAATGATATTGAACAATATGGAAAAAATTATGGTTTTTTAGCAAAACCTAATCCTCCAAAAAATTGCTATACTGTTTCATGTCTTCCATGGATTAGTTTTAAAAGCTTTACTGTACATAATCATGGTCTTGAAAATTATTTTTTCCCTACAATTGAATCAGGCAAATATTATCAAAAAGATGAAAAAATACTTCTCCCTCTTTCTATAACAGTACATCATGCAGCTACTGATGGATACCATGTAAGTTGTTTTATTGATGATATACAAAAAATGTGCTTTAATACTGATACATGGTTATTCTAAAAAATAATCTGTATTATAGACATATATTATAATATTTATAATCTAAAATAAACAATCACATTACATGAATAAGATAATGTGATTGTTTACTTATACTCATATTTTTACTTATTTTAATTATAATTATTTATTTTTTCTTCAATTTTATTTAGTTCTCAATTTTATTTAAATACTTTACTCTCTTAGTACATCCCACAGTTAACAAAACTAAAACTACTATTATTGATGTTAAAATATAAATATAGTTCATATTAGAAAACCATCCTTTACCATCTTCCATGTAAGTCGAAATACTTATAAACCATCGTATTGGACTTATGATACTCATATTTTGCAACATAGCAGGCATTTTATCAATTGGAATAAATGAACCACCAATAAGTGATAGTATAAGAGATATACCAGTAGCAAATAAATTTGCATACATCTCCTTATTAAACAATGAAGATACAAATGTTCCAAAAGAAGTTGCCAAAGCCGATATCCATACACCCATTAAAAGTAAATTTATATAACTGATACTAATATCAATATTAAGCAATTTAATGATAGTTATTGAAACTAAATATTGAAAATATGTGATTGCAAAGTTATATAGTATATTCCCTAACACATATCCTCTTATATTTTGTGGTGAATATAATATTCTTGTAAATGTACCTGAATTTTTATCTTTAATAATCATTGATGCTGTAACAGTAGAGGTTATCATTAAAAATAATACAATAAAAGCAATTATTCTTTGCAAAACGCCTAAGGTGTTTTCTTGTAGTTTATTTATATTTATAGGTGTTGAATCTTCTTTATATGATTCTATTAAATACTCTAATATATTATTTGTATTTTTATCTTTTATCGAATACAGTTTGAAATTACCCTTATTGAAATATATAACAGCAGAATATTTTCCAGTTATAATATCAGTTTTGACTGTTTTAAAGTCTGCAATTTCAACATCAATTCCTTGAGTGCTTTTTAATGCCTTAACCATATCTGTATAAATCTTCTTTTCAGATTTATTTAAAACTTGTTCATTTTTATACTCACTCAAAATACCAATATTAAAAGATGGTTTACTTATGTAATTTGCTAGTACTCCAAGTATTACTATAATTATTGGAAATAAGAGTATAACTAAAAAACCCGATTTTTTATTTATATTTCTTTTAAAATTATTATTAAAAATACCTATTAAGTTCACTATATAAATGCCTCCCTTTTAAATAATTTGACTGTAAGTACTGTCATTAAAATACTTATCATTACAAATATAGATGATATATTAAAAAGGGGTTGTAAGCTATCATCATAAATACAAGTAACTATACTCCTATTGACCCAAGTTAATGGTGATATATTAATTGCTAATGAAACAACTGGATTTAATGAACTAACTGGAAAAAATACGCCTCCTAAGAAACCAAAAATCACTATTGGTATATTAATGATATTACGTAGTATATCTAAGTTTTTGCATGCAAGACCTAAAAACAAACCTATAGCTGATACTACAGTTGACTCACACACTAAAAGAAAAATAATAGCTAAAAAATTTCCACCAAAACTTATCTGAAAAACGCCTTTTATTATAACTAAAGTTATTAAATTACACAGTGAAAGTATAATTGTGCAAGAGAAAAGTTTTGAAAGTACTAACTCTTTTATGGAAATCGGAGAGATCATATAACGATAGGATGTATTAGAAATTTTCTCATCTTGTGCAGCATATGAAACACTAATGATTCCCATAAGAACACAAAATGGTATTGTGACAATAGTATAATAGTTATATGATGTAAATTCTGTTCCATAAGACTTTGATGTTAAATATCCTAATAACATTATGATTATTAATGGAAAAACAATATTATAAAATAAAATAAAAAAATCTTTACTTCTTCGCTTGATTCCTAATCTAAACAATGGCAAAAAATATCTCATATATTATTCCTCCAAATCTCTCAAATTTGTACCTGTAAGATATAAAAAAATATCCTCCAGTGTCTTGCAACCAAGTTTTAAATACTTATCTTTATATAAGTTCTTATCTAAATCTTCTAAAATTACTCCTTTATCAATTAAAACAATCCTATTACATAAAGCTTCTATTTCCTCCATATAGTGACTAGTATAAATAACTGTTGTACCATTCTTATTAATCGTTTTAATTGCTTCCATAATCTTATTTCTCGATTGAGGGTCAATTCCAACTGTTGGCTCATCCATAATGAGAATTTTAGGGCTATGTGCGATTGCACAAGCTATATTTAACCTACGTTTCATTCCTCCAGAAAATTTTGATGGTAGTTCTTTATGTCTACCCCAAAGTTCAACAAACTCCAAAGCCTCTTTAGTTCGAGATTTAAGTTCATTTCCTCTAAAACCATACAATGAACAAAAGAATTTAACATTATCATATGCACTTAGGTCTTCATATATTGCCAGCTCTTGTGGTACAACACCAAGAGCACTTTTAAAGATATTTTGCTGAGTTCTGATACTTTTACCCCTATAATATATATCTCCACTATCTGGAGATACAATTGTAGTAAACATATTAATAGATGTGCTTTTTCCTGCTCCATTTGGTCCAATAAAACCTAAAATATCTCCTTCTAGTATTTTAAAACTCTCTCCTGATACAACTTCCTTATTGTTATATCTTTTAGATAACTTTTCAATCTCTAATAGTACATTTTCCATTTATAAAACCTCCTAATATTTTAACCAATATTATATATCCAATGTTGTATATATTATTTTTTTAAAACACGAGTCTTTGACTCGTGCTATTATAAATAAACTTATTTTTTATTTTGTAATTTTAGTATTATTTTATCTATATTCTCGATAGCTTTGTCTGGATTATTAATTATTTCATCTCTAAGTTTTTGAACCTCTAATAGTTCACTTGTTGCCTCATTTTCAAATAAAAAATCGTCTTCTATATTTGAAAAATCTATAGATTTAATTACGTTCTGTGTTTCATAACCAACAGATATGTACTTATCAATATTATTGAGTATTTCCTCATGCCATAGTATTTGATAATTCAAATTATCTATTGTCATATCAAAGGCAATTCTTTCTGTTGGAAGACTTTTTTTATCAATATTTTTAATTTCTTTCCAGTTTTCCCAATACTTTTTCTGCTCTATCAGATGCTTTATATGCTTTTCAAGATTGATTTGTATAGTATCTCTTGGTAATACATCTAAAATATTATACAATAGGAATTTATTTGAACCTACTGGAACTATAGGCATCTGTAATTCTTTTTGTAGCTCTTCTTTTAACTCCACTTTACCACTTTGTGTAATCTCATAAATCTTACGAATTCTAGCACCAGTTTTTTCTTCTCTCAAAACTCTGACTGCCCCATCTTTTTCTAGCTTTGTCAATGCATAGTAAATCGAACCTGATTGTATTTTTGTCCATCTATCTGCACCAGAAACCTGTAAAAATTTTTGAATCTCATATCCATGTGTTGGCTTAATATTTAAATAATATAAAATTAAAGTACGTATCAGAAAAATTCACCACCTTATACTCTATCTTGGATATTATATTATCACCAACGTTGTATATAGTCAATAGTTGTTATTTAAATAAATATATCATGACTTACTATTTTTATTGTTTAGCACAAGGAATCCCATGAGACATACATATCCAATTGTATTTTAAATTTTCTATCTCACTTACAGATTTCATCATTTTTTCAGAATCCCAGTTCCACAGATTAGGATATGGGATTATATTTCCTTTCTTATTCTTAACTAAATCTCCTGCAAACAATACATCTTCAAAAAGCATACATACATGTCCTGGTGTATGTCCAGGAGTATGAATAATTTTTATATTCCCGACTTGCATATTATTTCCATAAGGCTCTACATCTTTAATAATTCTTTTTGAAATTGTCTTTCCAATAAATTTTTTAAATCCAGGTCTATCCTTCTTCCCTATAATAAAAGGTATATCTTCCATATGAGCCCACACTTTTGCTCCTGTATGTTCTTTCAATAACTTAATATTAGATATATGGTCAACATCATGATGAGTCAGTAAAATATGCTTAATATCAGTTAGTTGAATCCCAAGTGTTTTTAATTCTTTAATTATACTATTCCCCATAAAAGGAAGTCCTGTATCTATCAATGTAATCTCTTCATCAAACACAATAAAACAATTTGCACCACGAGTACTATCTAACAACAATACATTTTCTTTTATTTTCATAAATAAATCCCCCTTATTTTATATTTTACCTATATAATTAATTAGTAAAGTTATAATAAATTATAGTGCTTTACATTAACTTTATTTTTAAAAAGTATACTATCGTTATACAAGTATACCATCAGTATATATTCTTATCAATATAATCAGTAGAAAGGAGTATTTTATATGTCGGAATTATCAAGAAGAGATAAAGAAAAAATCCAAAGAGAAAATGAAATTATTGTTAAAGCAGAAAAATTATTTTGTCTTAATGGATTTGATAACACTTCTATGAATGAACTAGCAAAAGAAGTAGAATATACAAAACGTACTATATATAAGTATTTTTCATGCAAAGAAGATTTATTTTTTGCTGTTGTACTAAGAGGGTATAAAAGACTTTGGGATAGTGTTAAAATAGAAAGTTCAAAAGGTAAAACTGGATTTGAAAAATTAAAATTTTCATATTCTGCATTTCATAAATTTTATTGTAAGGAGCCTTCTTTACTAGCTTTAATGGGAATGATTGGACTTTTACAATCTAAAAATTCAGACTTAGAGATACCTTTTAAAGAAAAGTTTTTTTCTTTCAATAAGTTTATGTTTGAAGAAATACAAGAACTATTTGAAATGGGAAAAGTTGATGGAAGTATTAGGTCAGATATTGAGATACCTACTCTTATGTATTCATCAATATTTACACTTACAGGATTTTTTAATTTATTATCTATAACAGGAAAATCGTATATCAACAATTTTAATATAGAAGAGAAAAAATTTATTGAAACCACACTTGGTCTTTTAATAGATTCACTTAAAGCGTAGTTTTAATTTATAAGTTTTTGACAGGGATTTTATTTTACACTATAAATTTTTTTAAATGAAAGGACTGAAAATAAATGGCAAAAATACTTCTTTTAGAAGATGATGATACAATTGCATTTGGAATAAAAACTTCCCTAGAAAAGAAAAAACATGTAGTTTGTTGTTATAGTACAATTACTGAAGCTAAGAAAAAATTTGACAAAGATATCGATTTAATTCTACTTGATTTAAATTTACCTGATGGGATTGGATATGAATTTTGTAAATATGTTAAAAATATAAGAGATACTCCAGTGATATTTTTGACAGTGCATGATGATGAAAAAGATATTGTACAAGGTCTGGATATGGGCGCAGACGACTATGTGGTTAAGCCATTCTTGCTTTCAATACTTCAATCTAGAATTAATGCTGTACTTAGGCGTACTCATTCTAACACTACTAGCACTCTTACATGTGAAAATATAAAATTGAATAAAGATGAAGTTAAAGTATATTTGGATAATATTGAAATCCCTTTGACAGCAGGAGAATACAAACTACTCCTAAGCTTAATGGAAAATAAAAATAAAGCACTTACTCGTGCAAAACTATTAGAAATGCTCTGGGATATAGATGGCAACTTTGTAAATGATAATACTCTTACTGTTACAATAAAGCGACTTAGAGAAAAACTAAAAAATCCATCCTGCATAAAAACCTTGAGAGGTATAGGATATAGAATGGAGGACAGCTAGTGAAAACTCCAAGAAATATCAATAATACTGTTGTTTTTATAGTATTCTGCTTAGCTATCACTATTTTGTTAAGTATAATTCTAACAACTATAACTTCTTCTGAAGAATATAATATGATATCTAAAACCATTGGTACATCATATCAACTTAACCCTAAATCTACAGAACATATTTTAGAATCACTAAAAAATTCAAGTTCTCATGACTTTAATGTAGGAAATGAGATTTTATTAAAACATGGTTATACTAAAAATACATTTTGGTATAAAAACTTTTTTTATTTCATTATAGTATCCTTTGTTATAGTGTCAACAATGGCTATAGTTGTGTTCATAATTCAGTATAGAAAAAAAAGACATAATATGATTAGAATCAATACTCTTACTCACTATTTGGAAGAAGTCAATTTAGGGAAAGAATCCATACTTTTACGATGTGAAGATGAGTTTTCACATCTTGAAGACGAGATATATAAAACTGTGGGAGAACTTCGTTGCTCAAAAGAATTTGCTTTAAAAGAAAGACAAACTCTTTCAGATAATCTTGCAGATATTGCACATCAACTTAAAACTCCAATTACTTCTATGTCGCTTATGGCACAATTACTTGCAGAAAGTTGTCCAGATGAAGAAATAGATTACCTTAATAGACTTACAAACCAAATATTAAGATTAGAAAGATTGGTGTCATCTTTACTTACTTTGTCAAAATTAGATGCAAGTACTTTAATATTTGAAAATAAACTTATAGATGTCCATTCTCTTCTTACTAATGCTGTTGAACCTATAGAAGGAATTTTAAAAGAAAAAAATCAGACATTTATTATTAAAGACTCTTCGTTCGTAGAATTTGAGATTGATATTAACTGGACTTTGGAAGCTCTTTTAAATATTCTTAAAAACTGTAGTGAACATGTAGAAGATGGTGGACAGATTGTTGCTTATTATAGTAAAAACCCTCTATACATTGAAATTATTATAGAGGATAATGGGAAAGGTTTTGCTCAAGAAGACCTACCATATATTTTTAATCGATTTTATCGTGGTAAAAATGCTAGTAAAGACAGCATTGGTATAGGTCTTGCTCTATCAAAGTCTATTATAGAAGGTCAAAATGGTACTATACATGCAGAAAATTGTCATCATGGTGGTGCACGATTCATAATTAAGTTTTATACATAAAAGACTGGATTATAGGAGAACACCTATAATCCAGTTACATTATATCCTATTTATCTATCATTTACACATTATCTATCACTTACACACAATATTCTTTAAAGTTGCTTTTAAAAAATATTCAATAAATCTTGTTTATATTGTCTCATTTTTTATAGATTCTACTATGTTTTCACTCTTTAATTGTTTACATCCCATAGTATACGACGCTATTACTACAATAAGTATCAATATGGTAAAGCTCGTCACTATGGATATTGGTGCAAATAATAAGTACTCCATAAAACTTATTTCATTTATATGGATGAAAGCATACAGTATAGCTATTTGCACAGGAATACTGAGTAATAATGGTGTAAGACCAAAAAATAATCCTTCTAGGATAAGCATCTTTTTCATACCCTTTGGAGACAATCCTGCAGAACGTAACATAGCAAATTCTTGTCGTCTACTTCTAAGATTCCCTGAAACAGTCGCCCATACATTTGATAAACCAATTGCAGCTAATAATGCTGTAATAAATCCTACTATCAAATTCATAGTTATTTGTCCACTCTCACTTAATTCTTCATTTTCTACAACATCATTAATACTATAATCACCTGACCCATAATATTTATTGCAAATAGATTCAAACTCTTTTCTTACTTTAGAAATATTATCATGATTATCTATTTTAAATAACCCTGTTATTCTATTTGATTTTAATCTACGGTTTTCATGATAGTTTTTGGACACATCCTGTACTATAGACATTGGTACTATTTGAATTAAGGTGTATCTACCAAGATTTTCTGCTATTTGTGGAAGTGTATCTGTAATAGTTCCTACTTTCATATTAAAAGTATAATTTCCCTCATCTTCATCATATACCTTTTCATTTAATGTAATGTTATCTCCTACAGAAAGATTTAAATAATCTATATATACTTTATCCCTACGTGTACTACGCTCAACATCTTCCTCACGATTATATACAATCGAAATCGGATTTTTTGTATCATAATATGGTTTTGGGTCTATAGAAAGTTGTTTACAATATTTTGCAAAACTCTCATCATCAAGTCCAATCATAGTTGAAGTAATACGAAACTTACCATCACGTTCTATAGGAGCATATTTTTTAGCTGAGACTATCTTTTTAAATCCTCCACTCTTTGCAAGCTCTTTTGAAGCGTCTTTTTCAGTTAACCAAGTGATTGCAGACATTTTTAGATAATATAATGAACTCTCTACACCTTGTGTACTGTTTAATTGTTCTAAAAACTGTTTTTCTGCAGGTTCACTATTTTCCAGATGCAATGATATATCCCTTTGATTAGCATAAATATCACTACCATAAACACGCTCTGCACCTCTTTGACATGCAATTATATTTAGAAAGCTCGTCAACAATAAAAAAGAAAGTGTTAAAGATATTGTTGCGGTACGATAAGATTTTTTACGGGAACGAAGCGCATTTACTGCAAGCTCTCCTTCTATACCAAATAAGTTTGTTAGTGAATATTTATGTGACTTTTTGATTTTAATACTATCACCTTGTCTAATTGCTTCTATAGGTGATATTTTTGATACTTTACGTGCTGGGATAAGTGCAGAAATCCATACTGTTATTATTGTAAGTAAAACAGCTGGCAAGAAAGCAATAACACCATAAGTAAAGATTACCTGTTGATTATTATTAACAGTATCGACTGAATTAATATAACTTACAAGACCCTTACACAATGCCCATCCTAAAAATAAGCCTATAGGCAAAGGAATAATTGTCAATAAAAACCCTTCAAAAACCACAGACTTTTTAATCTGCTTTGGTGATGCTCCAATACTAGCTAGTATACCCAATTGAGTAAGTCTAGCATTTGCTGATAGTGCAAAAGCATTATAAATCACCAGTACAAATACGGCTACTGTAAAGATTGCTATTGTTAGATACATAATAGGTGTTGAAAATTTTTCTATACTGTTCATAGATGCTTTCTGCTCTGGAGAAAAAACTAACATTTTTAAAAGATAATTACTATTATACTTAAGATTGTATTTTCCATATTCATTCATTTTCCATCCTAATGATTTAGCAAGCTTTGGAAGCTCTTTATATGTATCTCTAATATTTTTAAATCGTAAATATACAGTAATATTATCACTAGGCTTTATACTTGCTCTATCAAGATAACCAAGAGCTGTATATGCAGGTACAACTGATGAAGTAGTAACATCTATTTTCCCTACTATTGTCAACGTAGTCTCTGAAATCTTCTTAAAACTTTCACCTTTAGATTTTGGAGCTACGGGTTCAAGAAGATTTCCATTTAAAACCCTATCTCCTATTGGTATAGTAATCTTATCACCAATTTTTACATTTGGATTACTCTCAAAATATTGTTTTGATAGTGCAATTTCATTAGCATTATTTGGTCGATGACCCTCTAGTATAGTGTCTTTCTCTGGCATAGAATTCCAATATTCTGAGGTAGCATTTCTATAAATTATGTAATCCCTTTTATCATCGTCAATTTTACCTACATACCACTGTCCTTTAATCATCACATCATCAACTGAAGAGAAATTTTCAATTAATGATAAGTCACTTCCATGAGTTTCATCAAATAACTCTCCATGCCAATTACCTTCTTTCTCAATTGAAAGCCTTATAAAATCACTCCACATTGTATATAATAGTCCACACAAAGAAGACATCATAGTTGTAGTAAGTAATATAGCTAACATTATAGCCATACTACTGCGCTTATTACGACGTACAAAATCTAAGGTGTATTCTTGAAGAATATTCATTTCTTCACCACCTTTTCAGAAACTATCATACCATCTTCCATAGTTATAATACGATTTGCTTCTAATGCTATTTTTTCATCATGAGTAATAAGAAGTATTGTTTGATTAAATCGTTTATTTGATAAGTTTAGTAAATCTACAATTTCTTCAGAATTTTTTCTATCAAGATTACCTGTTGGTTCATCTGCTAATAAAATAGCTGGTCTATATATTAAACTTCTAGCTATAGCTACTCTTTGCTGTTGTCCACCTGAAAGTTGACCTGGAAGATGTTTAAGCCTATCAGTTAATCCAAGTGTAGATACAATTTCAGAAAACCTATCTTCATCCACTTTCCTTTTATCAAGTAACATTGGTAATAATATATTTTTTCTAACATCAAGAGTAGGTATAAGATTATAAAATTGATATATAAGCCCTACTTTTCTACGTCGAAAAATTGCCAATGCTTCCTCTTTTAAGCTTGCTATTTCAGTGTCTTCAATATAAATTTTTCCAGATGTAGGTCTATCTACTCCTCCAAGCATATGAAGTAATGTAGATTTTCCAGAACCAGAGGCTCCTACTATAGATACAAAATCACCTTTTTGAACTGATAAATTCAAATTATTAAGAGCTATCACCATGGTTTGATTTGAGCCATATGTCTTTGTTAAATTTTCACATTTTAGTATTTCCATATACAATCATCTCCTTTATAGTTAAAGTTTAGCAATCCAAAATGACATTATAGTGACACACCAAACTAAATGTTGACACTCTTTTAAAATACTCTTTTCAATTAAATATGATACTTTACATAAACACCTTATAATTTTTAACCAATATAAGATTATTTTTTATTAAATTTTGTTCATATCTTTTTACATCTACTTAAGATAATATAAATAAAATAAAAACTATGCAATATATTTATCAATTCATTGCATAGTTCCTTAAATTTACCTATATTTTAGTATAAAGTTATGTCTATTATATAGCACTATAATATTTCTTAATTATATCAATTGCAATCTCTTTTACTTTTGGTCCTCCAATTTCTTTATTAGAATCATCTGATTTAATAGCAAAGTAATATGTATCATCTTCATTTTCTACCATACCAACAAACCATGCATCAACACATTGCTTCTTTTCATCAAATCCTGTTCCAGTTTTACCATATACATTCATTTTCTTATCATTTATATCTATTTTCATAATGTCCTTCAAGAGATTAATATTCTCTTTTTTAAAGCTTGTATCACCCTCAAAAATTTTAGCTAATACTTGTGTTTGCTCTTTAGGAGATATTTTTAATGAAGATTCTAACCAGAACCCATTTAAATCTTTACTTCCATTTTTTAAATTTCCTTCCCACTCACTAATGTCACAATTTCCATATTTTAGATTATCTAGTGTGTTTTGAACAAATTTAGCATCAACTTGATTCATCAGTTTTCTATGATACCAAACACAAGATGCTTTAAATGCTTCTTCTAGATTAAGATTTCTATTCCAATCTTCAATCTCATAAATTGTGCCATTATACCCCATAACTGATTCTTTTGAGTTTACTATTCCCTTTTCTAGACCAATTAATGTTGAAATTATTTTGAAAGTAGAACAAGGTGAAGCCCTTGTTTCAATTAATTCTTTATTGTATATGTTATATTCTTTATTTTTACTACTGTAAAAAATAGCTCCTCCACTAATATCTTTAAAACAATCACTATAATCAACTACATTAACTTTATCTTTTTTCTCCTGTGTACTATCTTTAGCCTCCAATTCATTTGATTTAAAATTTGTATTGTTACTCTTAATATTTTGTTCTTTATTATTTTGATTACTTCCCATTAGATATTTTGCTATAAGCACAATGACTAATAGAATAATTATTAAAATAAAACTTGTTTTTCTTTTCATACCTTACTACTTCCTAATATGTATATCTATAATCCTCCTCTAATATTATAAAAACCACTATTATAACTATCAGTAACATTATTCTCTCCTTTCAATCAGTAAAATTATATCTGAATACACACCTAAAACTTACTATTGTAGTATTTAAAATATTACAATAGTAAGTTTTAAAAGTCAAGTTATTTAAATCTTTTAAACTCGCTCATTTTTACTAAATTTTAAATAAGTTCTATGATAGGATTTTTGTTTTTTATATGTAACATCACTAATTAATACTGTTTACAATGTAAACAAATTTAAAAATAATATCTGTAATATAGCAGAATATATCAGGAAAATAGGTTTTAATCTTATTATAATATAACTACATAATATAATTACGCTACTCAAATATATAAAGAAAGGACTTAGTATTTATGTCATATATCATAATAAAAGGACTTACACATAATAATTTAAAAAACATATCACTTAAACTTCCCAAAAACAAAATCATTGTCTTTACTGGAGTTTCTGGCTCTGGAAAATCAAGTATTGTATTTGACACAATTGCAGCAGAATCACAAAGACAAATGAATGAAACATATTCAGCATTTATTAGAGGTCGACTTCCAAAATACAAAAAACCTCATGTAGAACTGATTGATAATTTAACTGCTTCTGTAATCGTGGACCAGTCTCCTCTTGGTGGCAATGCACGTTCTACAGTAGGAACTATAAGCGATTTGTATTCTTCACTAACAATATGAGCAAACACACCAAAGAAAAGTCGGAAAGACTTATAACTGATGAGGAATGTCCTCAATGTAATGGAAAAAGATTAAATAAAGATGCACTTAACTGCACTATTTTAGGGTATTCTATAGCAGATATGGGTAATATGGAATTTACTGAACTTTATAATTTACTCTCTCAAATAAATGATAAAAAAGTTGAAACAGTTGTCAACGCTCTTACTGATGGCTTAAAAAGAATGATTGATATTGGACTTCCTTATTTACATCTAAATAGGGAATCAACTTCTCTATCTGGAGGAGAAGCCCAGAGATTAAAACTTGTACGCTATATGGGAAGTAGTCTCACAGGTCTAACTTATATTTTTGATGAACCCAGCACTGGAATGCACCCAAGAGATGTATATTGTATGAATCAATTATTAAAAAAACTTAGAGACAGAGGAAATACAGTTTTGGTAGTAGAGCATGATAAAGATGTCATATCTATAGCCGATGAGATTATAGATATTGGCCCAAATGCTGGTAAACATGGGGGAAATATTATATTTCAAGGTACCTATAATGAATTACTTCTAGCAAATACACTTACTTCAAAAGCTATGAATTTATCATTATCTCTAAACTCTAATACTCGTAAAGCAAAAAGCTTTCTTCCCATTAGAGGAGCTTGTTTGCATAATCTAAAAAATGTTGATATAGATATACCAGTTGGAATCATGACAGTTGTTACTGGAGTTGCTGGTTCTGGTAAAAGTACTTTGATTTCTCGTATTTTTGCAAAAAAATATGAAAAAGATGTTATTAAAATTGACCAAAACCCTATCACAACTACAAATCGCTCTATGCCAGCTACATTTCTTGGTTTTTTTGATGAAATAAGAAAACTTTTTGCTAAGGAAAATACTGTTGGCGAAAGTTTATTCAGCTTTAATTCTAAAGGGGCTTGTCCTATTTGTAATGGAAAAGGAGTACTTGTTACAGAACTGGTATTTATGGACCCTGTTGTTAACACATGTGAAGCTTGTAAAGGTACTCGATATAATGAAGAAGTCCTGTCTAAATTGTACAAGGGTAAAAATATAGTTGAAGTTCTTTCTATGACAGTGGATGAATCTCTTGAATTCTTTACAGAAAAGAAACTTTGCAAAATACTACAAACTATGAAAGATGTAGGATTATCTTATATGACTTTAGGGCAGCCACTTAGTACACTGTCTGTTGGAGAATGTCAAAGAATTAAACTAGCAAAAAATCTTAATAAAAAAGGTAATACTATAACATCAGACTTTCTTAGAAAATCAATAAAAAAATAAGAATAATGGTGTAAATAAAACTACAGAATAAATGCTTTTTCATTTTAAAAAATATATATTAAAGTATGAAATAAGAATATGCATAATTATATATTTTATTTATGGCTTGTACAGTTCTAATTACCTCAAATAGTACTGCTGATATTTTGTTAATTCTATAGAAGATACTTTAATCTATAGAATTAACAAAATGATTAACAAAATAATTGGTAAAATAAAAAAATTTCAACAAATACAATTATATACACAAACGTTAAACTTGTATAATTGAATAATTTATAGAGTAATCTTAGGTAAGCTTATATAAACTATATATATCTCAATTAAGTTCTATCAACTGCGTTAAATTTCCAGTGTATGTAAGCTTAAGTCTATGCATAGCCCGTGTACAAGCAATATATAATAAACTACGGTCGTAATCATTGTAATATGTTTTATTATTTACTGAAGGAATAACAACTTCATCAAACTCCAACCCTTTTGACATTTTAATAGAAGTAATTGATACGCCTTTTACAAAACTAGAGCTTTCAGGAGATATTAAATTAACATCATATTCTTGCTTAATAACATCATAGATTGCTTTAGCCTCACTGTTGGTTTTTAGTATAATACCAAGGGTAGCATTGTTGCTTTCCTCAAACTGCTCAATCTCCATTTTTATCTTATCTATCTCATCTTGTTCATTGATGCATTTAATTAAAACTGGCTCCTCACCATGTCTTTCAATAACTTCCAGTGAAATTATATTTTGAATTTTCTTGGCAAAATTAATAATCTCAAAAGTAGAACGATAACTCTTATTTAACATTACTAGCTCTCCACCATCATAAATCTGCACCATATCATCTAACGTATGTAGATGATTAGGGTTGATTAGTTGTCCAAAATCTCCAAGGATAGTCTTTTTACATTTGAAAAGCAAGTTTATTACAGCATATTGAATAGGAGTATAATCTTGCATTTCATCAATAACAATGTGTCTTATCACTTTGTCTTCTTGTAATCCTTCATAGGCAGCATGAAGATATATAAATGGATACACATCTGCCCACTCCAGAGTCTTCTTTGATGGCATTACAAACATATCTTGAATATTCATCTGTTTGAAGAAGTCCTTATACAGTGCCAGAGTATTTTTTATTGTTAGCATTCCATTTAGACTTTTCAGTATATTTTTTACTTTTGGTAAGTCTTCTTCCATAATATTATCTGATTCAAATCTATAATGAATATCTTCTGCTACCATCTCCAGTCTTTGCTTAACTGGATATTTGTTATATGCATCAAATCTTCTTCGTATCCAGTCACTTGTAGCTGTAAAACTTCCAAAAGTATAATCTTTAGGAATAAAGACCATATTTGGCATTTGCTTTATGTATTTGTCCATAAGCTTTAAAAAATCAAGTGTAGACTTGAAACGTACTCTTTCATCCCATTGTACATCATTTATTTCCAGAGAATCTTTTTCTCCTTCAAAATCAATAATTCGTTCTAATTGAACTTCGGCTATATCTTCAAAACTTAATTCACATAGGGGTTCTTCTCCTAGCTCAGGAAGTACATTAGAAATATAGTCACCAAAGACTTTATTAGGTGATAGAATAATTACATTATTTGCTGATATCTTATCTTTAAATCGATAAAGAAGAAAAGCAATTCGATGTAATGCTATAGATGTTTTTCCAGAACCAGCTACTCCTTGAATAATGAGAGTGTCAGCCTTGTCATTTCTAATAATTTGATTTTGCTCTTTTTGTATTGTTGAAATGATGGATTTCATCTTTTCATCTGAAGTATTACTAAGTTCCTGTTGAAGAATATCATCTTGTATATTCATAGAACTTTCAAGTACATATTCCAGTGTTCCATTTTTAATTTTAAACTGTCGTTTACGTGTTATTTCTCCATCTATCCATCCTAGTGGTGCATTATACCCTGCTGGCCCTATCTTACAATCATAAAACATACTGGCCATTGGAGAACGCCAATCGAGTATTAGAAGTTCATTTTCATAATCAAATGCAAATCGACCAATATAATACTTTGAATCATCATCTTCATCTTTTAGTTTAAAATCTATCCTAGCAAAATATGGCGAATCTTTCATTTTAGCAATCTTGTCTCGAACTTTTACCATAAAAGCCCCATAACTATCTATTTGCTTTAGTGCCAGTTCATTCTGAAACATTTCATGTGGGTCTATCTCTCCACGATTCTTTACCATATATAATTTAGCATCCATGTAATCTCTATCAAGTTTATCAACTGAATTTTCTGCTTTCTCCAAAGCATTATCCAACTTGTTATTTATATCTATAAGATATGAAATCTCATCTGGAAAAGATGTTTTTAACTCTATCTTTTGTTCAGATATATTATGTTTAGAAACAGATGTGATAGAATTACAACTTTCTAATTGCTGATTTTTAGACATTTGAACCCTCCTTGTCAACTGAGTATTATCTTAAATCATTATACTGAATTGAACTTTAAATTTTTTAATCATTCTTGCTCTTTGGTTCAAATTTAGTTAGCTCATTAGTACTATTCATTGTCTTTATCATTTTCAGAAGACAGAACAAATTTTTGAGTAGGATACCCAAATTCAGTCAGTAATTCAGCTTCTGCAAAACCTAACTTCTTTATCATATTCCGATGTCCTGTATCAGCTTTATCTCCTTCTCTAAAAGTTGTGATTGAGATAGATGTATCTATCAAAAAATTCTCAATAACCTTTTTCAGAAACACCTGTGCAATATCTGAATTACGATATTGAGGGTGTATTCCAAAAAAGTCAATACTTCCAGTTTCTTTATTAAATATCATATTTGCAATAGCAATGTTATTAAATTTTAATATCAAGGCTCTTTCTTCCAAAATATATTGTTTTAATTGAGAGATATACTCTTCCTCCTGTAAATTTGGAAAGCCATCTATAACCAATCTGACTAAATTCATCCATAATGGTATATCAGATATCTTAGCAAGTGTAATATCTTTTTCTAATTCCGATATATTTTTTGAAAATAAATTATCTTTTTTCAAAACAAATCTTAGCTGCAAAGGATAAAATTCTTGTTCTTTTCGATATTTATTTGGAGATTTTTTATACATATCTTTAAATACAGAAGTAAATGCTTGTTGACTTTCATAGCCAGCTATCAATGCAATTTCAATAATCGATTTTTTAGAAAATACTAATAGTTTTGCTGCCTCTGTGAGTTTTCTTCGTTTTATATAATCATGCATTGTCAAACCAACAGAAGTTGTGAAAGTTCTATGTAGATGATATTTTGAATAATGAACAGCATTAGCAACTATATCTAAATCCAGCTTTTCTGATAAATGTTCCTCTATATAATCAATAGCAGTTATAACATTATTTACTTTATAAAACATTGCAGCTCTCCTCCTTTTATCCATGAGACATTATATCAGTTACTTCTTAGTCATATTTAATAAATCTTGCTCTTTTTTATAATGTAAAAATTATTGTTTATACGTCTATCTCATCCTATAACCTATTTTCAAATTTTCTTACATATTCCTAACTTAATAATATCCACTTCTTCATATAATATAATCATAAAAAAGTAAAGTAGAGTATTTCATTTGAGATTCTTAATATTCTCTTGAAATACTCTTCTTTATATAAATACTTCTTTATTTTTAAATATACACTTAATTTATTTAGCTTAAAATAAAATTTCAACTTTTAAATTTACTATCTTTTCTTCTATTCTTTAATTAAAGACTCCAATCCTTTAATTTGCAATAGATTTTCGTTTAATAAAGCTAAAAATTTGTCTATTGTTTCCTGTTTATTAGATTCTTTAACTAAGTAGTAAATAAATCTATCTGGTGGTGCATCCTTTATATAATGTACTTCAATATTAGATATTTCCTTAAGATGATATGCTACTGACACTGGCACAATTGCCCATACATTTTCTTGTCTCATAAAATATTCTAAAAGAGACATCTGGTCTAAAAATACTTTAGGTTGAAGAGTTGAGCGAAACCAAAAATTATGCCACAAATCATATTCAGGATTCCATGGAAGTCTTATTTCATCCGCAACATCTAAAACAGATGGGTGCAATTCCCCATTGTATTTTGAGCCATAACTTGTTACCAGTAACATGGCTTCTTTAAATATTGGTATTGTTTCTATGTTATTAAAAAACATATCATCTGAAATAAGGGCTATATCAACTTCACCCTTGGAAACATAATCGTATGCTTCATAAGAATGATAGTTGTAAAAGTTTACAACTTAGTGCGGAAAGCCCACTCCTTTAGGCGTGGGATGGATAGCATAAATAATGTATAAAAAGCATTAACACATACACATAAAATGTTAATATAAGTATATGGAGAATAAATATAGAAGAACTCAAACAACTGTTAGTTTAATTAATTATCATTTTGTATTCTGTCCTAGATACAGAAGAAAAATATTTAATATAGAAGGCTTAGAGGATAGATTTAAAACATTGGTTAAAAATAAGTGTAAAGAGATTGATATTGAAATTATTGCAATCGAATGTGATAAAGACCATACACACATGTTTTTAAATAGCCTTCCAACTTTAAGTCCTTCTGATATAATGCAAAATATAAAAGGTTATACAAGTAAAATATTAAGAGAAGAATTTATTGAATTATCAAAAATGCCTAGTTTATGGACTAGAAGCTATTTTGTATCTACAGAAGAAAATGTATGTAGTGAAACTATTAAAAAATATGTAGAAAATCAGAAAACAAGATATTAGAAAGTGAGGTGAACACTATGTCAAATTATATATTAACATTGCAATTAAAAACAGAAAAGTTTCAAGAAGATATTATATGTAATATTTTTGATAAGTATAGAAAAGTATATAATTCATGTTTATCAGAGCTATTTAAAAGATATAACCACATGATAGAATCTAAGGAGTATCAAGCAAATTGCAAATATAAGGGCAAAGATAGAAATAGAATATTTAGTGATATTAATAAAAAATATAATTTAACAGAGTATTCACTTCATAATTTTGTTAAACCTATTTGTAAATATTATAAACTACATTCTGCCATATCTCAGAAGATAGCTACAAGATGTTTTAATGCTTTTAGTAAGTACATATATCATCAAGCTAAACGGGTTAATTATATTAGATATAATGAATTAACGTCAATAGAAGGGAAACAAAATTCAACTGGTATTAGCTACAAAGATGGTATTATTAAATTTAATAAAATGACTATTCCAGTAATAATAAAGAACAATGACAACTATGCTCAAAGGGCAATTCAAGATAAAATAAAATATTGTAGAATACTTAAAAAAGAAATTAAAGGTAGGACTAAATGGTATGTACAATTAGCTTTACAAGGAGTTCCACCTAAAAAAACAACCAATCAAGGAAAAATAAAAGGGCAAATTGGTTTAAGTAATGTAGGTATAGATATTGGAACTCAAACTATAGCTATATCTAGTAAATGCGATGTTAAGTTATTGGAGTTAGCCCCTAATGTTAATAATATATATAGGCAATTAAAATTAATTCAACGAAAAATGGATAGAAGTAAACGTGCAACTAATCCTAATAAATTCAATGATAATGGTACTATAAAACAAGGAAATAGAGATAAGTGGATATTTAGTAATCACTATATTAAATTAAAAACACTAAGAAAAGAGTTATATAGAAAGCAGGCTGAAATAAGAAAGCAAGACCATTATGTGTTAATTAACAAATTACTAAATTTAGGTGATAAGTTTTATGTTGAAACGATGAGTTATAAAAGACTTCAAACTAGAGCAAAGGATACTACTATTAATGAAAAGACTGGTAGAATCAATAAGAAGAAACGTTTTGGAAAATCATTAGCAAATAAAGCACCATCAATGTTTTTGAATATGTTAGATAACAAGTTAAAATGGAGTGGAGAAAAATTATATAAGATAGATACTGCTAAATGTAGGGCTAGTCAATATAATCACTTTTCAGATGAGTACAATAAGAAGGAATTAAAAGATAGATGGAATAATGGTATGGATATTCAAAGAGATTGCTATTCTGCATTTTTAATAATGAATGTTAATGAAGATTTAAAATCAATCAACAGAGAATTGTGTATTAACACATATGATAACTTTAAAATACTACATGACAAAGAAATAAATAGATTAAAAAAGATAAAATCAAATGGTTATAAATTAATATCTAGTATGGGGATATAAAAACTATACAGGTTGAGAAATGAGCCTAATGTTAACGTTAATGGTATCAACAGATACTTTGTTAATAAAAGTTTTAGGGAATATGATTAGTGATAATATGTTGTAGGTCATGATTCATTATAACTGAGAGTATTGTAGAAATTCATGTAGTACCTAAGAACCCTACACCTTTAGGTGTAGGAGTTTCAGTAAATCTAATTCATACACCACAAGAAGTTTCAAGTATTGCGATATCATACCTAAATATTATTTTTGGTGGATTTATCGCAACATATTTTTATAATTTATTATCAGCAGCCTTGAGAGCTGTTGGAAATACTAAAGTTGCTCTAATTATCTTAATGTTTTCAATGATAATAAATACTATCTTAGATATAATTTTTGTTGCAGTATGTGATTTTGGAATTCAAGGAGCAGCTTTTGCAACTGTACTTTCACAGACTCTTGTATCCATTCTTTGCTTTACTTATATAAGAAAAAACATTTCATTTCTTTTGTTTGGAAGGGAAGATATGAAGTTTGAATGGAAATTACTAAAATTAACTATATCCTATAGTCTAATTTCAGCTCTTCATCAATCCAGTTTATATATTGGAAAATTACTAGTACAGGGAGCTGTAAATCTAATGGGGACAGACATGATTACAGCATATACTGCTACTACAAGAATTGAAGGCTTTGCTAATTCTTTTGGTGATAGTGGTGCTGAGGCTATTTCTATATTTGTCGCACAAAATACTGGAAATGAAAATAGAAAAAGAGCAAAACAAGGATTTTATACAGGATTGATTATCCTAGTGTGTCTAGGAATTGGATTATCTTTGATAATGTATTTCTTTGCAAAGACTACTATTGAATTTATGATGAATAATGCTAATAATAAAATTATGATAAATGGCATAGAGTACATGAAAACTATCGCTATTTTGTATGTTTTGTGTTTTATAGGGAGTTCATTTGTTGGATGGTATAGAGGAAGTGGAAAAGTAAATATTCCTGTGATTGGAACTATCTTACATATATCAATTCGCGTTATTCTTTCTTATTTGTTTATTCAACAATTTGGTTTAAAGACGATTGCATTTGCTACTGGCATAGGGTGGGTTTCTGTTGTAACATTTCAGTATATTATTTTTTATAGGTCAAAAAAATAGAAAGGTGGACTCTATCAAAAGTTCACCTTTTATGTAAATAACTTTTTATTTTTTTTAAGACATATTAATGGATGTAGAATATAAATGATTAATGATGATGTTCGCAATAACCTAGCTCGAGGACCTTTCAAAAATGTTAAAGCTGTAAATAAGAAATACATACATGGCAATAACATAATATACATACTGTCATGACGTTGTACCCCTAGTTTATGTAAAAGAATTCCTTCACAAAACATAAGTAAGAATGATATAAGAAATCCAATCAAGCTATTTTTAGGTGACATGTAATTATATTTATTAGCTACTATCCCTCCAAGTATGAAAAATACAGGGGCAAAAAACACACCATTTCGTGTATAATCTGATACTTCAAAAACATACTCATATAAATTCTTTAATAATGGTAATTTTTCTGAAAAGCCATAATAACTATCACCAAATATAGCAATTACGTAAAGAATAATAGTAATTACAAATGAGTACTTTAAACCTAATTTTTTTACAAGAAAATATGCAATACTTGCTCCAATAATTGATGCAGGAAGATACCATAAATGATATAAAGTCCCATCAAATACAATATCCTTAATAATATTAGGTAACAAATTATTCATGGAAAAATATCCATTGTAAATATTTAAAGGAATATAAATTACAATAGCTATTCCATAGATAAATAATGCATTTTTTAGAAAAGATTTCAATTTATCATAATTATAGTTTGGTAAAATCAAATGTTAGATAATCACAAATAGCTTGGTAACTAATTTTTATAGAAAATAATACTATATTTAATTATCCATCATTTATAATAATCCCCCTAACAAGTCCTTATTATCGCATAACAGGTAGTAACTTTCAATAAAAACGTCTGTCAGTCACTCATTAAATAACAATTTAATCGGTCATATCATAAACAATCCATATAAAAAACAAGTTAACGACCATTCATAGTAAAATGGTCGTTAACTTGTTTTTTATTACAGTTAAACCTATGCATCCACAGACATTCCTAAAATTTTCATGCTGTTTTATTATTTATATAACAGGTAACATCATTTTAGTGAGATATTCACTTGCAGGACGATTTAAATCATTCAAATATTGATAATAGATATCTCCATGAAGTTCATATCCACTGTCCTTCGCCCACGAAAATAATTCTTCAAGTGTAGGGTCTTGCAGTTCATATGGTCCTAAATCAATTGCAGTTATTATTTTCTGTGCTGGAACAATCCTTTGCAAAATCTCATTTTTTCTGTTCATATTATTAGATACAGAATGATTAGTTACAGGAAAACCTACTTCAACATCTAATTTTTCCAAGTCCATGTTATGAAAACATACAATTGGTGCTCCTGCAGACAATATTCCCTTTTCTTCTAGATAGTTGGAAATTTTTCGAAAACTTTGCTGTGAAAACTCTGAAAATTCTACCATAAAGTCAATAGTTTTTCGTATTGCTAAAATGCAATACTCAGGCTGTTCAGCCATCGTTATATTAGATATTCTAGCCATTTCATATCCTCCATTATTTTATTTTTATTTCTTAGCCTCTGTTTTGTAGTTTTTGTTTTTAGTTGCATTTTTTATATTAATAGTATAACAAAACCAATATTATGATGCTTGTCACACAGTGCTCTTATTTTAAGTAGATATATACAAAATAATGGATAATTCAAATAAAAAATAGTTCTGCTTGTTAAATAGCTAGTATTTATCATTTAAAGTCATAAAGAAAAGTAAAATTGACTTTGTAGTTCTTCTAATATATTAATAACATTAAGATTAAACATATTTGTTAAATTGCTTCTTTTATAGGTACCTTCTGCATAAAATTAAGAGATAGTTTGACAACTATCTCTTAAAATAATTCCATTATTTAAATTTAATTAATTCTTATTTTTATTATCAAGTTACTAATATACTAAAACATTCTAACAGTTTTCATCTAATTCACCTAGAATCTTATGAATATGAATCATTAAATATAATTCCTCCTGCCTAGGCAATTCTCTAGAATATTCCTTGTATATATAAGCTCCTATTTTTTTTACACATTCATATTCTTCTTTACAATTTTTGCGTACTTGATTATATATAAAATCTATCTTTTCTTTTGATGGTTCATTAGACAGAAATCTTTGAGAAAAGGCCTTTAGATGCATTACAAATCTCATATAATAAAAGGATTCTTTATTATATACAATAGAAAAGTGATAATGAACTATTTGTAAAATGGCATTTACAATTTTAGCACTTCTCTTATTTCTATCACTATAAGGATTGTCTTGTTGTGCATTTATAAAATGGCCCGCTATATTACCAATTTCCTCTTCTGGTAGTTCTAAACCAAGAACCTCCTTAAAAACAGTAATCGCATATTTTCCTATATCATATTCTTTTGGATTAAATTCTTTAATTTCAAACAAATAGTAATTCTCAATCATTATACCTTCTTTAAATCGTCTCACTGCAAAGGCGATGTGGTCAGTTAAAGCCAAGTATATATGGTTCATAAGTTTTAAGTTGTACTTTTCTATTCCATATGAGATTATCATTTGAGCTATACCAAAGTATTCTGCATCTATTTCTGATGCAAGTTGTATAATACTCTTTTTTATATTTTCATCATGAAGAACGAAAGTTTTTTCTATATCTTCTTTATTTAACTCAGACCCAATCTTATAATTATGACCAATTCCTTTTCCCATCAATATTATTTCTTCGTCATTATCATCCTTTGCAAGTAGCAACGAATTATTTAATACCTTTGTAATGTACATACTAAAAACCTCAATATATTATATTTATTTTATTATTCCATTACTCTCTATGACTTCTTTATACCAATAAAAACTATCTTTCTTTATTCTTTTTAAATCTAAAGTTTCGTGGTCTGTTCTGTTTATATAAACAAGCCCATAACGTTTATTGAAACCTTGTGAAGAACTTAAAAGGTCTGTAAATGACCATAGACAATATCCCATCATCTCTACACCATCTTCAATAGCTAATTTGCATGCATTTATGTGACTGTTTAAATAATCTATACGATAGTCATCATGAATTTTACCATCTTCAAGGACATCTTTAGCTCCAAGCCCATTCTCCGTTATTATAACAGGTAAGTGATACCTTTGCCAATATTCATTTAATGCAACTCTAAGACCTGATGAATCTATTGATGCACCATACTCTGAAGCCTTTAGATTAGGATTTAGCGACATTTTAAATAATCCATACATACTAAAGTCAACTGTTCCTTCTCTTAACCCAAATGGATGTTGTGAATCCTCAGGTAAAGCCTCTGCACAGTTTGTTCTATAATAATTTACAGCTATAAAATCCATTTTAGCTTTTTTAAGTACTTCTTTATCTTCATCTTCCATATGAGGAACTATATTTCTTTTCTCAAGATAATTCATATAATACCCAGGATATTCTCCATAATAATGCATATCAAGCATGTAGTACACTTTAAAGTTATCATTCATTCTTGCAGCATATACATCTTCTGGTTTAGATGTAAGAGGATATGTTACAGATGATGATACTGCTGCTCCAATCTTGCTTCCTTCTATCATTTCATGGCATGCATTAACAGCCAATGCATGGGCTAAACAAAGATTATAATCCATTTGAGCACGCATTTTATCTATCTTCCATGGGTCTGTTTCATTGTATATATTAATTCTCTCTTCTACTCTAACTATTAAATTCTGTTCATTATGAGGTTGCCAATATTTCACTCTATCTCCAAAGTGCTCAAAGCATACTTTGGCAAATCTTTCAAAAGCATAAACAGTCTCTCTACTTTCCCAACCATTATACTTCTCCACTAGTGTAAATGGCAGGTCAAAGTGATATAAAGTTACGAATGGTTCAATGTCACACTCTATTAATTTATCTATTACTTTATTATAAAAATCTAGCCCTTTTTGGTTTATTTCTCCTTCACCATCTGGAATTATTCTTGCCCATGAAATTGAGAAACGATAAGTTTTCATTCCTAATTCTTTCATCAATTCAATATCTTCTTCATAATTATGATAAAAATCTGATGCTACTTTAGTGTCTGCTTGCAAGTGAGACTTTTTAAAAGAATTGTAATCAGCCACTGTTTTTCCTTTATTGTCTTTATCCCAAGCTCCTTCTACTTGAAATGCTGAAGATGATGCTCCCCATAAAAAATTTTTTGGAAATCCTGTATTCATAAATGTCACTCCCTTTATATTAATTTTTTAATCGTTTTATTTATTAATTTATTACGCTGAGTTAATCTTTATAGTTCTAATCAACTTAATTATTAACTAATGAAATTATTTTATCATTTGTAGATACATGACTAGATTTACAAGAAATCACTTGCGCAAAATCAAACGTATTATTTACTATAACTGGTGTAGTTACATCATATCCAGCTTTTTTTATTTCATCTATATCAAAGGTTATCAGTTTAGCACCTTTTTTAACTAAATCGCCCTGATTAACATGTTTTACAAAGTGTTTTCCATTTAACTCTACTGTATTAATTCCAACATGTATTAACATTTCTGCTCCATTATCTAGCTTTAATCCTATTGCATGTAATGTTGGAAATAAAGAAGCTACTTCACAATCAGTAGGAGCTATTATTACTCCTTTTGTAGGTAATACAGCTATACCTTCTCCCATAGCTTTTGATGCAAATACATCATCTTTCACTTCTGATAATTCTATACAATCTCCTTCCACAGGTGAAGTTATATCAATAACGCCATCTTTTGTTTCTACTTTTATAGTAGAGCTATTTCCTTTAGAAGATTCTTCTAAGTCCTCAAACCCAACCAAATAAGTTAAAATTGCTGAACCAAAAAATGCTATAGCACAGCCTCCTAGATAACTTAAAAAACCTAACGCTCCTGCTTCAGCATATACAGGTATAGTTAAAACACCTTGGTTTGCAAATGCGTTACCATAAGAGCCACCCATTCCCATTATGCCACCTCCGATTGCACCACATATTACAGCACATACCATTGGTTTTTTTAACCTAAGATTAGCACCATATATTGCAGGCTCAGTTATACCAAATAGTGCCGTTATAGTTGCAGACATAGAGATTGTCTTTAATCCTTGATTTTTAGTTTTAAAGAATACCCCTAGAGTAGCTCCTGCTTGCGAGAAGTTTGCAGCTCCTGCAAAAGCCAATAAATTCTGTCTTCCTGTTTGAGCAACATCACTTATACCTATTGGTAGTAGTGCTCTATGTGCACCAAATATAACCAATACACACCATAATCCACCTATGAATGCTCCACACAATGCAGGACTTAGTTCATAAATATACTTGTAAACAAAGTTTATAACATTTCCTACGTATATCCCAATTGGTCCAAATAAGAATAATGTTGCAGGTAACATTATAACTAATGATAAAGTTGGAACCATTATTATTTTAATTACTTCAGGTATATACTTTTCCAGTATTTTCTCAACATATGAAAGAGCCCATATAGCAATAATTATTGGAATAACAGATGATGTATATGTGGCCTTTGTTACTGCCAAGCCTAAAAATCTAACTGTTTCTTCTCCTGCCATCAAAGCTGTAAAAGTTGGATAACAAAGTGTTGCCCCTAATACCATAGATATTATTTTATTTGCATTAAACACTTTAGCCGCAGTATACCCTAGTATGATAGGCATAAAATAGAATATAGAATCAGCCATAGCATTTAGAATAATATAACTTTGAGTCTCTTTTATATCTACACCATTTTTATTCATATAATACATAGCAAGAACTGATAAAATACCTTTAATCATACCAACCCCTGCTATAGCAGGTATTGTAGGTGTAAATATTCCAGCTACAGCAGATAATATAGAGTTCATGATACCTTGTTTTTCTTCATTTCCACTTTTCTTATCTATTTCACTTGATTGAGGTACCATTTTTACAACCTCATCATACACCTTTTTTACTTTATTACCAATTACAACTTGTATCTGACCCATACTCTCTACAACAGTTATTACTCCTTCAGTTCTGGATAACTCATCCTTATTAACCTTAGAAGTACTTTTAACTTTGAATCTAAGTCTTGTCATACAGTGAGTAACTTCATTTATATTCTCTTTTCCACCTACATTTTGTAGAATTTCTTGAGCTACTTTTTTATACTCCATATATAAATCCTCCATCTTCAATTATAGGCTTTTTGTTTTTATGGCCAATTAAACAAAAAAATCGAACCAAATAAATAGATTATACCCATAGTACTATATAGGTAACCTATAAAAATTGATTCGATCTTGCCTGCATCACCAGTAACACGTCTACTGTAATATTCAAATTTGTTAACTTTATAGTAACATAAGCGTTTTCTTAATTCAACTATAAAATATAATTTTTCAACAAATAATTCTTATTGTTATATTGAAATTTATTTTTTAAATTTTAAAATACTTGATTTAATAAACAAAATGGTATATTATTTCCATTATAAATATACCACTTGGAGGATAATATGAAAAAAATATTTAATCAAAAATTACTTTTACTTTCTATTGTTGTATTTTTCTGGTTTTCACAATACGTATACATACCTTTTCAAAATCCATATTTAAGTATATGTAACGTATCTACAAACATGATTGGTATAATAATAGGCTCATATGGAATCTCACAATGCTTACTAAGACTTCCTGTTGGAGTTTTTGCAGATTCCGTAAATAAGCATAAACTATTTATACTATCAGGAATTTTATTCGCTGGTTTAGCATCTCTGATAAGAGTTATTTCTCCTAGAGGAGAAGGATTTCTTATAGCTAATATCTTATCTGGAATAGCATCATCGACTTGGATTTCTTACATGGTTCACTACACTGATTTTTTTTCCATAGAACATCAACAAAAAGCTACAAGTACGATAATATTGGTAAACAACCTAGGAATGTTAATTGGATTTGTCATGAGTACCTTATTTTATGAAAAATTAGGAATGGTAAATTTGTGTATTATGAGCGTAATATCTTCAATCATTGGTACTCTTCTAGCCTTAAATGTAAAAAATCATCACTCAAGAAAAACAACCGAAAAAATACCATTTAAGAATTATTTATCTATATGCAAAGATAAAAGACTTGTATTTTTTTCTTTTATGGCATTGATTCAACAAGGCATCCAAATGTCTACAACAATGTCATTTACTACTCAAATTCTTAAAGAACTAGGCTCTAGCTCCACCATTATAGGCTTATCTTCTATATTTTATATGGTATGTGCTGTTGTATCTTCTGGACTTGCTTCTACTAAATTTTGTACAAAACATGGACCAAAATTTTGGATTCCATCAGTATTTTTTTTGATTTCAGTTTATTGCTTTCTAGTTCCAACAGTAAAAAGTATTAATATAATATTTATGCTACAATCGTTACCAGGAATATCTACGGGCATACTTCTTTCTTACCTTACTAGCGAATCTATGAAAAATGTACCAAAGTATCAAAAATCTACTGCAATGGGGTTTTTTCAAGCAGTTTATGCTATAGGAATGTCTATATTTCCAATGCTAGTAGGTAAAATATCAGATTATATTTCAATACAATATGGTTATTTTACCTTAGCTTTTATTGCTGTAATTGCTTCCATATTGTCTTATACATACTATAAAAAATTAAATTTAACTCTTAACTGTGATATAATACAATCATAAAAAAATTATATGTTTAGGAGTTTTTATGACAAATTTAAATGCCACTGAACAAATTATTGATTATATTAAAGAAAATATTCTAAATGGGACTTTTAAAGTTAATAGTAAATTGCCAAGTGAGAGAAAAATTGCTGAATTATTTAATATAAGTAGAATTCCTGTAAGGAATGCTATAGACAAACTTTGTAAAGAAGGAATACTTAGGTCTATTCCCTATTCAAGTCCCATAGTTGAAGGATTTAAAAAAGTTGACCTTTTTTCTGATAACGAAGTTTATAAAAATCATAATATACAAGAATTTTATGTTGAATCTTTAAGAGCAAGACAACTTATAGAAAGTGAAGCCACTAAGTTAGCCATTTTAAATGCTACCTCTGAAGAACTTCAAAGAATAAGATATGCTTACTTGAAATCTGTAGAAGAACTAAACAAAGTTTCTCAAGGCTTAATAGAAGAATGTTATGATGCTGACCTGCAATTTCACAAAGAAATAATTTTAGCTTCTCACAATCCAATTTTTATAAAGTATTATGAACTAATACCTAAAACTGTGTCTTCTAACCAATACTTTGGTTTTAAATATAGAAACTCACTTCAAGATATGATTAGTCATCATCATGAGATAATGATGGCTTTTGATAGTAAAGATGCTAATTTAGGTTATACATCAATGTATAACCATTTAGAGGGAGTTATTCAGTTATTTCAGCGTGATTAAACTTCTATTTATAGGTCTGATAGTTCATACTTATGAGAACTAAATATTTTAATATGTACCACAAAGAGCTTGTTTTAACATACTACTAAACATAGTGTCCAAATAAGCTCTGTTTTACTATTCACAGATTATTTTATTAAGTATTATAATTAATATTAGATTATATATAATCGTTACTTAAAAATAAAATTGACTATAATATAAACAATTATAAAGCATTCTTTTGTAGATTTCTTTTTTCCTAGTTTAGTGTATTTTTAATGATTATCATATCATTTCTTTAATTATGCATATAAAAAACAGCAAATCATGAGAATTTACTGTTTTATATTTTGATATTCAGACTTACTTAATTTGATATTCAGATTTACTTAATCAGCCATAATTTAGCCTTGTAAAATTTGATTAACATCATCAATAGTTATATCCATTCTTGTAGCTATTTCAGTAAGATTCATACCTTGTTCTTGGAATCTATTAACTACTGATTTCATGGACTCACCTATTTCAATTAAATGGTTATCCAAGTCATAAATTCGAACTACCTTTTGCCCCCATGGTGCTTCTTCTACACCATGAAGTAAAGTAACATCATTTCTTTTATTTAGTTTTAATATAAACTCTTCAAAATGTTCTGCTTCAAAAAATATTTCACAGTTATTCTCTTTGCTCTTCATATCTTCTTTTGAAATTCCTGTCAACCAATCAAAGTCTTCTTGTAATGCTAACCCACCCTCAAATACAATGTTTTTTCCATAGTCAACAATAACTTTTAAATCAAATAATTCTTCATAGAATTTACGGGCAATTTTAATATCTTTTACTGCAAATAAACAACCTGCATATTTCATAAGTTACCTCCATTAAAATTAGTACATAGATTATAACATTGTACCAGAAAAAAATATTGTAAAAAACGGACATGCTTTTTGTATTTTTTAAGTCAACAAATGTGAGTGCTCTAAATAAATGTAAGTTCTCTAAATAATAGTAATATACAAAATAAACACTACTTTATAAGCGAATGGATACAAAAGTGCCATCCTGAGTTTCCACATGAACAATCTCAAGTCCCTTGTACTGTTTAAGAACAGACTGACACTCTCGAACGAGTTCCTGTAGAAATTTTTTGGTAATGACTTCCTGATATGGCTCTGGAAGTGATTTTTTAATCTCTGCAATAACCGATTCTGGCAACAAAAGAACTGCAGTATTTGCTAAGAACAGTGGTATGGGTAACCACAAATTTGTTTCTTTTGAGCGGACAATAATGCGCATAAATCTATTCTCCTAGTATTATTTTATAAAAACTTTAACTGTAGTACCATCAGCCGAATCAACCTCTACGATATTTCCAAGTGTTTCATTATCCAGACATTCAAGAATAGAGGTAGTAAGAGCATCTAGGTCTATACCTTGCAAATCTTCATTCTTAATTGGCAACTTACCTGTCATTTTCAATATTTGACGTATAATCTTTACAGGAAGTTGCACATTTACTTTATCACCCTCTGGAGTATCCACAATAATCTTCAACATCTTATTTTCATATGAAGTACTGCTTTGTTTGGTAAAAGCTTGACTATCAAAGTCTTCTGAATAATTCGTAAACTCCTCTTGAGGTGTAGTTTCTTCTAATGCATCAATCAAATCAATTGCCTCTTTGGCAGAGAGCTTTCCCTCCTCTACCATTGTTAAAATTCTCATTTTTTCATCCATATTATTTTCCTCATTTCTGCTCTTCTGCATCCATTCCAACAG
Source organism: Clostridioides sp. ZZV14-6153 (assembly GCF_020657855.1). Taxonomy (NCBI): domain Bacteria; kingdom Bacillati; phylum Bacillota; class Clostridia; order Peptostreptococcales; family Peptostreptococcaceae; genus Clostridioides; species Clostridioides sp. ZZV14-6153. Next base: position 51,562 of record NZ_JAGWCZ010000015.1, on the reverse strand, counting down.
AAATAGCCTCGTATTTTGGTGACTACTTCTGGCTATTATCAGGGATAGAGATAGAGCTTCATTTATTTTCTTTCATTTGCTCTAATGCCTCTGCTGGAGAGATTTCTCCTTTTTCCAGTGCATCTAAAATCTCTTTTTTATGTGAATCAGAAGAAGATGTCACATTAGGTTTTCCGTCTAGTTTTTGTATAATATCATCTAACCTAGAACGAACAGTTGGATAAGAAATCTTTAATTCTTTTTCCACTTCTTTTATATTGCCACGACATTTTAAAAATGTTTCTGCAAAGAATAAATCATCTACAGATAGATAGTCAAATGCACTGAGGCAGAAATCATTTTCAATCACTGTATCACAGTTTTCACATTGTAGCTTGACAACTTTAAGTTTTCTTCCACAGACAGGACAGCGGCTGATAACTTGATACATCATATCACCTTCTTTCCATCTAATATCTATAATATAAATCAAAAAATTAATAAAGTCAATATGTATATTAAAATAATTAATATTAATATTAAAATAATTAATATGCCACTAAAATATTAATCAATTTATACTTATAAATTGATTATCGAAATACTAGTTTCTATATCCTTATTTCAAATTCCTTTTTGTTTATAAAAGAATATAATCAAAATACATAAATACCATCATATCCTAAAAATGGGCGACTTTATTACACCCTCCGCAATTCTTCTTTAGAAAATGGCGGCTTTGATTTTACTTCAAAACCGCCATTTTACTAACACCTATGTTTAAGAGCAAGCATTTCTATTACCAAACAACGGTTTTTAACCTTTGAACAGTTGTTCATAAAGTGTTGATTTATATAACCTGATGTTTGTTATAAGCGTGTATAGCAAGAAAAAGAAATATAGGAATTTCAATTATTGCTGCCACTATTATGACATACGGTACCCAAATGCTTGCCTGCCCAATATGCAGATAATTAAAGCTAATTAATTGGTACAATAAACTATTTTGCATACCTACTCCTGCTGATGGTAAGATAAAAGTAAGCCAATTGGCTCCAGCCGAATACGTAAATATTGGAAGTAAGCATGTTACAATAGCAATTTGGATAACAGAAAGTGAATCCTTGCATTTAGCTGATAAAAACAGTGTGAAACTGACAGTTGCCAACAGAGAAATAAGTCCTCCTATTGCCAAGGTAATCTGAAGCTGCCCTAAATTGAGTGCAGGCAAGCTGATAACCGAAAATAGCATCTGCATAGATGTTTTCATACACTCGGTTCCAAATGCTAGATTTGAAATTATCAAATGAATTGAAATACATATGGCGAATGTTGCAGTAAAAATAGTAAGTGCAGCCATAATCTTTGCAATTGCCAATCGAGAATGTCCATGTTTTGTGCAGCGCAAAATGCTATCTGAACCCGTTTGGTATTCATTAGAAAACGTAGGGGTCACAGCCGCCGTACAAAGAATGACTAGAAGAAAAATAAATAGAATAATATAATCAAATGCGTCTCTTGAATATCCAGCGTAAAGCTTAAAAGGCGTATTTACTTCTACATATTTTTGTATAGCATGTTCCTGTGCGGTTGGATATTTCTTTTGCTCCATCTGCATGACATCTTTCAGATGTTGCGTCGTCTGATCATAAAAGCCATCTAATTTATCAGGAGAAATATCCATTAAGCTTATTCCCTCACCAGTTTTTGAATTAGAATAGGCTTCTGGCAGTCTTCCCAATAGAGATTGAATAGGGAATACCTTTTTTATATAAACATCTGTAGGGAATTCACCACTATCAAGGCTGTCTTCTCCATACACCGAAACTGCACTTTGATAGCTATTCAAAGCCTCTTTAAGTTTTTCTGGATTAACTTCTCCATTATTTTCAGAGCGAAGTGATTTTTTATAAGCAATTGCTTCCAGCCCATTTAGCTCTGCTACCTTGTTGCCGTTTTTATCATATTGATTGATATCCTCATACAAGACTGGAAGCCAAGCCATCACCACAGACATGAATAATGCGATAAGTAATAAAATGATAGAACGACGTGATTTCAACACACGTTTTATTTCAAGACGATAAATACGCATCATTTACTTTCCCTCCTCACTGATTTCCTCTTGTGGAAATAACCATAAATATAAATCCTCCAAACGGGGTGGAGCCATTACTGAATCACTTGTTTTGGCTTCATCTGCCAAATAACGAACTGATACCTGATTATTACCTTCACTGCGTTGGTTAATAATACGAAGCTGCATTTCATACATAGGCATCTTTTCAGCAGGTATGATACAATTCCAAACTTTACCTGTAACTTGCTTGACCAATTTATCGGTTGTCCCTACATCAAGAATTCTTCCTGATTTCATAATGGCGTTTTGAGTGGCAATATACTCAATATCAGATACGATATGAGTTGAAATAAGGACAATCCTGTCATGAGAGAACTCTGAAATAAAGTTGCGAAAACGAACCCTCTCTCCAGGGTCAAGCCCAGCCGTTGGTTCATCCATTATTAGAAGTTTAGGGTCGTTCAACATTGCTTGTGCAATTCCCACTCGACGTTTCATTCCACCAGATAACTTGATAATTTTTTTATTTTTAACATCAGTCAAGGTAAGTGTATGTAGCAGGCTATCAATCTTTTTTCTTGTTTCTCTAGCAGGAACATCCTTTAATGCAGACACATACTCCAAATAGTCCTTTACTGTAAAATCTTGAAAGAAGCCAAAATCCTGCGGTAAGAAACCGAATAGATTTCTGTATTCTTCTCCCATCGAATGAATATCCTTACCATCAAAAATAATTTTCCCACTAGTTGGTTTTAGAATATCCGCAATCATTTTCATAAGCGTAGTCTTACCAGCACCATTAGCTCCAAGAAGTCCCCACACGCCAGGTGTAAGATTTAAACAAACATCATCAACTGCGGTTTTATCCTTAAAGTTTTTTTTAAGATTTGTAATTGTCAATTCCATGCCTTTTCTCCTTTTTTATAATACAAAGACAAACGTCCTTGTTCAGTTTTATTTTACTGAACAAGGACGTTTTAAACTTTAATATTAACAGGATAAATTCCTAAGAAAATCCTAATATCCAATTAATGTTTTCCTAAGACTGAGTTGGAAGTAATACAGTAAAACTAATCCTATCATTTTCACTTTGAGCCAAAATTTCTCCGCCATGCAAAAGAATAATTTCATTGGCAATAGAAAGCCCAAGACCTGCACCACCACTATCCGATTTACGAGCCTCATCTAAACGGTTAAATTTTTCAAAAATTGTAGATAATTGTTCTGTTGGAATAGTCTGCCCTTGGTTTTCAAATTTAATTTTAATCTTATCCTGTTCCCTTCGAGCGTAAATCAGAATTTCTGTATTAGGATAGCTGTATGTAACAGCATTTTTGAGCATGTTGTTAAACACTCTAGCTAGTTTTTCAGAATCAGCATAAACCGTCAGATTCTCATTTGCGTTAAGTACAGCAGAATTTCCTTTAGCAGATAATACAGGATAAAATTCATCAATGAGTTGTACAAGCATATAGTATAAATCTACATTTGTTTTTGTTAGTTGAATTTGCTGTGTATTGTACCTCGTGATTTCAAAGAATTCATTAATGAGCTTTTCCAGACGTATAGATTTCTTCAAAGCAATTCCAATATATTTTGCTTTCTGTTCTATTGGTATGTCAGGTGCTTCATCCAGTAGACTTAAATAACCTATTACAGAGGTAAGAGGTGTGCGAATATCATGAGCTAAATACATAACTAATTCATTTTTTTTGTTTTCAGCTTCTTTTACAGCTTGCTGGCTAATCAGAACAGCCATTTTTATTTGGTTCATCTGCTTCTCCATATCTTTGAGTGGTTCAGATAATTCAATGGTGCTGTCATTTGGTTGATATATTGTTTTAGTGGCATTCATGACTTCCTGCAAATATTCCCACGGTTTTTTCCAGTAATGATAAAAAATACAGAAAAAACCTATAATCAAATATAGAAAATAAATGACTTCAACTCTAAGATGTAGCCACGTAAAAAATGTATTTGAAAATCTACTGAATCCATAGTCAAATAATATTGTCAAAACATACCCAACTAAGGTATAAATAATTAAGGTTATACAGAGTTTCATACGTAATTTCTTTTCTATACCATTATTCGTCATTGCTATCACCTCCATATCTATACATTCATTAATTGGATAACAGAAGAACTGTCATCAGCACTAAAAAAAGAACTGCAACGATTCCAGCTAGGGTTGAAATTACTGTATCTGTTTTTTGCTTATCTTTTAGTATTTTCAGCAGTAATGCATATAGACTAATACCAATTATTCCACCGAACATATTGGTGATTAGGTCTGTAATATCTGTACTTCCAATAGCAAGAATATACTGAATCATTTCAAAGATAAAACTGGTTCCAAAAATAATAAGAACTTTATTTTGCAGTTTCATTCTTGATGACAACATAGAAAGTAAAACTCCGAAAGGAATAAAAATTAAAATATTATCTATTACTTCCTTAAAGTGAAACTGTTCTCCAACAGAAGTAGAGTAATGAAAGGGAATCAAGTTGATACTCCTTGTGTAACCTATATCGTTTATTCTGAATTGTAGTTTAAACAATATAATCCATACTAATAAGACTAAATAAAGCATGAATAATACACAACTAATTATTTTTAAATGTTTATTTTTTTTCTTCATAGCGTAACTTTTCCTCTCATCATGTTGAGTTTTAGTTAAATTTTATAACCCACTCCCCATATAGTTTTGATATATTTAGGTTTTTCAATAGTGTCACCCATTTTTTCACGTAAATGTCGTATATGAACGGTGATTGTATTGTTACTTTTGCTATAATACTCATCTTGCCATATTTTATGGAACAATTCCTCAGAACTAACAACATTTCCTTTGTTCTGTAGCAAAATACAAAGTATAGAATACTCTGTTGGTGTAAGTGAAATAGGATTTCCGTCAAGTAGACATTCATATGTCTTAATATTAATTTCTAAACCTGAATAACACAAAACAGAACTTGTATCAGATTCTTCTTGTATATGATTGTACTTTTTGTATCTGCGCAGCTGAGCCTTTACTCTAGCAATTAATTCAAGGGGACGAAAAGGCTTTGTGACATAATCGTCAGCTCCTAAAGTTAATCCTGTAATTTTGTCAGTTTCTTCATCTTTTGCAGTTAACATAATAACTGGAAAAGTGTCCTTCTCACGTATTTTTCGACAAATATCAAATCCATTTACATCAGGCATCATAATATCTAAAATAGCAAGGTCAAGCTCTGTATTTTCTATACAAGCAAGGGCTTCCTTAGCTGAATAATACTTAAATACAATATAATCTTCATTTTGCAGATAGACCTCTATTAAGTCTGCTATATCATGTTCATCATCTACTACAAGAATTTTATCATTCATAACTGTTTTCCTCCTTTCGGGCATATCTAAGATATTTTATTATTATATCAAAAGAATCTTTACTATTTATGATTTTCTGCATAAGAAATTATTAAGAATTTCTTAACCTTATAACTTTTTGTGGCTATCTTTCGGTTTTTCTGCTTCTTTTGGTAGCAACCACATACGACTAGAATGTATAGTGTCTGGTATTCAATTTTCAAACAATCTTGCTGAATAATAATTGATGAAGTAAAGAATGTTGTTTGGATAAATGAAAAAAACACTCCCCCTCAAGAGAATGCTTAGTTATGACTATATAAGATAATGATAGAGAAAGTATAATGATGTTCAAAGATGAATATAAAACACGACTAATGAAAACAACTCATTTTCATTTACTCTAAAATTAAAATCTTCAATTCTTATTATATAAAATTTATGTAATGCTTGTAATTGCTTGTTTTTTAAATTTATAAAATAAAAGTAATGATATAACAGAGATAATAAAAGCTGGAGAAATAACACGTAATGCAGTAATTCCTATAGATTTCATTTCAGCATCAGCATTAAATAAAGTAAGTATTTGTGCTGGAATAAGTTCAAATAAAATCATTCCAAATAGCATTATACAACTTATAATTACAATAGAAATTTTTATTGCTTTTTCAGCTCTAAACCATTTTTTTGCGCCATAGTTATAACCAACAACTGGTCTCAATGCTTGCATAAGCCCGTATGATGGCATATATACGAATGTTTGAAGTTTAAAAAAAATCCCGAATGTTGCAACAGCTGTCTGTGAAATTGTAGCAAGAATACCATTTAATATTGATACCATAATGGAAGGTACCGCCAACATTAATGTTGATGGTATAGAAACGCTATAAATGGCTTTTAAAACGGAACTACTTATACGAAAACCTCGAAAATTTATACGTACTTCTTTTATCTTATATTTTAATATAAAAACTGCCAAAAGCATACCTGCAATCTGTCCTATAACTGTTGCGATAGCTGCTCCACGTACTTCCATAGCAGGAAAACCACATAAGCCAAAAATTAATATAGGGTCTAATATAATATTGGTAATTGCGCCTAGTCCTTGTGTCAACATTGGTAAAGCAGTTTTTCCAGTTGCTACAAAGATATTTTCAATAGCTACCTCAAATAGTAAAGAAAAAGAAAATAAAATAATAATAAAAGCATAATCGTATCCCCATTGGGTTATAGTTGAATCTGATATGAACTGGCTTAAAAAAGGATTTATTAGAAATAATCCTAACAGAATAGAAATGATATAGTGAATCCCTACAAAAACGATACCATGTGTTGCTATTTTATTAGCTACTAATGTTTGTTTTGCTCCTAAGTAACGTGATATACAAGAAGCAAGACTTATTCCGAATCCTAATGCTATTGATAAGATAAGGTTTTGAATTGGATATACTAACGACACTGCTGTAACTGCATCTTGCCCAATTTTAGCAACGAAAATACTGTCTACAATATTATACATAGACATAATTAGATTAGAAATCATTGGAGGAATTGCCATTCTCATCAATAATGGTAATACTGGTTTTTCCTCTAACATATTCAATTGTTCCATAATAAATAACTCTCCTTTAAACTTGATTAATTTATAAATTAGTTTGCAGAGTTATCCATCGATATCTTCCTTGCCATGGACATAGTCTGAATCTCTTTTTTGACGGAAGAATTATATTTTTTTTGTAGTTTACATTACTTGTCAAAAACATAGACTCTCTCTCCTTATAATGGTTACAATGTGTCTTTAAAACTATATCTCAGTGCAATATACTTAAGTTATCGTTTGCCTATTTCTTTTATAGAATTCTCCATTATTGCTTTTACATTTGCACCCTTAATATCCAAATTTTCAGCTTTATAGCATATAACTTCTGGTATTCCATAGAAAATATGGCATAGAGCTTTAATGTAATCATATCCTAAATTATATTCTGAAATTAATCCTCCAGCAGTAGTTACATATATGATTCTTTTAGCTTTACAAAGACCTTGTGCTGTTCCATCTGAGGCATATTTAAAACTTAAGCCACAAACTGTTACAGCTTCAAAATAAATTCGGATAGATGCTGGAAATGTCAAATCCCAATAAGGAGCAGCAATTACTATTTCATCTGCATCCACAAATTGATGAGCATATCTAAACATTGGTGCAGAAAAGTCATGATTTTGAGAATATATATCTCTTTTTTGTAAGGTTTCCCAATTCAAAGGCATAATCTGCTCTCTTTCTAATTTCACTTCCTCAATAATACCATCCATTTTATCTAACACATGTTGAGCTAAAATATATGTACGTGACTCTGGACGCACACAAGCATTTAAAAATAAAATTTTACTCATTTTTTCACCTACAATCTTTGATAAGCACTATTTCCAATAAAGACACAATTGTAGTATATCATATCAATTCTTCTTTTTCTATGATTTCTTTCAGTGCTAGACCTTACTAATTGAAATTTTACATAATAAATCAGCAAACATACTTGCAATACTAATACCTTAGTATCTTACATGTTAGTCTATTGGTACTTATATACAAAATCATATCATAGTGCTACTAATCTTATGTTTAACAAAAAGGAATTACTATCATTGAATAAAAAAAGGTAACAACTATCTCTCTAGTTGCTACCTTCCTAATCATCAATTCTTGAGTTTTGATATACTAAAATTTTTAACTTGAGATTTGAATAACTTTTCAACTTCATCAACTATACTTTGTATATTATTTTCATATTCTAAGTCATAATATACATTTATCTCACCTATACTATTTATACTCATAGAATATTCTTTTCTTTCTATTATACATATACTGCCACAATCTGATAAATCATTCTTATATATTGATTTTAATTGTCTTTTTATCTTAGGAAAATCTATCGCTGGATAAACATTGTTTGGATAAAAACTCTTATCATATATTAACATCTTATCCACCCCTTATCATTCTATTTATAAAAATTTATACCTTATTAAAATCATATTAAACATATTTTTCCATATTTTTATAATTATTATAAAGTCTTCACTCCATCTATTGATATAATCTACTAGAATTATTAGTTGAGGATGTTAGATGTATCTCATATGAATTGGTTATGAATTACATCATAATAAAAACTGAATCTAGACGTGATATCAACGCTGGAATTTTCCAATTTATTTGCTTTATAGCATATATTATATCATTGGCTAAAAATGAAATTGAAATATACAGCACTATACCTGAAATAAGAATTTCTTTTATATCCATCTTACTTTATTTTGAACATAACTAAATATTAGAGTTGCTTTTTTGATTTATTTAATAAAGAAAAAAAGAGCGGAATGAATTTCCACTCTTTTACTATATATAAAAAACTAAATTATTCTTTTACAACATCTTTAGTTGTTTCTTTTTTATAAACACCATCATCCAAAATTGTATTTCCTTTTTCTAGAGTGTCTTTAGTTGTTTCTTTTTTATAAACATCTCCAGATACAGGAGTATCTGCAAATGATTTATTTGCAAGTAATCCAAATCCGCTTAAACCAATTAATCCTGATAATCCTAGAACCATAAATTGTTTTTTTATAATTATTATCTCCTTTTCTTTATCTTATTTTCTAAATAATACCATAATAATGTTTACCAAATGTTTACCATATTTAAAAACTATAAATTCATCTAATTCTTTTATTATCTTTTCTCTTAAACCATTAATCTTATCATTCTCCTTTTTAATTTATTGTATAAAAAAAGACCATCTACAAAGATGACCTTTTGGGTTAATCTATTTTTTTATCTTCTTTATTCTTTTTACCTGCCAATCCTTATCAGTATCTTCCATTATGTATGTTCTAACTATTTCACCACACTCTAAACATAAATCAGAATATACTGTTGCCGCCCCTAGTAAATTGTATCTTAATCCAACATTGCCAGTATCACTTTTTCCTCCCCATTTAATATTTTTTTGAATTTTCTCACTACCGCAGTTAGGACATTTCATGTTTATACCTCCTAGTAATTATTTTCTTTATAAAAAAGTTAGAAATTAACCTAAACCTCTTACTATCTATGCAGCATATTCGTATTTCTTTTTATATTCTCTAACAGCATCATTCCAAGCTGCATCTACAGTTATACCCTTTTTATTAGCAATCTTTTGTGCTATTTCTATTATCTTCATAGCTCTTCTTGATATGTTCATACTTATTCCTCCTAAAGTTCTCATATATTTTATATACAAATATGTATATTTAAATTCATTTAGTATTTATATAACCTTTAGCTTACTTATATATTATCAAAAGTTTGTGTACTGAATGTGAACTGTATTAGAAGAACTTTAGAATTTTAAAAAATAAGAAAATAATATTAAAGCAAATTCATGTCATTATTTTCCATATGCCTATTTTTAATAAATATTGGCAATGTGTTAACAAAATTTTTAAAGAAACATAAGAAGTTACAAAAATAAATAAAATTAAAATTCTGTGAACAATATATAAACTCCAACTTTGTATGTAAAAAAGAAATGGGTGAACGTGTAACAATAAATAGTTTAAAATATTTAAGTAGAGTTGCTAATTATGAACTTGGTATAGATTTTAATTTTCATAGTTTAAGACATACACTTTGCCACCGAAAAACAATTACGGTGGCAAACTGGTGGCAAATCCAACCTTATAACATGATACAAACAGTCGAAACCCTGTTATTCTCTAATAAGTTTAACTACAGTCTCACAATGTGGTGTATTGGGGAACATATCCATACACTTGACCAATTTAATCTCATAACCATAACTCTTAAAATCAACCAAATCAACAACCAAAGACTTAGGATTACAAGAAATATAAACAATCTCCTCTGCACCAAATCCACAAATATCTCTAATAGCATCCTTATGAATACCTGGTCTAGGAGGGTCAACAATGATTAAATCGGGCTTATCTTTCAAATCTTTAACAACCTTAGCCACATCTCCAGCAATAAACTCACAATTAGTAAGTCCATTTAACTTTGCATTCTCATTAGCTGCAACAACAGCTTCCTCAACTATTTCAATACCATACACCTTCTTAGCTGCACCAGCCATAACCTGTCCAATAGACCCAGTCCCACTATATAAATCAAATACAACCTTATCATTGTAATTTCCAATAAAATCCCTAGCAATACTATAAAGAACCTCAGCTCCTTTAGTATTAGTTTGGAAAAATGAGAATGGAGAAATCTTAAATTTAAGCCCTAAAATCTCCTCTTGTATGTAATCTCTTCCATATAAAACTCTCAACTCATCACATTGAACAGCATCTGCCAGACCATCATTAATAGTGTGAAGTACACCTACCAACTCAGCTTTTAAATTAAGTCCTAAAAGCATGTCTTTAAATTCATTCATATTAAAATCTTCCTGAGAAGAAGTAACTATATTAACCATAATCTCATTAGTATGAATCCCTTTTCTAACTACAAGATGTCTTAAATATCCCTTGTGATTCATTGTTCTATAATAAGGAAGATTTTTTTCATTGAAAAATTCCACACTAGATACTAATACTTTTGAGAAGTCTTCATCAACCAACATACATTCTTCAACAGTTTGTATATCTATATGCTTTCCTTTTTTATGAAGTCCTAATGTTAAAGGTCCATTTTTTACTTCATCTCCAAAAGTATACTCCATTTTATTTCTATAGTACTTGTTTTCAGGACTTCCTTCTATTCCTAAAAATTGAAATCCAAATAAGTCTTGCTTTAAAAATAAATCCATAACTTGTTTTTCTTTTATTTCTAATTGCTTTTCATATGGCACTGATAGTAATGTACATCCTCCACATTCTCTAAAGTGCTTACAAGGTATTTCAGTTTCAAGTGGTGAATGTTCAAGCAACTCCATCATCTTAACTTCTGCTTTTTTGCTTCTAACTTTTTTAACAGCAGCTTTTACCTTTTGACCACTTATCCCGCCCTTCATATGAATAACTCTATCTTCAACTTGGCTTAAGGATGTACCTCCAAACTCCATTTTATCTACTTCAAATTCTATAATATCCTTTTTCTTCACAAATTCTCCTCCAATTTACTATAGTGTCTTTATTATTTTTCTTCAATCAATTTTACTTCTTCATCTGTCAACTCTCTATATTCGCCTAACTCTAAACTCTCATCCAACTTTAAATTACCCATAGACAATCTTTTTAAGTATACTACTTTTTTATCTACGCTTTCAAACATTCTTTTAACTTGGTGAAATTTACCTTCATGTATTGTAAGTTCTATCTCTGATTCCTCATCACTCTTTAATATTTTTAACTGAGATGCCATAGTTTTGTACCCATCATCAAGTACTACTCCTTCTGCAAAAGCTTCTATATCTTTTTCAGTCACTATCCCATCAATTTTTGCATAATAAGTCTTAGGCACATGCTTCTTAGGCGATAAAACTCTGTGAGAAAGCTTCCCATCATTAGTTAAAACTAATAATCCTTCTGTATCTTTGTCTAATCTTCCAACAGGAAATGGTTCAAATGCTAAGTATGATACATCAATCAAATCTAAAACTGTTGGGTCGTATTTATCTGTAGTCGCTGATATATATCCATCTGGTTTATTCATCATTAAATATATATATTCTCTATAGACAACTTCTTCTCCATTGAATAATATTTCATCATTTTCAGTATCTACTTGAGTCCCTGGGTTTGAAGCTTCACTTCCATTTACTACTACAGACCCTTGCTTACAATATTTCTTTATCTCACTTCTGCTTCCATAACCTAAGTTTGAAAGAATTTTATCTATACGTTGCTTCTTAGCCATTAAAAATGTTCTCCATTCTCATAATATTTTTCTTTTTCAAATAATGTAAATGCTAAATCCATACTTTCAACATCTAAATTATTTCTTATGCTATCAGTTATTATTCTTGCTACTATGTCTTGTACTTCTTGTCCTCTATCAAACCATGCTATCTCAACAAAAGGATATACTTCTACTATTTTACCATCTCTTATTGCAACTGATTTTATACATTCTATCTCAAAGTAATCTCTTGGACATTTTACAGCTTCAACTAAATCATCTATCATTTTTTCACTTATTTTACATATATCATTTTCATGAATTCCTCTTATCTTTATCTGTGGCATATTGACTCTCCTTTATTTTAAACCCTTCTTTATTTTAATTCTTCCTAAATCGTTTCTATTCTTTATTATTCTACCTAATCCTATTATCTTCTATTTAACATTATACTTGTAATTTATAGTTATTACAATTTACTATATACTTTTTTTGATTTAACGTTATAATATAAGTGATGGGTAAATTTTAAAAGTTAATAGGAGGAGTTTAAAATGGCATTAATTACTACAAAAGAAATGTTTAAAAAAGCTTACGAAGGTGGATTTGCTGTAGGTGCATTTAACATAAGTGACTTAGAACAATTACAAGGTGTTTTAAAGGCTGCTAAAGCTAAAAATTCTTATGTTATGATACAAGCTTCTATGTCAGCTGTTAAATATGCTGGACCTCATACTTTAGTTGAGATGGTTAAAGCTGCTTCTGATGAAATAGGTGTAGATGTAGCTCTTCACTTAGATCATGGTCCAAATATGGATGCTATTAAAACTTGTATTGATGCTGGTTTCTCTTCAGTTATGATAGATGGATCTCATTTTGACTTTGAAGAAAATGTTAAAATAACTAAAGAAGCTGTTGAATATGCACACTCTAAAGGTGTTGTTGTTGAAGCAGAACTTGGTGTTTTAGCTGGAACAGAAGATGATGTTACTTCTGATGTTCATAAATATACTCAACCTGCTGAAGCAGTTGAATTTGTTGAAAGAACAGGAGTTGATTCATTAGCAATAGCTATAGGAACTTCTCATGGTGCTTTCAAATTCAAAGGAGAAGCTAAATTAAGATTCGACATACTAGAAGAAATCCAAAGTAAATTACCAGGTTTCCCAATAGTTCTTCATGGTGCATCTGCTGTTGACCAAAACGCTGTTGCTACATGTAATGAATTTGGTGGAAATATAGCTGGAGCTAAAGGTGTACCTGTAGACATGTTAAGAAAAGCATCTTCTATGGCTGTTTGTAAAATAAACATGGATACTGACTTAAGACTAGCTATGACTGCTGCTGTTAGAAAATTCTTAGCTGAAAATCCAAAAGAATTTGACCCAAGAAAATACATTGGTGCTGGTAGAGATGCTATACAAGCTGTAGTTGAAAGTAAAATAGATGATGTTTTAGGTTCTACTAACTCTATAAACTAATATAACTTTTAAATATTTATAAAAGAAAAGAGATGACTTAGAATAATTAAAATTATTTTTAAGCCATCTCTTTTAAGTTGTATATAGGTTATGTATTTAAAATTATATTATATTTATTCAAATTACTCTATTAACTTATTTATTAAACTCGAATATATCCACTTTTTATCTTTCTATGTATTGTAGAAGGATATATTCCTATCACTTCGGCTGCCTTTGTTATTGACCCATATTTATTTATAGCTTTACTTATCATTATTTGGTCTACCATTTTATATGCATCATTCAGATTCATAATTCCATTTACCACTATTGGTGATAAATCATCTGATTCGTTATCAATCATATCCAGATTTATAAGCATATTAAATTCATCTTCTCCAATTACGTTTTTGGCTGATAATACTACAAATCTTTCAATAATATTTTTTAACTCTCTTATATTTCCTGGCCAAGAGTATTCTTCCAATAACTCAATAACCTTAGGTGAAACTTCTACTTCTCTATTGTACTTATCATTATAAAGTTTTAAGAAATACTCAACCAATGGAACTATATCTTCTTTTCTTTCTCTAAGTGGTGGTATCTTTACTGGAATAACACTCAATCTATAGTACAAATCTTGTCTAAATTTGAGGTTGTTTCTAAGGTCCTCATGAGAAATATTAGTGGCACTTATATATCTAACATCTATCTTTATAGGTTTACTTCCACCAATTCTAGTAATTGTATTTTCTTGTATGACTCTAAGTAATTTTTTTTGCATTTGCATTGGCAGTTCGCCTATTTCATCCAAGAATATAGTTCCACCATTTGCTTCTTCAAAAAGTCCTTTTTTACCTTTTTTCTTAGCTCCAGTAAAAGAACCTTCTTCATATCCAAAAAACTCTGATTCTAATAATTCATTTGGTATAGCTCCACAGTTTATAGCTATAAAAGGCTTTTCCCTTCTTGAACTATACTTATATATTGTCCTAGCTATAATTTCTTTTCCTACACCTGATTCTCCATTTATAAATATAGAAGAATCTGATGCTGCAGCTCTCTTGACAACTTTTTTTATATTGTCCATAGTCTTACTTTTGCTTATATACTCTGTATCTTCTGATACATCACTATATCTTATCTGAGATTCAAGTTTAATAACCCTTGATATATCTCTTCCTGTAAGTACTCCTCCTGTAAGTTTTCCTTTTGAGTCCCATCTTGGAACAGCTGTATAAGCGATAAGTTTTCCATCAGGATAAACAATATTTCTATAAATCTTTTTCTTTACCTTAAGCATATTTAATATTATTGGTTCTTCAACTAATCCCTGTCTGACAAGATCTGTTATATTTCTACCAAGTACTTCAGTTCTTTTAAAAGGCAAAATCTCATCACTGACAGTATTCATCTTTTCAATTACTCCATCTTTGTTAAATACAACGACAACTTCATCTATATGTTCTATTATATCCTCAACTACTTTGTCAGATATTACAGACTTCTCAAATAAATAAACTATGTTATTTTCATTATCATTATCTTTCATATTATAAATATGTGCAGTCATTCTTAATTCTCTAAAAGCTATTTTCTTTTTATTATTCACCAGTATATCTTTTTTGTCAAAATTTGAATCTAATTCATTTATATTTTTAGGTCTTTTTATATCGAGAAAACTAAAAATATTATCTATTAGATGATTACAGTATATTATTTCGCCTGACTCTTTACATAAAATAGCTGGATTTTCTACATATTCTATAAGCCCTATCAAATTATTATCCATTAATATTCGCACCTTTCATTAAGTAATTTATTGAACTACATACAAAATTTATTGTTTGCTTACAATAAATACTATTAGCACATACAACCAACTCCTTATTTGTCTTTTTTTTAATATCTTCCTTCATTAAAATACAACTTACAGATAATTTTAATGGTCATAGTTTGTTAAAAATTTCATTTTGCTTTTAATTGTATTTTATCACATATTCAGTAATTATTTGTCTATTTAATACAATTTAATTAAAATTAATACTTATTTTTGAAAATAAAGATAATCCTTATAGAATACGACTCACATTTTGTAAGTAATATACATATAAGGATTATCTAGATATCTTGTATTATAAAATTTTATTCAAACAGACTTTTTAATAACTGACAAATACGATTTAGCAATAACCATATTATGTAATAATATTTATGTTACTAACTAATAAGGCTTATTTCATCAGTAGTATTTAGGTACTTGTTACCTATTAAGCTTTTATAGCTTCTAATAAATCATCAACGCTATCTAATTTATCTATAAGCATTGGAACTATTTCATGTAAGTCTCCAACTACTCCATAATCAGCAATTTCTAATATTGGAGCTGCTGGGTTTTTGTTTATAGCAATTATGAAATCTGATGATTGCATACCTGCTAAATGTTGTATTGCTCCTGATATACCACAAGCTATGTATAGGTTTGGTTTAACAGTAGTTCCTGTTTGACCTACTTGGTGAGAATGGTCTATCCATCCAGCATCTACAGCAGCACGAGAAGAACCAACTACTCCACCTAATTTGTCAGCTAATTGTTTAAGCATTTCAAATCCTTCAGGTCCACCTAATCCTAGACCACCTGATACTATAACATTTGCATCTGTAAGAGATACTAAATCTTTTTTACTCTTAACTGTTTCTAAAACAGTAGTTCTTATATCATCTTGAGTTATTTTGTAATCTAATGCTATAACTTTACCAGTTCTTGTTTCGTCTTTTTCAGCTTTATCCATAACACCAGGTCTAACTGTAGACATTTGAGGTCTATGGTTTGGACAAATGATTGTAGCCATTATGTTTCCACCAAATGCTGGACGAGTTTGTTTTATTTTCTTATCTTCTGGGTCTATTTCTAATTTAGTACAGTCTGCTGTTAATCCAGTTCCTACTCTTGAAGCTATTCTAGGTGCTAAGTCTCTACCTATATGAGTTGCTCCGAAAAGCATTATTTCTGGTTTTATTTCATCTATTGCATCTTTTATTACTTTTGTATATGCATCAGTTGTATATTTTTCTAAAAGAGCATCATCTGCAACATAAACTTTATCAGCTCCATAAGAAATCAATTCTTTAGCTAATCCATCAACATCTTTTCCTAATAATACTGCACAAAGTTCTGCATCTACTTCTTTAGCTAATTTTCTTCCTTCTCCTAATAATTCGATAACTACTGGAGTTATTTTTCCATCTCTTTGCTCTGCAAATATCCATACGTTTTTATAAGAACTTAAATCTTTTATATCATTCATAGTTTGTACTCCTCCAACTTATATAATGTGCTTTTGTTTTAGACCTATTATTATTTTGTTAGCTATTTCGTCAGCTTTACCTTCTAAGATTTCTCCTTTTCCTCTTGGTTCAGGAGTAAATGATCTAAATACTTTAGTTGGTGATGCTTTTAAGCCAACTTCTTCTTTATTTACGTCTAAATCATCAATTGTCCAAACTTTTACATCATGTTTATATGCTTTAACTATTTTATCAACAGACATATATCTAGGTGCATTTAATTCTTTTACTGCTGTTAAAAGTACAGGCGTACTTACTTTAATTAATTCATATCCATCTTCTAATTGTCTTTGAACTATTATGTCTTTTCCTTCTATTTTGAAGTCTTGTACATATGTAACTTGAGGAATGTCTAGTTTTTCTGCAATTTGTGGTCCAACTTGTGCAGTATCTCCATCTATTGCTTGTCTTCCTGCAAATATTATATCATAATCGCCTATTTTAGATATTCCTGCTGCGATAGTATTTGATGTAGCCCAAGTATCAGCTCCTCCAAATGCTCTATCACTTAATAATATTGCATCATCAGCCCCCATAGCTAAACACTCTCTTAGCATAAAATCTGCTTGAGGAGGTCCCATTGTTATAACTGTTATAGTTACATCATCATGCTCATCTTTAATTTTTAATGCTTCTTCTAATGCATTTGCATCATCTGGGTTTAATATACTAGGAACCCCATCTCTTATAAGAGTACCTGTTTCTTTATTTATTCTTACTTCGTTAGTATCTGGAACTTGTTTTACGCAAACTAATATTTTCAAAGTCTATACCTCCAATTTCATTAGATTATTTATTATTTTAATACGTTTGATGAAATTACCATTTTTTGAACTTCTGATGTTCCTTCGTATATTGATACGATTCTAGCATCTCTGTAAATTCTTTCTATTTCATAATCTTTTATGAATCCATATCCACCGTGAAGTTGTAATGCTTTATAAGCAACTTCATTTGCAACTTCTGCTGCATAGTATTTAGCCATCGCAGATTCTTGAGCAACTCTCATTCCTGCATCTCTCTTTTGTGCTGCGTCATAAACTAATCCTCTAGCTGCACAAACTTTTGTTTCCATATCAGCTATAGTAAATTGAGTATTTTGGAATTTAGCTATAGGCTTACCAAATTGAACTCTTTGTTTTGTATATTTAACAGCTTCATCTAAAGCACCTTGAGCAATTCCTAAAGCTAAGGCAGCAACACCTATTCTACCTACTTCTAAAGTACCCATTGCTATTTTAAATCCATTACCTTCTTTTCCTATAAGGTTTTCTTTTGGAACTTTAACATTTTCAAATATTAAGTCAGAAGTTTCAGTTCCTCTTATACCCATCTTATCTTCATGAGCTCCTGTTGAGAAACCATCCCATTTGCTTTCTACTATAAATGCTGATGTCCCTCTAAGACCTTTAGATCTATCTGTAACTGCTATTACTATAGCTATATCGCAGAATGGTCCATTAGTTATGAAAGTTTTTCTACCATTTAATATGTAGTGGTCTCCTACTAATTCTGCTGTTGTTTGTTGTCCACCAGCATCAGAACCAGCTCCTGGCTCAGTTAAACCAAATGCTCCTATTAACTCACCTGTTGCTAAACCTCTTAAGTATTTTTGTTTTTGCTCTTCAGTACCATTGTAAAGTATTGGTAATGTAGCAAGAGAAGAACCAGCTGTTACAAAAGTAGCTGTTGAAGCACATCTTCTAGCTATTTCTTCCATTATGATAGCGTAAGAAACATAACCTGCTCCCCCTCCACCATATTCTTCTGGGATATTACTGCTTATAA
The DNA here is from genome assembly GCF_020657855.1 of Clostridioides sp. ZZV14-6153. Taxonomy (NCBI): domain Bacteria; kingdom Bacillati; phylum Bacillota; class Clostridia; order Peptostreptococcales; family Peptostreptococcaceae; genus Clostridioides; species Clostridioides sp. ZZV14-6153. The sequence goes on along the minus strand of NZ_JAGWCZ010000015.1, from coordinate 32,702 downwards.
ATTTTGTCTCAGCTAATTTTTTGATTAATTCCTTAGGCATTACACCTGTTTTATCCATTTCTGCTGGTAAAGTATCTAATTCTTTACTAACAAAATCTCTTACTGCTTTTCTTAAAAGTTCTTGCTCTTTGTTATATAACATAGCTTCCTCCAATTTTCATATTTTATAGTAAATTTATTTTAATGAACTTAAGCTAAACTCATCATCTCAGCAAATGTTTGAATACGAGTTCTTGCTTGTTCATTATTCTGAGTTTGTTGGTCAATTTCAACATATAAAGTAGGTATTCCACTATCTTCTATATCTTTCTTAACTAAAGGATAATCGTATTCTTCTGGGTCACAGAATTTCATCATACAGAAGATAACACCATCTACATCTTTCTTTTTAACTTCATCTACTATAAGTGACCCACGTTTTTTCTTAGGGTCATAAGCTAATGAACAACCTTCTATGTTTGACCATTGTCTTGCTAATCTTTCTAATGCATCATCACCTGCAGGTACATCTGTTCTGAATTGTCTTGTTTCTTGAGCTAAATCATCTGCTACTACTGCTATATTATTGTCTTCTAAAATATCTAATATATCTTTAGAATCTGCTAATATACCTGTCAATAAAACTTTCTTTCCAGAACAGACTTCTTCTGGCATTGCGTTTAATTTTGCTATTAAATCTTTTACTAATTTAGTGTGTTCTTCTTTTCTCATAAAGAATCCACTTTTAATTACTAAGCTTCTTATTGATGGTTTTATAGTATTAGAATGTTTATAAGCTACTTCAACAAAGTCTCTCATAGTTTTTCTATGTTCATTGTAAATTTCTATACTGTCATGAATTTTTGCTTCTTCTATTTCATAACCACATATTTCTTCAAGTTCTCTTTTTACACCTTTGTACTCACTGATTAGGTATTTTACACCAGCTTCAAGTTTTCTGTTTTGTGGGTGTACTAATGATATATATTTTATGTGAGGTACTGCTGATTTCCAGTTTTGTCCTAAACAAATTAATGTGTCACACATACCTGGTATGATAACTCCAGATAATTCATCATATGCACCTTTTAATCCATATTCTAGACATGATTGCATTATTGAACATGCAAATGCAGGGAAATATTGTTTAGCTAAATCTAATTCTGTTTGTCCACCCCATATACCAACTGGAAGCATTCCAGCTGCATGTATAATTTCTTCTGGGCAATAAACTGGGAAACAACCTATAGCTTTTTTACCAGTTGCATTTTTATATTCTTTTACAGCCTTATTTGGATTTTCAACTACTTCTTTCATTTTAGATAAAATAGCTTCCATTATATCTCACCTCTATTAAGTTTTTTTCTTTCTTCCATTACTTCAACTAACCCTTGAATTCTTGTTTCAAATTGAGCATTAGTAAAGGCTCTAGGGTCTGCTTGGTCACCATCAAATCCAGCATATGGTAATCCAGTTTCTTCAGCTGCTCTTCTTTGCATTTCATATTGTATTAAACTCATAAGTTTACAGCTTCTGTTCATATGATAGAATGCTCCATCACATTTACCCTCTACTAAAGAATCAACTCTATATTTTGTCATACGGTCTAAGTTTACATTGTTAAACATAGTACTGTATGCTACTGCCATTCCATCTAAATCATTAACTTCATATTGTAATGCCCAAGCATGTGGGTAAACACTACCTGTCATATTAACTCCAAATTTAGCTAATGTTTTCATTTTATATCCAATATATGGCCAGCAAGGTATACCTTCCATCATTATTCTGTATTTTTCTTCTCCTCTGAAAGAAGATTTTCCAGTTTTCATGTTGTCTTCTAACTCTTCTATAAGTAATTTAAATGCTTCTGTAGTTTCTTTTTTACCTCTAGCACAAACTATTACAGCCATGTAAGTAAATAAATCAAATCCATTCATTGGTGAAGGAGAAGAATCTGCTGGTAAACTCATAGAATATTTCCATAGTCTTCCGTTTTCAGCTGATATTTTCATTACTTCTTCAAATTTCTTAGGGTCAAATTTCTTTCCTGATATAACTTCTAATTGTTTTATAGCTTCTTCAAATTGAGCTTTTATATAGTCTATTCTTGATTGAGTTACTTCATCTTCATTATTGAAAGTTGTATCAATCATTATTAAAGGTATATCCAATTCTCTTGAAATATTTTCATACCATTTTATAACTTGATTACATATATTATTACAGCAAAGTAGGAAATCTGGAGCTGGCATATCTAAAGCTTCGCATCCACCATTTTCTAAAAGACCAAAGTTTGTTCTTGCATATGCACATAGGTCGATAGAATATCCTTTAGATTCAGCCATTTCACATAATTCTAAAGAACCTTTTTTAGCCGCTACCCCAGCTGCTTGATTTTCTGGATATAATACATTTAAGTCAAATACTTCTGCTAACTCTTGAGGAAATACTGATGTTGACCAACCTACAGGTCTTCCTTCTTCTTTAGCTTTAAATGCATTTGCATATTGTTCAGCTAATAAATCGTTTATTACTACTCTAGCTTCTTTTTTTTCAGACATTGTCATCCCTCTTTTTATATATTTTTCACTTCTTTTTGTGATTCTTTTGCTTCATCAAAAGCATATAATGCTGCTCCTAAAGCACCAGTTAATTGAGGTATATCAGGTACAATAATTTCTGTATTGATTTCTCTTGCCATAGCTCTTACAATTCCACTATTTCTGGCAACTCCACCAACCATTACTACGTTTCTTTGTACTCCTATTCTTTTTGCTAGGCTAGAAACTCTCTTTGCTACTGAAGTGTGAATACCTGCTACTATATCTTCAATTTTTGCATTTTCTGATAAGTGTGATATAACTTCAGATTCTGCAAACACTGTGCATGTACTACTTATTGATACTTCATTTTGAGAATTCATAGATATACTTCCGAGTTCAGATACATCAACCTCTATTATTTTTGCCATTACATCTAAAAATCTTCCTGTACCTGCAGCGCATTTGTCATTCATAAGAAAGTTTAGTAATCTTCCATTCTTATCTAGCTTTAGTACTTTAGCATCTTGACCACCTATATCAATAATGGTTCTTGTCTCTGGAATTATGAAGTTTACTCCTCTAGCATGACAACTTAACTCACTTATCTGTTTGTCAGCATCAGAATATTTCATTCTCCCATACCCTGTAACTACTATTTTCTCAATGTCTTCTCTTGCAAGACCTGACTCACTATATAATTTTTCCAAAACTCTTGATGGTCCAGTAGTCCCAGTACCAGAAGATATAGTAGCTGAAGCCACAATATCCTCTCCATCTTTTAAAATTACTCCCTTTGATGCAGTTGAACCTATATCTAATCCCATTGTATACATCTTTAGTATTCTCCTTTCCCAAAATCTAGAAATACTAATTAGTATCTTACAACTTTATCTTCTTTTAAGTTATTTATTTTTGATTCGTCATAGCCTAAAGTTTTTAATACTTCTATAGTATGTTCCCCTACTTTTGGTGCTGGTGTATAATCTTTTATTCCTTCATTTCTAAACATAACTGGAGTATTAACTAAGACACCTGTATTTCCACTATCATATGTCTTCTTAAATAAGAAGTCATTTGCCCAAGCTTGTTCATCATCTAGTAAATCTTCACAGCTTTGGATTTTTTCAAATGGTAAGTCTGCTTCTTCTAATAGAACTGACCACTCATCTAATGTTTTTTCTAACATAGCTTCTCCAACTATCTTAACTAAACCTTCAATGTGATTAACCATTGAATCTATGTTGTTGTATCTGTCATCTTCTAATATATACTCTCTATTTATAACCTTACAGAATTTGCCTAACCACTTGTTGTATTGTATTAAAGCTAATTGAATCCATCTTCCATCTTTACATTTATATGTAGTCATTAATGGGCTGTTTGGATTTTCTCTTGATAAAGGCATTTCATTTCCGTATTGTGCTGTTGTTATCATTGTTCCCATTCCATATATAGCTGTATGGAAAAGACTTACTGTTACTCTTTCACCTATACCAGTTTGACCTTTTTTATGTAATGCTGCTAAACTACCTGCTGCTAATGCTAGACCTGCATAGTGGTCACCAAATCCTGCTGCTGTATTTGCTGGAGATGTTCCTTTTTCCATTACAGATTGGCTAACTCCTCCTCTTGCAAAGTATGCAGTATAGTCAAATCCTGGTTTATCTTTTAAAGGTCCTTTTTCACCATATCCTAATATTTGAGCAAATATTAATCCTGGATACTTATCTTTTATTTGATCATAAGCTATACCCATTTTTTCTAATGCTTGAACTCTAACATTAGTTACAAATATGTCTGCTTCTGATATTAATTTATGTAATATTTCTATTCCTTCTTTTGATTTTATATTAATACTTACACCCTTCTTATTTCCATTTTCTAATTCAAACATAGGGTTTTCATCATCTGATGCTGGAGATTTAAATGTTCCACCCATAACTCTTATTCCATCACCTTCTATAGGCTCAACTTTAATAACATCTGCACCCCAGTCACCTAACATTTTTGCACAACATGGTGCTGCGATGAAACTTGAAAGTTCTACTACCTTAACTCCTTCTAAAAGCATAACGTTTTCCTCCTTAATAGTATCAATTATAAAAATTCAATTAAATCACACATAAAGTACTTTTTTCTGATATTAACTATTTGGTGTCAAAGTTCCTAATCTTATTAAGATAACTTATAAAATTATTAAAAGTTATAAATGATTATTTTTTATATTTTTTATTGTCTTACACCTATATTGTTAAGCATTTATCGTGCCAACTTTATATTTAATCAAAATATCGCTTGATTTGAATGTTTTTTAACAATATACAATTGCATTATTAATTCCATTTCGTGGCATTATGCAACTCTCCATTGCATCTTGCTATTTTTTCCATGCATTTAAAAGTTTTTTTTATATATTTTTTTATGAAAAAGCTTGACATTTCAAAAAAAGTTTTCATTGCTAAACTCAAAAACACATGTTATCATTGTAATTAATCAGCAAGTTAGTTAACTAATTTCAGACTTAGATAATTTTTTAATAATATTTAATCTAAAAAATAACAATTTCTTTGATAAATTTTTAAAGCAATTATTCTATTAAATAAAAAATGACTAGATATAAAAATGACACAGGGAAAACAATTTCAAAACTAAATTTTTAACCTTAAAAATTTTGTACAAAAATATAACCTTATATGCTACATATTATTTCTAAATGAAAGATTACCATATAATTTAATAATTACAGGAGGGTATTGATATGAAAATACTAGTATTTGGAGCACGCGATTATGAAGAACCAGTAATAAAACAATGGTCTGAAGAGCATAAGGATGTTCAAGTGGATATTTATCCTGAAAACATGACTGAAGAAAATATCACTAAAGCTAAAGGATATGATGGTATATCTATACAACAAACTAACTATATAGATAATCCTTATATCTATGAAACTTTAAAAGATGCTGGAGTTAAAGTTATAGCTTCAAGAACTGCAGGGGTTGACATGATAGATTTTGATTTAGTTAATAAAAATGAACTTATTGTTACAAATGTTCCTTCTTATTCACCTAATGCAATAGCTGAATTAGCTGTTACTCAAGCTATGAACCTTTTAAGAAAGACTCCTTTAGTAAAGAAAAAAGTCTGTGAAGGTGACTATCGTTGGATAGCTGAACTTCTTGGAACAGAAGTTAGATCTATTACAGTTGGTGTTATAGGTACAGGAAAAATAGGTGCTACTTCTGCAAAATTATTCAAAGGCTTAGGAGCTAATGTAATTGCATTTGACCAATATCCAAATAAAGATTTAAATGATATATTAACTTATAAAGATTCTTTAGAAGACCTTCTTAAAGAAGCTGACCTTATAACATTACATACTCCTTTACTTGAAGGAACAAAACATATGATAAATAAAGATACTTTAGCTATAATGAAGGATGGAGCTTACATAGTAAACACTGGTCGTGGTGGTTTGATTAAGACAGGGGACTTAATAGAAGCACTAGAAGCTGGAAAAATAAGAGCTGCTGCCCTTGATACATTTGAAACTGAAGGATTATTCTTAAATAAAAAAATGAACCCAGGTGAATTAACTGACCCAGAAATAAACAAACTTCTTTCTATGGAACAAGTTATATTTACTCATCACCTTGGATTCTTCACTAGTACAGCGATAGAAAATATAGTTTATTCTAGTTTAAGTAGTGCTGTAGATGTTATAAGCACAGGAACTGCTGCTAACAGAGTAAATTAGTATTTTATAAATATATTTTTTCATTAATTAGCTATTATCTAACAAAATAGCCTTTAATTTCCCAAATATAAGAGAGTCTATTCAATATACATTGAGTATGACTCTCTTATATTGCTTTTCTTCTTTTATATTATTTGCATACACCTACTATTTATTATATTTTATATCGAATTTACAACCATCTTTATAATCATCCTATTAAATTACCCTAATTACAATCTACTTTTCCATCAAAAGACTTTGAATGGATACAATTCACTTTTTACCAGAAAAATACCAAACAAACTATGAAAATTGTATGATTAATATTAATATATTTATAAGAAAACATTACAAGAATGCTAGTTTGGGATTTTTGAGGAGGGATTATATTGGAAAAAATGAACAAAGCTACTTCTAAAAAGACGACCTGTATCGTCACTTCAGCGTTATTTGCATCTATAATATGTTTGACAATAGCTTATATATTACATATTCCAGTTGGTGGAAACAACGGATATGTTCATATAGGAGATGCCTTTATTTATCTAGCTGCAACTATTTTACCAACAAACTATGCTATAGCGGCCTCTGCAATAGGTGCTGGTCTAGCTGATTTATCTACAGGAGCTGCAATATGGGTAATACCAACTATAATTATAAAGCCAATACTTGTATTATTTTTCACTTCTAAAAGTGACAAGATAATAAACAAAAGAAATATAATTGCTTCATTTGTAGCAGGCATAGTAGGTCTAGTTTTATATATGTTTGCTGAGGGAATAATTATTGGAAGCTTTACGAGTGCTTTCGTAATGAGTTTACTTGGTTTGTTACAACCAATAGGAAGCTTTATTGTGTTTGTACTTCTAGGGATGGCACTTGATAAACTTGATTTTAAAAGACGTTATTTTAACTAAAGACTTAAATTTATGGAGGGAAAATTATGAATATCTTATATACAATTGAAAACAGTATCTATGTAAATATAACTAATACATGTCCATGTAAATGTGTGTTTTGCATAAGAAATGAAAAAGACGAAGTAGCAAATAGTGGTAGCTTATGGTTAGAACACGAACCAAGTATTGATGAAGTAAAAGAAGCCTTTGACAAATATAATTTAGATGAATATGATGAAATTGTATTTTGTGGATATGGTGAACCACTAATGAGAATAAATGAATTAATAGAAGTTGCTAAATTTATAAAGGAAAAAAGTAATATCAAAACAAGAATAAATACAAACGGTCTAAGCGATTTAATACACAATAAAAAAACTGCTATCATGTTAAAAGATGTAATAGATGCAGTATCAATAAGTCTTAATGCTCCAAATAAAGAAGCTTATAATAGAGTTACTCAACCAAAATTTGGAGAAAAATCATTTAACTATATGCTAGATTTCGCAAAGGATTGTAAAAAATATATAAAAGAAGTTGCTTTTTCAGTAGTAGATGAAATATCTCCAGAAGAAATAGAAGAATCTAAACAATTAGCAAAAGAACTTGATATACCATTAAGAGTTAGACATAAGAATTAACAATTATAAATTAGTATTTAAAATTTTAATACAAGATTGACAACATAAAAATAGTGACTATAGGGTTTTTAAAATAAAAGGGAGGCTGTAAGTAGATTTGTGTAAAAACAAATTTACCTATAGCCTTTTATACACTTTCATTATCTCTCTGATTTATCAATTAAAGCAATAATAACCATCCACCAATTAATATCAGAATTGAACCTGGTATTTTCTCCTTAATATTTTCTTTAAATATAAAGTGAGCAAGTATTAAAGTTATTATCATAGATACTTGAGAAAATGGTTCTGCTATACTGAGTTCTAAATTATTTAAAGCAATTAATAATGCTAGATAAGAATACCCATTAATAGCACCACTTAAAATCGAAAGTCCTTTCTTATTACTAAAAATTTCATAGATTACTTTTTGTTTCTTTTTAAATGCTAAAAAAACAAATAGATTTAATCCGACAAAAAAGTAAAGTATCGTTGAATACAGTATAGGAGATACTTGAACATAAAATGCCTTATCTAATACCCTTCCTACGGATTGAAAAAATATGTACAAAAACATCAATCTACATGGTAGATTATTTAAAATGGCAGATGCATTTTTTAATAAAGAGCTTACATTTTTTAATATAAATACTCCACCAATCATAATTATAATTCCTGCAACTTTTGCTAAACTAAAACTCTCACCTAAAAATACAACTGATAAAAGCAATAGAAATAGTGAGTTTAAACTGTTTATTGGAGTTACAAGTGAAACTTCACCAGTTGCTAGAGATGTTACATATGCTACTGACCCAATTGAATAAACTAAGCTACTTATATAGCATGGTAGTAAAAAAGACCAATCTCCAACTTTACTCGTTATACTAAATGGTAGTAAACATACTCCACCTATAAAGAAAAATAAAAATGATGAAGCTATATTTTTATAAATATCACCTTCTTCATCACCTAATAATCTTACAACTACTCTTTCAAAGGCTAATAGCACTACTCTAATTAATAGTGCAAAATAAGATATTATCATTTTTGACCTCACTTAAAAATTAATCTGACTTACTGAATATACTTACTAAATCTCATTATTATAAATCAAATCTACCATATGGGCAAATCTTTTGGGGTTTTCAATGTCTTATGTTTAAATACAGGCACCTTAAGCTTTTCTCCTAATTTACGACATTGTTCTTTATAAGCCCCCTTTAACTTATCATGAAAAACTATACCATCAATTCCACCATCAATACTGTCTACACACTTTTCTAATTTTTCAAATCCATCTTCATTATCATACATTCCACTTACAATCCATTGATTTGGTAATACATGTCCAATTGATATATTGTATTCTCTATTTTTTATAATATCTGCAAAAGAATTTTCAAAGTGAACTCCTCCTACACACAGTAAAGTTTTTATAGACTCATCATTATCAAATACTCTAATTAGAGATTTCGATAATACTTGTATTGCCGTCTTATTATTAAAACTATTACTATTACTTCCTATCTCAATATCTAACATAGGTACAGAATATTCTGTAATTAATTTAGATACTTCCCCATATGTAGTTCCAGACCAGTGAGTTGCTTCTGTTAATGTAGTGAATTCATCAAGAGAGTTTTCATTTTTTATATCTTCAATTGCATTAATTAAGTTTCTAAAATATTTTGGATTTGAATTTCCAAACTCGCCTGTTGGTACATCTCCAATAGTATGAGCTGTTAGAATATTTGCTGGAGCATTCTCTCCTTCATGCCAATTCACAACTCCTGCAAAATCAAAATTTTTGAAATACTTATTTAAAATTGGCAGATAATATTTATAATCATGACTTATTACATTTTCCGTTTTTACAAACTGGAATAAGTTATTATTTTTATCTATAAATTCTAATACAAAATTATCATCAACAATAATATCAGTCTGCTTTAAATCCATTACTTCCTCACAACAGTTAATTACATTCTTAGCCACTGGGTCTTTATCTAAATTATTACAAAAGAAGAAAACTGCTTTTTTGTTATTCATCTATAAATCACACTCCTATTATTCAAATACTAAATACTCTCATACTTAAAATCATCTAAATATCACTATATACTCCATTCAATTATTATACATAATATACTACCATACTTATTTTAGCTACACCTCTACCTGAGTTTCTATATATATGTGATACATCAGCTTTAAATCTTATAGAATTTCCACTAGATACAATATAATCCTCTCCATTTATTTTAATAGTTATTTCACCACTAAAAACTGTAATAAACTCTTGAGTTCCTGGAAGTTCAGCATTTGAATCCAATGTTCCACCCTCTTCTATCTCAATCATAAATATTTCAAATCTTCTTTTAGAATCAAATGGAAATATCGGATAACTTACATATTTTCCATCATCCTCAATAAAATGGTCTACATCCTTTTTATCAACCAATTCTATATCACTTTCTTGTCTTTCCATCAATGATGTAAATGATATTTTTAATCCATTCGTTATTTTCTTGATAGTAGATATAGTTGGATTCACTTCGCATTTTTCAATTTGAGACAACATACTCTTACTTACCCCACTAAGTTGAGAAATTTTATCTAAGCTAAGATGTTTTTCTTTCCTTATCTTTTTTAAATTCTCAGCAATTATTTCATTTAAATTCTGCATAAATTCACCTCTAATATACTTATATAATCCTAAGTATATTTAATTATTTTATCTAAAGACAGTAACTTACTTTAAAATATTTTATTCGATATACTGTACATTATGTTTAATATATAATATTCTTTTAGAAATGTAAATACTATTTTGAAATTTCCTTTAAAAATGAGCAAATAAAAAAGCCAGTAGCCCATATTTTTTTAAGCTACTAGCTTTTATTATCATAAAATTATATTTTTATATTTTAACTATAAAACTTAGATGCTCCTATCAGTTGTCTTTTGGAAACAATCTTAGCTAGATTAGCTAATGAAGATATTTTTATATCCTTAAAAGAAACTAAAAATACAAACTTAAAATCAGTGAATTCTTGATTTATATTATATATATCAAAATAGCATCTCAAATTATCAAATAGGTAATTTTCTTGCAAATCTGCCTCTATTTCATCAGTAGCATCTTTTAAATATGCTCTTACATCCTCAAATAAGACATTGAAATAAGACTCATCTATTTCCTCACCTAATTCTTCTAATATTTCTTCTATATCTAAATCATCCATATCAAAAGAATTTCCTGTTAATTGACAATCAAACACCAATATATTCTCCTGATTTATAGTATTTGATATATCTTGTACATATTCAAAATCTGGACGTAATTCTAAAATATCTTTTATCTCACTACTCTTTACATGAATTTTTCCTTTTCTGTTTTCTAGTTTTAAATCTATCATATGCTCCCCCTTTCAATTTATAAGTCTTTTAATTACTTTGTTCTATAATCTTTTTAATATCTATCCAGTTATTAACTCTAATTATGTTTTGATGTTCAATATTTTTATTATAGTTAGTATCTAAAAGTATTACTTTAACACCTGCATCAGCTAATTGGACTGAGTTTAAAGGGTTATCTTCTATAAATATATCACAACTCAGTTCTCTTGCCTTTTCAACTTTATAATCACTTCCTAATAAGTAAACATCTATATCTAAAATTCCTTGTCTAATTAACCAGTTTTTAGTTACATCAGTTAAACATTCATGTCTAGCAGTTACAAAATATAAATTATGCCCCTTAGATAATTCATCTATTACTTCAATAGCTCCTTCTACAATTTCTGCTTCATCATATGAATGTACATACTTATCATTAAATTCTGTATATACATCGCTTATTCCTGAACCATATAATTCTTCCCAATTGTGAGTTATACACTCTGACTCTGTAATGTTTTTATTGAAGATATCATTTAGGTATGGAAGAAAATGATAAGGACTAGTTATTGTTCCATCTATATCAATACATATATTTAATTTGTTCATTTTTACCTCCATGTAACATTTATTGATTTTATTAATCAAATATTATAGCACAGCTTTAATTATAAATCAAAATCACATATATGACTATACCTATATAATACCAAAAAGCTTGCATATTTAAGCAAGCTTTTTATAAATTTTACATTTTCAACTAATATATAAGTTTTTCTAAAGTTGGTTCTACTCCAAATTGTGTTTTTAGTTCTCTATATTCATTTAATGCTTTTTCATTATTTATTTTAGTTTTTATTGCTCTTATCATTAAATTTTTTGGTGTATCTAATGGGGATATGTATTCTACCACAGAAGTATCGTATCCATTTCCTTCTAACAATAAAGTTCTTAAACCATCAGTTATTAAGTCTGCAAATCTAGCTTTAAATACTCCATGTTTTAATATTGGTTCCATAGCTTCATATTTATATTGTCCTAATAACTCCTTATGACAGCATGGTACTACTACTATAGCTTCTGACTTTGCTCTAATCCCTAGTCCTATAGCCATATCTGTTGCTGTATCACAAGCATGTAAGCTTATTACAAGGTCAACATCTCTATTAGGTGTATAATTAGTTAAATCCTCTTTTATAAATAACATATTTTTATAGCCTAAATTTTTAGCCATCTTCTTTGAAGCTTCTATAACTACATCTGAATAATCTATTCCTATAAAATAACAGTTTTTCTTTAATACTTCTTTTATATAGAAGTTTAGTACAAAACTTAGATATGATTTACCACAAGCACAATCTAATATTGTTATACAGTCTTTGTCTTTTATTTCTTTTAAAATATTGTCTATAAGCTCCACAAAGTGGTCTATTTGATTATACTTTCTTATTTTATCGTTTTTTATTTTACCATCTTTTGTAAGTACTCCAATTTCTTTTAAAAGTGCATTTGCTTGTCCTACTTTTACATAGTACTCTCTGTTTTTTATTTGAGATGCTGTAAATTCATCTATTTTTGGTACTTCTTCTTTATTATCTAGATACTTTACATTTACTTTTTTATTGTCTCCTTCTATTACGACAATAGTACCTCTTTCAATATATCTAAATACTAGTGCATCATAATTTTCAGCTTCTTTAGATATAATTTTTAACAATTTACTAAATGTATATAACTCTGATTTGCCTTTAAAATTAAATTTGTACTTACCTTCTTCTTCTGTTGCAATTCCTTTAAATTCTTTTCTTCCTGATTTAAAAACTACTTCTAATTCAATAAAAAAATCTTCATTTTCAAGGTTTCTCTGAGTAATCCCCATAAAAAACATATTTAGTTTTCCTATACTCTGCTTATTCATCCTAATCTCCCTTTTAACTTATCTCTTTAACTCTTATTAATCAATAGTATTTGACCCATCTATTTCTTCATTTAAATCATTCAATCTATTTTTAAAACTTTCTATCTGCTTATCTGATAAATCAAGATACTCAGTTATCTTGCCTATATATTTAGGACTTTTAGTATTTATTAATTTTAAGGCACTATCCATGGACTTTTGTCTAAGTTCATACGCCTTTTTTACATCATCTCTAGCACTGCTTAATACCTTTGTATATTCATCCTTAGAAAGTTCTGGGATTTGCATATTCTCATATTCTTCTATAACTTCTTTACATTTATTTCTAGCATTTGTAACATCTTTTTTTATACTAGATAATTTAGTTATGTTTTTTGCAATATCCTTAGTATAAGGTATACATTCTCTCATTGGTACTAAAGCTACTCTTTCTATATTATAAATTTCTTTCTTGAAAATTCCTATACTTTCTAGGTCTATTTTTTTAATATCTTCACTATCATTTTCTTTACTTGTATAATTATCATTGTTTTCTTCAGTATTTCCTTGTTTTTCTGATTCACTATTTGTTGAAGTATTTCTTTCTAAATCATTATTCTTTGTTACATCTTGTTTATTTTCTTCTTTATTATTTTCTGTACTTTGTGTATTTTTATCTTGTTTTAAATCACTATCTTCTTTTTCATTAAAATTTGATACATATTTTTCATCATACGTCTCATCAGAAATATAATTATGATAATACATAGATTCTTTTATCTTATTAAGTCCACTCATATATATGTTGCTTATCATTATTGTTGTAGCTAACACTACATAAATACTACTGTAGATACAAGACCTCTTAAAATTCTTGTAATTTCTGAATATCACTATCAAAGGAATAAGATATAAAAATATAAAAACTAATATCCACCTCATAAATCGTGTCTCCTTTCTCAAAACCGAAATCCCTCAAATATTTATTTTTAATCGTGTATCTTATAGTATTTACCAATTTATGTTTTTTAATCGTGAACTTTTATTAAATTAAATTCTGTATAATCACAAGATGCTAATATATATTCAACTCCATTTCGAATCCCTTTTAGACCCATTTTAAAAGACTCTTTACCATGCAAGTGACCATAAATCACCTTTTCAACATTATATTCTTCATATAATTTTGTAAACAAAGACTCCTCTAATCTATCATTTGTAGGAGGATAATGAGTGATTACTATTATTTTAGAATAACCTTTTTTATGTGCAGACTCTAATGACAGCCTTAATCTATTTTCTTCTCTTTTATAAACTTTTTCATCCGTCTCATCAAATTTAACATCATTAGGACATATCCAACCTCTGCCTCCACAAATTGCATAATCTCTATATTCATAGAAATTTGTTTGAATAAAACGCATATTTTCATATAGCTTATTCAAACTTGTAACTGTTGTCCACCAATAGTCGTGATTTCCCTTTATAAGTATTTTTTTACCTGGAAGTTCATTTATTATGTCTAAGTCTTTTTTAGCTTCTGATAAATTAATTCCCCAAGACGTATCTCCTAATACTAATACTACATCTTCCTCTGTAACAACCTCTTTCCAATTATCTATAATCTTTTTTTCATGACCATCCCAATTACTGCCAAAGATATTCATTGGCTTATTTACCGATGTTGAAAAATGTAAATCACCTATTGCATATAAACTCATAACATCATTCCTTCCTTGATTAAACTAAATAGGCTGTCTCTTCTTAGAAATTATTTTCCATTAAGAGGCAGCCCCATTAATATTTAGTAAATTTTCTATAAGTAGCTTTATTGAACCACTCTATCATCTACCTTAGTATCCTTATATTGCTCTAATAACATATCTATTTCTTGTTTTAATTCTAAAATTTCGGTTATGTTTTTGTCTGTTTCAGTTCTATCCAACTTTCTTTGATACTGCATAGCTTTATGTGTATCACCTAAGTCATATAACTCTTGTATTCTATTTAGAGTGTCTCTAATTGCTATAGACTTCATTTGATACATAGCCTGAGCTTTCATTATATCCTCTCTTATTTCACTCATTTCTTGGTCTAAGAGAAACGCAGCATCAGAAGCTCTTCTAAGTCTTTCTGCTAGAGTCTCAGGTATGTAATGGTCATATTTATATTTTAATGAATGTTCTATTGTAGCCCAGAAATTCATTGCAAGAGTTCTTATTTGTATTTCACATATAATTTCTTTTGAGCCCGCAATTGAGTTTATAGGATATTTTATTATAACATGATAGCTTCTATAACCACTATCTTTGTAGTTTGTAATATAATCTTTTTCTCCTATTATAGTCATATCGTTTCTTACTTTTATCAAATCAACTATAGAATATATATCTTCAACAAACTGGCACATTATTCTTATACCAGCGATATCATCAATTTCAGTTTCTAAATCTTTTGCATTTAGCCTTTTTAACTTAGATATTATGGAAGATATTTTTTTTGTCCTTCCTGTGACAAATTCTATGGGAGAATATTCGCCTTTTGCTAAATATTCTTTTCTTATATTTTTAAATTTTATTTTCAATTCTTCTACTGCATGTTCATAAGGCGCTAGTATTTCATTCCATTTTTCGTATTCCATATTGCTCACCCTTTATTTGTTTTTTATGACCTTCTTTATTTTATCATAATTTATTTTGTTTTTGTATAGTAAAGCAATTCTCCATCCTCTAAGATATACCCTATTTCGTCTAAATCAATTAGGTAACTTATAACAGATACCAATGAAGATTTAAAAAAATGATACTCTTTATAATTATTGCTTAAATTATTGTTATTTATAATATTTTTTAGTAAAATTTCTAAAGATTTTGGTTTTTCAAGTAACTGTCTTATTTGGTATAAATATTTATCTAAAGCATTCAAATGCTTTTCTATTAATTTATAAGCATCTTCTTTTGATATCACTTGTTTTCCATGACCCAAAACTAAATACTCAAAATCTATACCTTTTAACTTTTCTAATGAGTTCATTTGTTCTTGTATATCATATAAAAATAAGAAATCATATTTTGATAGAATTTCATCTCCTATCAAAAGGTCTCCCACAAAAATCACCTTATCTTTAGTTAAAACAGCTATACTTCCAGGTGTATGTCCCTGAAATTCAATTATATCAAACATTTCATTATTTAATTCCAGCCTACCTCCATCTATAGTTTTATCTATTTCTATATCATCTAACATTTTACTTTTTAAAATATTATCCATAAATATATTGCTTTTCCCCCCAACAATATACTTTGAAAATAATTCTGGGTTTTCTATATATAACTTATCGTATTTTGATGACATTACACACACATCTTTATAATGTTCTTTAAATTGATTACATGCCCCATAGTGGTCATCATGGCCATGAGTATTTATAATATATCTAACTTGTATTTTATTTTCATCCAATACTTTGGTTACTCTTCTGGGCCTCGAACCACATAATCCTGGGTCTATCATAAGTGCTGTATTATCCTCAAACACATATATTCCTGTATTTGTACCACCTTTTATAAAGAAAGTATTCCCTTTTACTTTTGTTAGATTCACCATCTTCACCTCATTTTGACAATATTTATACTACAAGTTATTATTTATTTAATATAAGACTCTAGTAGAATAAGCCTTTTTATTCTATTAATAGTTCTTTTTTTTATTTTAGGTTCTTTAGATATCCTTATTTTTACATTATATGCTAAATCTCTGTAAAATAGCGATTCTATAAAATATTCAACTATACCTCTATCCTTAAAATCTATATCTATAATGCCATTAGAATAAAGTTTTGAATCTAGTATCATAAGTTTATCAAAAAAGCTTAATCTCTCAGATTTGCTCAAATAACCTTTGCCTGGAATAAAGCTTTCACAATAATCTATTCTATAATTTACCACTTCATCATTTATTTCAAATCCAAATTGTCTCTTCATCAACTCTTTATAGTCATTATTTTTCTTAGTGACATTATCTAGATTTTTGTTATAGTCTGCTTTTTTCCAATGTCCAAATAATCTGCAATTTAGTGGTCTAACTTCATATATTAAACACCTATTATCATCGTCTTTGAATGGACATGAATTTTTTTTGGAATACTCTTCAAAATAATAGTCTACTATTTTACTTATACATCTTCTTCTTAAATCCGCTCTATCTTCAAGATAACAAAATATATTCAAAAACTCAATTAAATTTATACCTACTGATTCCATACAACAATTACCACAACCAGAACAATTTCCAGTTGGTAAGGATTCATATACATCATTTAGTTCATTAAAGAGCTTATTTTTAGTGGAATAATCTATACAATTTAAAATATCTTTATTTTTTATACTAGTCATTATTATTACTCCTTGTTATAATTATTAAGTTAATACAAACAATTATTATAACATATTTTTTAAATTTAATCGCATGAGGAGGCATTTTATGAATAGATATACAAAAATCATTAATATGATGGGAAGTTACTATACAAAAGACTTTGAAAAAGAAAAAAAGAATGTAGTAAAAGTTAGAGAAGTTAAAGAAGACACGGTTAAAAAATTTTTCTTACAGGGTGACTGTGAAGTTCTAGTAGTATTTGAAGATACTGGCAAAGAAATACTTATTGACGATTTTTCTCCTGAAGAGGATATCAAAAAATACTTAGGAATAAAATTTATAAATAAAAAAAGATAGTTATTAAAACCAATCATCTAAAATATATAATAATAACTACATGTAGTTATTATTATATATTTTCACAATCAAAAGTTATCTTTTATCTCTTTTTTAGACTTTAAGATAGCTTTTTTTCTATTTTTTGTAAAATAATTCCATAACCCACACTAATATTTCACAAAATGATATAATATAACAAATAGATAAATTTTTTAAGTTTCTTAATACTTAATATTTTGCGAGGTGATTTTATGCAAATTTATTTTAGAGTTAAAGCTGTTGGCAAACGTAGACCTATGCTAGAACTTACCCCCTTTGATTTATCTGACAACATCAATTGCCTAAAAGAGGCTATCTCTGAAATTGTATCTAAAAATGTTCTTGAATATAATGAAAAGACCCCAGAAAAATCAATAATAAGCTTTTTAACTAGTGAAGAGATTGAGTCTCAAGCTACCATTGGAAAAGTTGGATTCGGCTCTATCTACAATGAGAACAAACAATCTGTAGAAAAAGCCATAGAAGTTGCACTACAAGCATTTGAAGATGGAATCTATAAAGTTCTTATAAACGAAGATGTTATTGAAGAACTCAATTCTCCTATAAATTTAAAAGATGGTGATATATTCACTTTTATAAGACTCACTCTACTTGCTGGAAGAATGTTTTAAAATAAATAAATTGGAGGTACATAAATGTCAGAACGTACTAGAGTAGAAAAAAATACTAAAATAATTGAAGATTTTAAAAACAATTTTACTAAATCTTCTTCAAAACCATATTACGACTTAGCTAAATCTCTTTGGGATTGTGTAAAAGATGAATCATACTATTATGATGTAAAAGATGAAAATAAATTCTTAGATATGATAAAAAAATACTATAATTGTTATTACTACGAAATTGAAAGTGTAGACACTTTACTTTCTGGTCCTTTAAAAAATGCCTTAGAATTAATGTTTTCTCCTGAACAAGTGGAAGAACTTTGCCAATTAATTAAAAGAAAATTGAATTATCCATATTCAGGAGGATACTATCGTAAAGGATATCGCTCAAATAGACTTAAAGATTATTTTAGAAGTATAATTAGGCTTATTTCACATTATGTTAGTTTGATATATTATGATTTTTCTGTCTTAGATTATCTTACACTTCCAGATAAAGTTCTTCAATATGACTATATAATGAGTGATAAAATCGCACTAGAAATAGATAAAGGAAATAATGATGTAATCAACGCTTTAGAAGAAGTAATTTTTGGAGAAAATCAAACCGCCCTACTTACTAGACAAATGATAATTGGTATTATGAAAAGTCATAGTGAAAAGTGCTATGAAATGCTTTCTAAACTTCTTTTGGCTGCTAAACAACAAGAAGGCCTTAGACAACAAATTGTAGAAAGTCTAGATGAAGGTACAATTCCTGCATCTGTCTATATGTTAAAAACTATCTTAGATAACAATTTAGAAAGATTTAGTTCTGTTATAAGAGCTTTGGATACATGGACAGGACTTGGTTTTTCAGACCAAAAACCTGGAATAATTCGTAAGTGTTTAGAACTTTCATATAAATCATTGACTGATGAAGAGTTTCGTATAGAGTCAATTAATAGTAATGATAACCTTGAAATTTATTTTGCTTTATGGGCAACTGCAACTTACAATATCTACGATTCCTACTCTCTTATTGAAAAATTACTTTCACATGATGAAAAGTACAAAAAGCTTGTGGCACTTTACTTCTTATCAAACACAGAAAGTACATATTTTAAACACTCTGTTGCATCTAAAAATATTAAAGGTGACGATTTAGAGATACTTGCATGGGTAGTTAGAAACTTCTATGTAGAAAGTTCTGTTGGCTACTATTATAATTGGCAAAACAGAAAAGTTGATTTTGACTTATCAGATTCTCCTATTGATAAAAACTTTGAAGCTAGAAAGGAACAATTTGAAAATCTAAAACATACCTTAGAACTTTTAAATTCAAAAACTAAGGAATTTTCTGGCAGTGTATTTCCATGGTCTTGGGTTGAAATTTCTTCTCACAATATACTTAGATGCATGATGACATTAACAGCATATGATATGAATACTCAATTTATGGATGTTCTAATGGACAACTGTCATCTTATGAGTTCAGATTTAAGAGCTTCACTTATAGCTAATTTTATAAATGAGCCAAAAACAGATAAACAACGTAGTTTCTTATTAGAATGTTTGAGCGATAAGAGTGTTTCCAATAGAGAAATTGTATTAACTTTACTTAAAGAACTTGACTTATCAGATGTAGAGTTAGACAGAATAAACAACTTGCTTACTTTAAAAACAAGTTCCATCAGACAAACAGTAATAAAGATTTTACTTGAACAAGATGATTTAAAGCTAGAAAATATTGCTTCTTCTCTAATAAAATCTTCAAATTCGCAAAAATGTCTTGGAGGACTTGAAATTGTAAACTTATTAAAAGACAATACTGATAGACAAGAGCTATATAATAAACTTATTTTATTAGTGGAAAGTGTTGATAAGTCTAAAAAGAATACATCTCAAGTTCAGATATTAATTGATAATTTATTAGGTAAAGCAAAAAATGATTATTGTAAAGAAAATGGATTTGGCATATACAATCCTGAAAATAAGGTTCAAATTCCTGAACAATTTGATTTTAAATGCGATTCCTCTAGTCCATCAAAACTTAATAAGATTATTTCTAATTTAAGCTTATCTTCTAATGAGGATTCTGTTTCTATATCAACTAAAAAAGAAGCTAAGAAGATTCTCGATGTAGATATAAATAAAATATTAAAAGTATATGAAAAATTTGATGAACTTATCATTGAAAATGCAGATTATGAGTATGAAGTTGAGAGATGGTCAGGTAATATGGATAAAATACTTTTAGGTTACTCTACATATAATCTAACTCCTATTAAACGTATAACTGGAAATAATAAGGATACTATTGATAATTATCCATTAGCTGAGCTTTGGAGAGAAACTAGCAAGAAACTTAATTTAGATTATAAAACAATCCTTGAGATTTTATTTTATAGTATACGCCCATGTGCTTATCATGAGATAGAGAAAAGTTGGTTTTCATCTATATATTCAAATGTCCTTGATGAAAAAAAACAAAAGAAATTATATTCAAAATTAGAGAAATTAAAATTTGATGTTCTTACAAGAAGAATACTTTCAGTATTACTAAATGAATTTGACCAGAAAGAAATGTTTGAATACTGTTTGGATACATATTACAAACTAAGAAACCTATTAACTACTGAACAGTGTAAAAAGCAAAGAGTTGAGTTTACTAAAAACTACTATAGACAAAATGAATACTGCCCTGCTTTAGATGCCCCAATTTTGAACTATTGGCTTGGAAAGGCACATTCATTTATTCATGATGATATTTCATTTACTAAGTTCTTCTACACTACATTTGCAAATTATCAACTTCTAGAATATAAATTCCCATTTTATACTAATATAGATATATTTGCTCGTGCATATGAATTGGGATTAATGACTGAGGAACAAATCAATCGAGAAATTGTAACTGGATACAATGCAACAAATATAGTACGAATTTTAACAAATCCTAGATGGAGTGGTGATACATTAGAAAAACATCCATGGCTTGAAAACAATATAAAAACTGTTACAAATAGGATTATAGAAATTGAATCACGTAGAGGTGATATGCCAACAGAAGTTTCTCATCTAGCTGATAATATACAACATTTTGAAGGTATGAATTATTTTGTAAATATCTTAGTTGCTCTTGGTAAAGAAACTTTCCAGAGAGGATATTCATATGGCAGTAATTATTCAAAAAAAGATGTTTTGAGTTCTCTACTTAAAAATTGTTATCCTACTAAAGAAGATAATTCTAAGGAATTAAAAAATTTACTTAAAACTACTGATATTACTGAATTAAGATTAATAGAAGCTGCTATGTATGCTCCTCAATGGGTAAACATAATTGAAAAATATTTAAACTGGAAAGGTTTAAAGAGTACAATTTGGTATTTCCATGCACATATAAATGAAGGATTCTCTGCTCAAAAAGAATCAGAGGTTGCTCTATTCTCTCCTATATCACCACAGAGTTTCATGGATGGAGCATTTGATGTAGATTGGTTTTTGGATTCATATAAAACTATTGGAGAAGAAAGATTCAATATCCTTTACAAATCAGCTAAATACATAACTAGTGGCGGAAACTCTCACAGACGTGCACAGCTTTATGCTGATGCTACACTTGGAAAGCTTGATAAAGACATGCTGATGAAAGAAATTGAAACAAATAGAAATCAAGATAAATTGAGAAGTTTCTCTTTACTTCCTATGAAAAAAGGTGACCTTAAAGAAGCAACTTTCCGTTATGAATTTATTCAAAAGTTTGCTAAAGAAAGCAAACAATTTGGTGCACAACGTCGTGAAAGTGAATCAAAAGCTTGTGCAATAGCAATGGAAAACTTAGCTAGAAGTGCTGGTTTTGAAGATATCAATCGTATGATGTGGGCTCTTGAAACGGAAAAGCTAAATGAAGTTGCTCATCTGTTTAAACCAAAAGATATTGATGGAACTTCACTTTGGATAGATGTTGATGAAAAAGGAAAAACATCTATAAAAGTCCAAAAAGGCGATAAGGCTTTAAAAAGTGTGCCAAAAGCACTTGCAAAACATCCATATGTACTTGAACTTAAATCAGTACAAAAAGATTTAAAAAGTCAGTATTCTCGCGCAAAACAAAGTTTAGAGCAAGCTATGAAAAATGAAACAGTATTTACAGTTAAGGAAATCTCCAATATTTATAAAAACCCAGTTATTTGTCCTTTAGTTAAAAATCTAGTTTGGGTATGTGATGATACTATTGGATATATATATAATGATAAGTCTAAGTTCTTTATTTGTGATACAACTGGTGAATCTTATAGATTAACTGCAAAAAATAAATTAAAACTTGCACATCCAGTTCATCTATTTGAATCTGGTAAGTGGAGTGAATTCCAACATGACTTATTTGATAAGCAAATTGTTCAACCATTTAAGCAAGTGTTCCGTGAATATTATAGAATAAATGCTGACGAATTGTCTGAAAAAACTATATCTCGTAGATATGCTGGTCATCAAATCCAGCCAAAGAAAACGGTAGCACTTCTTAGAAATCAACTTTGGACTGTTGACTATGAGGAAGGTTTACAAAAAGTATTCTACAAAGAAAATATAGTAGCAAAGATGTTTGCACTTGCAGATTGGTTTTCACCAGCAGACATTGAACCTCCAACTATTGAAACAGTAGAATTCTTTAATAGAAAGACTTATAAAAGCTTAGAACTAGCTTCTATACCTCCAATTCTTTTCTCTGAAGTTATGCGTGATATAGACCTTGTTGTAAGTGTTGCTCATGCTGGTGGTGTTGACCCTGAGACAAGCCACTCTACTGTAGAGATGCGTATAGCTATTGCTAAAGAGCTACTATTATTATTAAAGATTAAAAATGTCAATTTTGAAGGCTCTCATGCTCTTATAACAGGTAATTTAGGCGATTATTCTGTACACATGGGTTCTGGTATTGTACATAAAAAAGGAATGGGTGCTTTAAATATACTTCCTGTACATTCTCAAAGTAGAGGTAAGATATTCCTTCCATTTGCTGACGAAGACCCTAAGACTGCTGAGATTATGTCTAAGATATTATTGCTTGCTGAAGATAATAAAATTAAAGACCCTAGTATCTTAAGTAATTTATAAATATAAAACTGTCTCTAAAATATATTGGACTTTCTAATTTTTTAAAGAAAGTCCAATATATTTTACACTATAACTTATATAAATTAGTTCATAATTATAAATAATTTATATAAATCTTTCTTATATATCACCTTCATAGTACTTGCTGTATCACACTAAAAGAAATTTTCCTTCTTCCTTTACTAAAATCTTTTAACCCTATAAAATCTATATAGAAAATCTTTTTCTAGAGATTTGTTTAATATGGCACTTTCTTGAAAATTTATAAACCTTATCTCTAATGAAGATTTATTTATAGGTATAACCTTATGTATAAACCTTAAATTTACTATGTATTGTCTATGAGTCATAAAGAAATTAGGAGGTAGGCGTTTTTTTAAGTCATCAAAGTTCTCATAAAACTTTATTATATCTTCATCTTTAGTATATAGATTAATAGCTCTAGAATTTTTCTCAAACATAACTATATCATCAAAATTAATCATATGTACCTGTTTCCTTATTTTATATACAAAAAGAGTGTCTTCTATAAAATTATTCTTAGCAATTTTATGAGAGTTGATATGGTCTATTGCTATATTAATAGAATCAAGTATTTTTTCTTTTTTAAATGGCTTAACTATAAAATCTATAGGATGCACTTTAAAGCTTTCTAGACTATAATCAGCAAAACCTGTTACAAATACTATATGTATATCCTTATCTATAGAAAGAATTTCTTTAGCAGAATCAATCCCATTTTTATATGGCATATCAATGTCAATAATCAATAAGTCTATTTTCTCATTTTTTATAAATTCAATTGCCTCTATACCATCCTTAACTTTTTTAACATAATCTACATATCCAGACTCTTTAACTATATTTGCTATATCATCTCTTACAATTTTATCATCGTCGCAAATCAAAACTTTTATCACAGACTTTTCTCCTCCTAACTAATAATATTTTGGGATTAAGATTACAAATTCAGTAAAAAAATCATCACTATTTACAAGTATACTATAATCATACTTGTCTAATATGTTTTTAACTAGATGTAACCCATAACCCCTATCTTGCCCTTCTTTAGTACTAAAACCATCCCAAAATATACTTTCAACATTATGTATTTTAGGACCATTATTTTTTATAGCTATAATATACTGAAATTCATCTTCATATGCATGTAATCTTATATATTTCTTTTCCTTTTTTATACCAGACAAAGACTCTATTGCATTGTCTATTATATTTAATAGTACTGAACTCATATCATTAGGTTCAATCTCTAAATTATCCATAAAATCTTGAATGTAGACATCAAAAGATATATCCTTTTCAAGACATTCCTCATATTTTAATGAAGCTATAGCATCTAAATAAGATACTTTTCCATACCTTGAATTTTTTGATTTAAAACTATTTGATATATTCATTATATATTCTTTGGCATCTTCATCTAACCCAGTATTTAATAGAGAATACACTACTTGCAAATGTTTCAAATAGTCATGTTTTTGACTTCTTAATTTGACGATTATATTATCCTTATGATTTATTTTACTATCTAGTTTTTGTAGTTTAGATTCTTGTTCATTGTTATTATTTATCAATCTTATAAATTTAAAGCCTATATAACAACTTAAAATAATTAAAATTAAAAAAAGTATAATATTTAATACTCCTTCAAGTAAAGAATTATATCCTAAACTTAATTGTATATGTTGAATACCCCCCATGAATAAAATCCATACAAAACACGATATAAAAAATGTTAATAGTCCTCTTTTTAATATGTCTAATTCTTTGTAAAACCTGTACTTATTCATTATAAGGTTACTAAATATAAACAAAGCTAATATTACTACAGGAAATATAAAATTGTTCTCCATAATTCCCCTCCCCTCTGCAATTTATATGAGAATTATATCATTTTAAAAAAAATATGTAAAAAGTCAAAATTTACATATAGCTTAATTAAACTTGTAAAAATACATATAAATTTATACAATTAACTACTTAAAACTTGAAAATACTTACTTTGCTATATATTTTAAATAAATATATAATTGATTTAGTTAAGAAAGGAAGTGGTAAATATGAAAGATAATCTGAAAATAGTAGTAAGATACATAAAAAGTTATAAAGCTAGATCTTTAGCAATTGCTCTGAGTATAATTCTTGCTACATCACTTATTGTTGGTATTGGTACCCTCTCAAGAAGTGCTCAGCAAGCAGATGTAGATAGAATGAAAAGAGAAACTGGAGCTGACCATGTATACTTTAAAAATGTAAAGAGAAATCAATTAAAATCCATAAAATCTAGCAAAGATATTAAAAATCTGGGTATAACATCTTACTATGCGTCTACAGATGTTAATGAAAAATTACCTATAAACATACTACATGCAAATAAAAATTACTTGACTAGTCATTCTAAACTTATAAAAGGTCGATTTCCAAAAGCTAGCAATGAGGTGGTAGTCGAGAAATGGATTTTAAATAGTATGGGTTTAAAACCAGAGACAAATCAAGACCTTACTTTTAAATTATATCAAAAAGAAAATCCAGAAACTTTTAAAGTTGTTGGAATACTTGAAGATAGATTTATAGAGAAACAAAAGGGGATGTGTGAAATTTTTTTGAATCTCAATGAATCAAAATTGGATAATTTTACAACTTATATTGAATTTAATGAAGACAGTAATATAAATACAAACATAGACAATATAGCAAAAAATGCTATATTGGATAAGGAAAGTGTGAGAAGAAACTCAATGCTTATAGAGTCTACCATGAAAAATGGTACTTTAGATGACTCAAGTAAATATACTGCAATTGCTATGAGCCTATTTTCTGGTATTGTAATATATAGTATCTATGTTATATCAATATACCAAAGAATACAGGAATATGGTGTCTTAAGAGCTATTGGATCCACTAATTTTAGGATTTTTAAACTTATGTTTTATGAACTTTTCATACTTGCTTTGATAGCAATGCCTATAGGTATATGTACAGGTATGGGGGGTGCACAAATATTTAATAGGTCTGCAGGAAATATTCAATTTGAAGGAAATATAAAGGTTACACCTTTTGTTATTCCAGATAAAATAATCCTCTTATCAATTGCATCTACAATACTAATAATACTAATTATAAGTTTCTTTACATACTTAAAAATAAGAAGAATTTCTCCTATTGATGCTATCAGAAAAACTTTTGGAACTAATAAAAATGTAACCAAAGTTAATTCTTTAATATCAAAATTAACTTTAAATATATCAGTAACAAAATCTATATCTGCAAAAAATATCTTTAGAAATAAAAAGGGCTTCATTATAATTATATTATCTATGAGTATAGGAGGTATAATCGTCATAAAAGACAATTATAAATCTTCTTTTTTAGATGTCCAAAACAAAAGCTCTCAAGAACAAACATATATGAATGCAGATTTTATTCTATCAAATACTTTTTCTAATGAAACTGGTAACAATACTTCTTTCAAGGATATAAAGGGTTTTAATGATAATCAGATAGATAAAATAAAAAATATAGATGGAATTGACAAAGTCAAAACTGCTAGTATCTTAAACACGAGAATAGAGGTAGATAAAATAAATAGATTAGATTACTACGAAGCTATAAATTCAACTCCTTATTATAAGGAATATCCTCTATTTACAAAAAATAATACTACTGGAAAATATACACTAAAGCAAAAGCTAAGAGGTTATAATGATGAGATGATAAAGTCATTAGAAAAATACTTAGTAAGTGGAAATATAAACTTGAAAAAAATGAAAAAAGAAAACTTAGCTATAGTATACGTACCAGAAATTTCTAAAACGAAAAAATACCAGAAGACTTTTACCCATGGTAAAGGAACACCAGTTGTAGATATAAAAGTAGGCGATACTATAAAA
Organism: Clostridioides sp. ZZV14-6153; assembly: GCF_020657855.1. NCBI lineage: Bacteria > Bacillati > Bacillota > Clostridia > Peptostreptococcales > Peptostreptococcaceae > Clostridioides > Clostridioides sp. ZZV14-6153. The sequence goes on along the minus strand of NZ_JAGWCZ010000015.1, from coordinate 5,234 downwards.
GTCAAATATCCAAATGGTAGAATAGATATGGACCTTTATGAAAGTCAAAAAGATAATTATGAATACCTAGAATATGAATTTAAAGTTGGAGCTATTGTAAATTATCCTTTTGCAGATAGTAGTACGTACTCTGGAGATGATGGTGTAGATGTAATAACGAGTAGCGAATATCTAAAAAAATTAACTGGTGTAGATAAGTACAACTTAGTTTATGCAGACCTTAATGAAAATGCAAACAGTAAAAAAATAAATAAACTTTTAGGTAAAATTGGAAGTGAAGTCTCTGGAACTACAACAATAGATATGATGGTAGAAAAAGAAAACTCTGATAAAATGACATCTAGATCCATGATTTATAATTATGGCATAGTAGCAATAATGTTCATAATTAGTGTGCTTAACATAATAAATAACATAAGTTATAACTTAACTTCAAGAACTAGCGAATTTGGAATGTTAAGGGCTATTGGTATCTCTGAGAGAGAATTTAAAAATATGATACTCTATGAGGGAATATTATATGGAGTACTCTCAAGTATAATTACCATCGTGTCAGGACTTATAATACAATTTAAAATGTATTATCTACAGGACTTTGCATCATATGGATTAGATTTTACAATAGATTACAAAATATATATACTAGTTGTTTTAGCAAATATAATTGTAGGTATTCTAGCTACATGTATTCCATCAAGGAAGATAAATAAAATTAGTATAGTTGAAGCTATAAACATCACAGAATAGGAGGGGTAATTATGCCTATATTGGAAACTATTAACTTAGGTAAGATTTATGGAAAAAAGGAAACATCTGTACATGCACTAAAGGATGCAAATTTAAAAATAAATAAGGGTGAATTTGTTGCGATAATTGGTCCAAGTGGAAGTGGGAAAAGTACATTTCTACATTTAGTAGGAGGTCTTGAGAGACCAAGTAATGGTACTATAAAAGTCGATGGTAAAGATATATGTTGTCTTTCAAATAAAAAACTAGCAAAATACAGAAGACAAAAAGTCGGATTTGTATTTCAACAGTATAACTTAATTCCTGTATTAAATGTAAAGGAAAATATAGAATTGCCATTAAAGTTAGACAATAAAAAAGTCGATGAAGAATACATCGAAGACCTTATAACTTTATTGGGACTTAATAAAAGGAAAAATCATCTTCCTAATCAATTATCTGGTGGACAACAACAAAGAGTTGCTATTGCACGTGCTTTATCTGCAAAACCAAGTATAATCCTAGCAGATGAACCAACAGGAAATTTGGATAGTAAAACTACAGAAGAAGTTATGGATTTACTAAAAAGTTCTATAAAAAAATATAACCAAACTCTTATCATAATAACACATAATGAAAATATTGCTAGAAAAGCAGACCGAATTATATCTATAATAGATGGAGAGCTTAGTTAAACTAACACTCTAAAACTACTTATAGAAAAGAGGATTTAAATGTTATTAGTTTTAGGTAATTTAAATTTAGACTTGGATTTTGACTACAGAATAATAAGAGAAGATAATAATGATGTAGATATATTTATAGATATTAATTATCGTAGCTTAGATATAGATACTGATGGCTCTAACTTATTTAATTCTAGAATCCAATTCCCATTTGTAAGAGCATTAATTCTAAGGTTGAATAAAAACAATCATTGCATGACAATTCATTTGTTAAGAGATATAGATTTATTTTCTGCCTTTGCTAACTTCGAGGTAGATTACAGCGACTCTGTAATAAATATAAAAAATCAAAATGAGAAAGTAGTTTTAAATAAATCTATCAAAAAGTAGTAAGGGGGCCTTAATAGGCCCCAGTTTTTTTGTTTTCTATACCTATTATATCATGATAAATAGATTAGTCAATAGAATTTTCTGAATATTTTTATAATTTTTTCATAAAGTTTTTTATATATTTTGCTTTAAAATTATATGTAATAAAAAAATTTTGTGACTAATTTTAAAGTTAATTGATTAAATATACATATTCAAAATCAATATGAATTTTCTTACCTTTTATCATTTTTATTTAGGTTTTAAGTTATAATCTATTATTAACAAATTATTTATATAGTTCTAGTAAAATTCTATTTATATGCAAATCGAATAATTTATATACAAATCTAATAGAATCGATATTCTAAAATGAATATTATTTACCATAATAAACTTTCAAATATATCTCTTTTAATTCACTCATCAATGGATATCTAGGATTAGCACCTGTACATTGGTCATCAAATGCTTGTTCAACCATAGCATCCAATCCCTCTAAGAATTTAGCTTCATCTACTCCTGCTTCTTTTATAGTCTTAGGAAGACCCACTCTTGCCTTTAATTCATCTATTGCTTTTATAAGATTATCCACTTTTTCTTGGTCTGTATTCCCCTTAATTCCTGCAAAAGAAGCAAATTCAGCATATCTTTGTATACAATCAGGGTGTCTGTATTGTGAAAATGCACCCATTTTATTTGGAGCCTCTGCACAATTGAACTTGATTACTTCATTTATTAATAATGCATTTGCAACACCATGTTGAACATGGTGGAATGCACCAAGTTTATGTGCCATAGAGTGGCAAATTCCTAAGAAAGCATTCGCAAAAGCCATACCAGCCATAGTAGATGCCATTGCCATTTTTTCTCTTGCTACTTTATCAGTCTTTCCATTTTTATATGCACGAGGTAAATACTCAAATATTATTTTACCTGCTTGAAGTGCTAGTCCATCAGCTGGTTCAGTTCTTAACATAGATACATATGCTTCTAGTGCATGTGTTAAGGCATCAACACCTGACGCTGCTGTTAATCTTGGTGGCATTTCCATCATCATATCTGCATCAATTATAGCCATATTTGGCATTAATTCATAATCTGCTAATGGATATTTTACACCTGAATCTTGGTCAGTTATAACTGCAAATGGAGTTACTTCTGAACCAGTTCCTGCTGAAGTCGGAATAGCTGCAAAGTATGCTTTTTCACCCATCTTAGGGAATGCATATACTCTTTTTCTTATATCCATAAATCTCATTGCTAAATCTTGGAAATCTATTTCTGGATGTTCATACATTACCCACATTATCTTGCCGGCATCCATTGCACTACCTCCACCTACAGATATTATTAAGTCTGGTTGGAAATCAGCCATAGCCTTAGCCCCTTCTCTTGCACAAGCTAGTGTTGGGTCTGGAGCAACATCAAAGAATGTAGTATGCTTAATTCCCATTTCATCTAATAAATCAGTTAGTTTCTTAGTATATCCATTATTGTAAAGGAAAGAGTCTGTTACTATAAAAGCTTTCTTTTTGTTCATAACATCTTTAAATTCTCTTGCTGCTACACCTAAACATCCTTTTTTAAAATAAACTTTTTGTGGGGCTCTAAACCAAAGCATATTCTCTCTCCTTTCAGCTACTGTCTTGATATTAAGTAAATGCTTAACTCCTACGTTTTCTGATACAGAGTTTCCACCCCAAGAACCGCAACCAAGAGTAAGAGATGGAGCCAATTTAAAGTTATATAAATCACCTATACCACCTTGTGATGATGGAGTATTAACTAATACTCTACAAGTCTTCATAGCATTTACAAACTTCTCTACTCTCTCTGGTTGATTTATAGAGTCTACATACAATGATGAAGTATGACCATACCCACCATCAGCAACTAATTTTTCAGCCTTAGCAACTGCATCTTCAAAACTCTTAGACTTGTACATTGCAAGGACAGGAGAAAGTTTTTCATGTGCAAAAGGTTCCTCTACTTCAACAGATTCAACTTCGCCAATTATTATCCTAGCTGTTTTTGGTACTTCTACATCTGCCATTTTAGCTATTACATGAGCTGGTTGCCCAACTATTTTGGCATTTAAAGTTCCATCAATTATTACTACTTTACCTACCTTTTCTGTTTCTTCTTTATTTAAGAAATGTGCGCCACGATATTTAAATTCTTTTTTAACTTCTTCATATATTTTTTCTGGTACTATTACTGCTTGCTCAGAAGCACATATCATACCATTATCAAATGATTTTGATACTAATATTGAACTTACAGCCATTTTTATATCTGCACTCTCATCTATTATTGCAGGTACATTTCCAGGTCCAACTCCAACAGCTGGCTTACCTGAAGAGTATGCAGATTTAACCATTCCAGGTCCACCAGTAGCTAATATAAGGTCTGCTTCTGCCATAACAACATTAGTCAATTCAATTGAAGGCACATCTACCCAACCTATAAGACCTTTTGGTGCTCCTGCCTTAACTGCCGCATCATGTACAACTCTAGCCGCTTCTATAGTACAGTTTTTAGCTCTTGGATGAGGTGAAAAAATTATACCATTTCTAGTCTTTAGGGCTATTAGTGATTTGAATATAGCAGTTGATGTAGGGTTAGTTGTTGGTATAACTGCTGATAATACACCTACTGGTTCAGCAATTTTCGTAAATCCAAATGCCTCATCTTTTTCTATGACACCACAAGTTTTAGTATTTTTATAAGCATTGTATATATATTCTGAAGCAAAATGATTTTTTATAACTTTATCTTCAACAATACCCATACCAGTCTCTTCAACTGCCATTTTTGCTAGAGGAATTCTCTGTTGATTTGCTGCTGTTGAGGCTGCTAAGAAAATTTTATCTACTTGTTCTTGTGTAAATGTTGCAAATTCTTTTTGTGCTAATCTTATTTCTTCTAGCCTTATTTTTAATGTTTCAACACTGTTGACAATCTCAGGACTACATACTTCAACATTTGACTTCTCTACAATCTTTTCTTTTTTATCCATACCAAAAACCTCCCTAAAATAATTATGCATCCTCATATTTTTTATAAATCTTAAATGCATTATCTATATCTTTTAACCTATACTTAAAATAATTTTATAGATTTAATCTCTACACTTTAGATTTTATTTCCTTTATTGTTCTAGGTCAAGAAGTTTTTTTCTGAATATTTCGTGAATTTATTTTTTAACAAATACATTATTTTTTTTACTATTATTAAATTTTTTTACTTAAATGAGATGTATTTCATTTAAATAATTTAATTTAACTAAATAAAACACTAAAATGATAATTTATATCTTTCATTTTTTTAACTTATTAAATTTTATATGTTATTTGTACAAGTAATATATAATATTTGGATTCATTTTCATAAAATAATACTTATTTTTGGTTTATATATACTTTTTATTTTTAATAATAACTATATAAT
>NZ_JAGWCZ010000014.1:0-107351 GCF_020657855.1 Clostridioides sp. ZZV14-6153 | reverse complement strand
TAGCTTAGGCAAGGCGAGGTTCAGTGAAGAAGGAAAAATCTCGATATGGATATATTTGACCATATTTTGAGTAGCAGAAATATTAATGAAGAAAATACTCTATAGTATTACAATACTATTTCAAATTGCTTTTCTAATAGGATGTAAGGTCTTTGAAAAATATGCAAATACAAGAATGGGAATGCACAGGTGGGTCACATACACTAACAGAAACTTTGAAAGAGATTATCCTATTGAATCACTTAAAATAGCTCTAATAGGTATTCTTATCGCTTTTACTATAATTGCAATTATATTGCTAATTCAAAACACCATTTTAAAAAAGAACTATAATTTATTTGGTAAATTAATGGGGCTTTTGACAATAATAATCAACACTCTTTTATTAAAGTTTATATTAACAAATACACAATATACTAATAGTTCCTACTTTTTTTTAATAATGATGCTTAGTATGGTATCTATTTTGCAAATCATCAAGTTGATTGTGTATACTAGAATGATTAAAAATTAGATATATCAAAGCTATATATATCTAAACTAGATATTAAAAGCTATATATTAGAAACTAGATATTAGAAACTGAATATTAAAAACTAGATATTAAAAAATTTATTTTATAAATATCTAACTCAATTCATAAAATAAAAGCTGGACTAATAATATAAAATCATTAGTCCAGCTTTTATTTTACGTACTTTTTTATGTTGACGTACTTTTATTAAAAACTAAATTTAATTTTTAAATGTAACCAAAATGCACTAATTAAATAATGGCCAGTTATTCAACAATATCACTACTTCTTAACTATAAGTAGTGCCAATGCATTTATAAAAAATAATACTGCTGTTATTTTTGTAACTCTAGCAAGAAATGCTTGTTTTCCTTTTGGTTTAAAGTAAGCTTGACTTCCTTCTCCACCAAACTCTGAAGGTAAAGCATTCTTAGAATCTTGAGGCATTATGCTAATTACTAGTAAAATCCCTAGTACTACTTGCACACCCATTAAAATGTTGCTCATTCTTGCCCCTCCTATCTTTTTATTACTTAAATTTCATTACTCTTTAGTGTATCACAATAATATAGTCATTTCAAGACTATTATGCTATAAATCACAAACAAAACTGGTATCAAACTGCTAGAAGATTTTACTGTATTTTTACATAGGAAAATTAATAAATTTTAGAAAGAAAAATATTTAAATCAAAATATATCTATAGTTTTGAATTATAGCAATTATTTCAAAGCTTTTATTTATTTTCTTCATAATAACTTAAATACAAAAAGGGATAAGTGCCTTGAAAAATCAATTAACACTCATCCCTTTTATTTCTTATAAGATAAACTTAAAATCTTTTATACTATCTTTTTAATCTTTAAAGACTATTTTTTTAAGTTATAGAAAGATTTTAATCCACAGTATCTAGCTTGTTCTCCAACCATTTCTTCTATTCTTAATAATTGGTTGTATTTAGCAACTCTATCAGTTCTTGATGGAGCACCAGTTTTTATTTGTCCAGCATTTACTGCAACAGCTAAATCTGCTATAGTAGAATCTTCAGTTTCTCCTGATCTATGAGATATAACAGCAGTGTATCCTGCTCTCTTAGCCATTTCTATTGCATCTAGAGTTTCAGTTATTGTACCTATTTGGTTAACTTTAACTAATATAGAGTTAGCTACTCCATTTTCAATTCCTTTTTCTAATCTTTCTGTATTAGTAACAAATAAGTCATCTCCAACTAATTGTAATTTGTTTCCTAATTTTTCAGTTAATAATTTCCATCCATCCCAATCTTCTTCATCTAAACCATCTTCTATAGTTATTATTGGGAAGTTGTTTGACCAGTCTTCATATAAAGCAACCATTTCAGCAGCAGTTAATTCTTTTCCTTCTCCAGCTAAAACGTATTTTTTAGTTTCTTTGTTGTACATTTCTGTAGCAGCAACGTCAAGTCCTAACATAACATCTTCACCTGGCTTATATCCAGCTTTTGTTATAGCTTCAACTATTAATTCTAAAGCTTCTCTGTTTGAACCTAAGTTTGGAGCGAATCCACCTTCGTCACCTACACCACAAGCTAATCCTTTTTCTCCTAAAACTTTCTTTAATGAATGGAATACTTCTGCTCCCATTCTTAAACCTTCTTTAAAGCAACAAGCTCCTACTGGTAATATCATGAACTCTTGAACATCAACGTTATTATCAGCATGTTCTCCACCATTTAATATGTTCATCATTGGAACAGGTAATTGCTTAGCATTTACTCCACCTAAGTATTGGAATAATGGTAAACCTATTTCATCAGCAGCTGCTCTAGCTACTGCCATTGAAACACCTAATATAGCATTAGCTCCTAATTTACCTTTGTTTGGAGTTCCATCTAATTCTATCATCATTGCATCTATAGCTGGTTGGTCAAATGCATCCATTCCTTCGATTTCTGGTGCTATTATTTCATTTACGTTAGCAACAGCTGTTTCTACACCTTTTCCTAAGTATCTTCCTTTGTCTCCATCTCTTAATTCAACAGCTTCAAAAGCTCCTGTAGATGCACCTGATGGAACTATTGCTCTTCCCATTGCTCCATCTTCTAATACTACTTCAACTTCTACAGTTGGATTTCCTCTTGAGTCTAATACTTCTCTAGCATATACTAATTCAATAACTGACATTTGTATATCTCCCTTCGATTTTTCTATTAGTTAAATTTTCATTTACTGTAAACATCCGTCTACTAGTTTTAATCTACTTATTATATTATAGTACAGAAAGTTATTTTTGAAAATTAGATACAAATTTATTTGATGGGTAAATTTGTAAAAGTTTCTATTTTTATTTTATTTTTTATAATTTTTAACTTATCTGTTATTCAAAATCAATCTTCAATACATAAATATATAGATAGATTTAAAACATAAAACACAAAATGTACAACTAATGATTCTAATAATTTTTGATTTTATAATATATATTAATTATTATTTTTTACATCATTTTATTTAAACTTTATAAAATGCACTCAAACTAAAATACTTTTTAAGTTTATTTTATTGTAAGTTACTATCCTACTTACTTAAATTTAACTATTTTGAAATAAGTGAATGACCAGTCATTTCTTCTGGTTTTTCTAACTTCATCATATCTAAAACAGTTGGCGCTATATCAGATAATCTTCCTGCATCTAATAATTTTGCACCTTCAAATTCTTGTCCAACAACCACAAATGGCACTGGATTAATAGAGTGGGCTGTTACAGTCTTTCCTGTTTGTGGGTCTAACATGTATTCAGCATTTCCGTGGTCAGCAGTTATTATTGCACTTCCACCTAGCTCTATTATTTTATCTACTAATTTTCCTACACAAGTATCTACAGTCTCAACAGCCTTTATAGCTGCTTCAATACTTCCTGTATGTCCTACCATGTCAGGGTTTGCAAAGTTTAAAACTATAAAGTCAAACTTATCTTCTCCTAGTTTTTCTAAAGCTTTGTCTGTTAATTCATATGCAGACATCTCTGGTTGTAAGTCGTAAGTTGCAACTTTTGGAGAAGGTATTAATAATCTCTCTTCACCTTTGTTTGGCTCTTCTACTCCACCATTAAAGAAGAAAGTAACATGTGCATATTTTTCAGTTTCAGCAGCTCTTAATTGAGTTTTTCCATTCTTAGCTAAATACTCACCTAGAGTGTTAGTTAAAGATTGTGGACCAAATGCTATATGCACTTCTTTTATAGTTATATCGTACTCTGTTAAACATACAAAGAAGTTTTTAATTTCTTCTCTTTTAAATCCATCAAACTCTTCACTTACTAAAGCTCTTGTTATTTGTCTTGCTCTATCTGGTCTGAAATTGAAGAATATAATTGAATCATTTTCTTTTATACTTCCAACTGCTTTATCATCTTTAACAATAACTGTTGGCATTATAAATTCATCATTTTTTCCATTATCATAAGAGTTTTGAATAGCTTCTTCAATAGAAGTTGCTTTTTCACCAATACCTCTAACCATAGCATTGTATGCAAGCTCTACTCTTTCCCATCTCTTATCTCTATCCATTGCATAGTATCTACCAGAAACTGTAGCAAATTCCCCTACTCCAATTTCATTCATACTAGATTGTACTTCCTTAGCATATTCCAATGCACTTTGAGGGTCAGTATCTCTACCATCAGTAAATGCATGAACATACACTTTTTCTACACCTTTATCTTTTGCCATTTTGATTATGGCTTTAAGATGGTCTATATGTGAATGTACTCCACCATCAGACAAAAGACCCATTACATGAAGAGAATGTTCTTTTGCATTGTCCATAGCTTCACATAAAACTTCATTATTAAAAAAGTCACCCTCTTTTATAGATTTTGTTATTCTAGTTAAATCTTGATATACAATTCTACCTGCACCTATATTAGTATGACCAACTTCTGAATTTCCCATTTGACCATCAGGTAGACCAACATCAAGACCACTAGCATTTATTAATGTATTTGGATATTTTTTCATTATTCTGTCTAAATTAGGAATTTTGGATTCAGCAATTGCATTTCCCTTAACTTCCTTATTATATCCAAACCCGTCCATAATAATTAAAGCAACTGGTTTTTTCATCATTTCACTCCTTAGAAATTAACGCCTTAGAAATTAACAAGGTCTAAATAGTCATTAGCAGCTAAACTAGCTCCACCTACTAAAGCTCCATCTATATCACTTTGACCCATTATTTCAGCTACATTTGAAGGTTTAACACTTCCACCATATTGTATTCTAACTTCATTAGCTAATTCTCCATATAATCCTTTTATAACTTCTCTTATATAAGATATAACATCATTAGCATCTTCAGCAGTTGCAGTTTTACCAGTTCCAATAGCCCAGATTGGTTCATATGCAACAACTACTTTTGCTAAATCATCTTTAAGAACATTCTCTAAAGCTTTTTCAACTTGAACTTTACAAACATCTTTAGTTTTTCCAGCTTCTCTTTGTTCTAAAGTTTCACCAACACATAGTATTGGGTCTATTTCTACTTCTAAAGCTTTTAAAACTTTTTTGTTTACAGTTTCATCAGTTTCATTGAAGTATTGTCTTCTTTCTGAATGTCCTATTATAACATAGTCCATATCTATTTCTTTTAACATAAGAGGTGAAACTTCTCCTGTAAATGCTCCTTTTTCTTCAAAGTGCATATTTTGAGCACCTATCTTTATATTTGTACCCTTAGTAGCTTCTTTTAAATCCTTCAATAAAGTAAATGGTGCACATATAACAGCTTCTGCTTTATCAGCATTAACTTTCCCTTTAACTTCATTTACAAATTCTAAAGCTTCTTTTATTGTTTTATGCATTTTCCAGTTTCCTGCAATTATAGGTTTTCTCATTTTACAATCTCCTCTATATAGTAGTTTATTTATTATCTAATGCTGCAATACCTGGTAATTCTTTACCTTCTAAAAATTCTAGTGATGCTCCTCCACCTGTTGATACGTGAGTCATCTTATCACCAAACCCTAATTGATTAACTGCTGCTGCACTATCTCCACCACCAATTACAGTAGTTGCATCAGTTAATTCTGCCATAGCTTTAGCTACTGATAGTGTTCCATTTGCAAAGTTTTCAAATTCAAATACTCCCATTGGTCCGTTCCATACTACAGTTTTTGATTCTTTTATAGTTTTTACAAAGTTTGCTATAGTCTTAGGTCCCATATCTAGTCCCATATAATCTTCTTTTACATTAGCATCTTCTGTTACTATTGGAGTTGCATCTGGTGCAAAGTGGTCTGCCATAACAACATCTACTGGTAATAATAAATTAACGCCTTTTGCCTTAGCTTTTTCCATCATTTCTTTTGCATATTCTACTTTATCTATTTCAAGTAAAGATGTACCTACTTCATAACCTTGAGCTTTTAAGAATGTATAAGCCATTCCTCCACCTATTATTAGATTATCAACTTTTTCTAATAGTTCATTTATAACAGCTAATTTATCAGAAACCTTAGCTCCTCCAAGTATAGCTGTAAATGGTCTTACAGGATTTGCAACAGCTTCTCCTAAGAATTTTAATTCTTTTTGAATTAAGTATCCACAAACTCTCTCTTGTAAAAATTCTCCTGCTCCAACTGTTGAACAATGTGCTCTATGAGCAGTTCCAAATGCATCATTTACAAATATTTCAGCAAGTGAAGCTAATTCTTTAGAGTAGTTTTCTTCGTTTTTAGTTTCTTCTTTTCTATATCTAGTATTTTCTAATAATACTACATCTCCGTTTTCCATTTTTTCAGTAGCTTTTTTTGCATTTTCTCCTACAACATTATCATCTGCTGCAAATACAACTTCTTTACCTAACATTTCAGATAATCTCTTTGCAACTGGTGCTAAAGATAATTCTGGTTTAGCTTCTCCTTTTGGTTTTCCTAAATGAGAACATAGTATAACTTTTGCTCCTTTAGAAATTAAATATTGAATTGTTGGTAAAGCTCCGTTTAATCTATTTTCATCAGTAATTACACCATCTTGTAATGGTACATTAAAGTCACATCTCACTAATACTTTTTTCCCGCACACATCAATATCTTCTATAGTTTTTTTGTTTAGCATTGACATAAATATCTCTCCTTTTAATAAAGTAATTTTTTATTGCCAAGTATAATATAGTACATACTTTTACCCTATTAAATATATCATATTATCATATTTTTATATATAGTATGTAACATTATTTAGGTGTATTTTATATATTTTTTCTTAAAAAAAGTCCAGAGTCCGTAGTGTTAAACTACAAACTCGGACTTTGTCAATCTACTTTTCTATTTTCTAAAAGCTGACTATTTTGCTAATTGTGCAAAGTATCCTAAAGTTCTTATTAATTGAGAAGTATAAGACATTTCATTGTCATACCAAGAAACAACTTTAACTAATTGTTTTCCATCTACTTCCATAACTTTTGTTTGAGTAGCGTCAAATAATGAACCGTAGCTTATTCCGATTATATCAGAAGATACTAACATTTCTTCAGTGTATCCGAAAGATTCGTTTGAAGCTTCTTTCATAGCTGCATTTATTTCTTCAACTGTAACATTTTTTCCTAATGTACAAACTAATTCAGTTATTGAACCAGTTACAACTGGTACTCTTTGTGCTGCTCCATCTAATTTTCCTTTTAATGCAGGTATTACTAGACCGATTGCTTTTGCAGCTCCTGTAGTGTTTGGAACTATGTTTCCAGCAGCAGCTCTAGCTCTTCTTAAATCACCTTTTGGATGAGGACCATCTAAAGTGTTTTGGTCATTAGTGTATGCATGTATAGTAGTCATTAATCCTTTTTCTATACCGTATTTATCATTTAATACTTTAGCCATTGGAGCTAAACAGTTAGTTGTACAAGAAGCTCCTGATATAACTGTTTCAGAACCATCTAATATGTCACTGTTTGTGTTGAATACTATTGTTTTTAAATCTCCAGTTGCTGGTGCAGATATAACAACTTTTTTAGCTCCTGCTTGTATATGAGCTTCTGCTTTATCTTTAGAAGTAAAGAATCCTGTACATTCTAATACTATATCTACTCCTAATTCAGCCCATGGTAGGTCAGCAGGATTTCTTTCTGCTGTTACTTTTATTTCTTTTCCGTTTACTATAAAAGCACCTTCTTTAACTTCTATTTCACCGTTAAATCTTCCTTGAGCTGTATCATATTTAAATAAATGAGCTAACATTTTAGCATCTGTTAAGTCGTTTATTGCAACAACTTCAAACTTATCTTGTTGCTCCATCATTTTTCTTAATGCTAATCTTCCTATTCTTCCAAATCCATTTATAGCTACTTTAACCATTTTCGCTACCTCCTATAAAGTAAATGTATGTTGTCTAGCTCTATGCTAGTTCTTGACTTTTATAATAATGACAATATCTTATAAGCACTTTCTTCATCTGTTACAAGAACCATGTTTTTATGCATATTTGATATGGCTAATAAGGCTTCTACCTTTTCTGTTCCTGCAAAGATTGCAATAGTTTCTTTTACTTCTTTAACTGTCTCTAAATCAATTCCAACAGTATTTAATTTGTAAACTATTTCTCCATCTTTGTTGAAATAATATCCAAATGCTTCTCCAACTGCATTTTTAGATAATATCTCGTTAACTTTATCTTCTGGAAGTTTTCTTCTCTTTGCCATGACATCTGCTCTACCTATGCTGAAAACTAAAATGTCTGTTCTTTTAATATACTCCAAAGTTGTCTTAATCTCTGGCACTTGGCTAAGAGTTTTCATTGCACTCTCGTCCAGCTCATCTGGTATATGTAAAAGTTTGCAATTAGAGTGTAATTTCTTACTTACTGAAGCAACTATACTATTAGACTGCATCTCTACATCAGTTCCCATGCTTCCTCTAGCTGGCACTATTGTAGAATTTGGATACCTTTTATCAGTTTTAATAACGTTTGAAAACTCCAACATAGTGCTTCCCCCTGTTATTGAAACGATATCTCCATCTTTTAAAATACTTAAGAAATGCTCACATCCATATCTAGTTACATCTTTTAGTAAGCTTCCATTTTCATCACAGCTTCCAGGAACTAGTATTACCTTTTTTATTCCAAGCTTTTCTCTGACCCTATCTTGTAACTTAGACAATCCCATGATGTCACTCATGATGTCTTTAAGTTTATCTAACAAATCAGAACCTTCTTTAGTGATAGTCATTCCAGATACAGCAACATCTATAAGTCCTTGTTCTTTTAAAAACTCTGTTTCTGACCTAATTATTCTTTCACTAATTTCTAATACATTTGATAAAGTTCTTCTACCTATTGGTTCACTTAAAGATATTTGTCTTAAAATAGAGTATCTTCTTTCCATAAGTTCAATTGCCTGTGGAATTAGTTTCTTTTGAATTTCTAATAAGTTCTTCATAACATACTCCTTATTGCTTTCCTTTAGGGACTTTTTTTGTCCCTAGTGTTTATTTCAGTCCCACAAGATAATTTTATTTTATAGGATTTGCGTATAGATTTCAATAGTTTTTCAAAAACTTTTTTATTTTTTTGTTTTATAGCAATTTCTCCACCATTTTCAAAGTACAGTATTTTTTCTTTTTTATATAATATTTTTTCCATATATTTTTATGGTTTTTATTCTAATATTTTGACTCAATCTTATATGTTCTACTCTGCTAGATTCTATATGTCTTTGTTTTTATACTTTATGTTTTTATTTTTATATTCTCAAAATTAACAATAACAGTTTATTTATCTCTGTATTTTTAACTCTAGTTATCGTTATAATTCCTGATTTTTTCCTAATATTTAATTTTCTTTCCAATACTTAAATTCATTTATATAATGCTCATTTGTCTTGTAATTGGCCTTTTTCCCTTATTTTACTAAAATTCTTTTCTCTTACTTGAAGACAAAATTCCTAATTCTTCACGATACTTGGCAACTGTTCTTCTTGCAACATTGATTCCTTTTTCTTTTAATAGCTTAGATATATGGTCATCACTTAAAGGTTTCTTTTTATTTTCGTCTTTTATTGTTTCCTTTATAATTTTTTTTATGCTTGTACTAGATGCCATTTCATGGTTTTCTGTTTCAATAGCACTACTGAAAAAGTATCTAAATTCATATACTCCAAAAGGTGTCAGCATATATTTCCCATTTACACCTCTACTTATAGTAGATTCATGAAAATCTAATTTTTCTGCTATGTCTTTCATTTTTAAAGGCTTTATATATTTTGTTCCTTTTCGCAAAAATTCATCTTGTGCTTTTACTATTTCTTCTGCAATTCTAAGTACTGTAGTCTTTCTACTTTCTATATTTTTCATAAGCCCTGTTGCTGAATTTAGTCTTTCTTTTATAAATTCTTTTGCACTTTCATCAGACTGTGAATTTTTTAGTATGTCTTTATAATAACTGTTTATTTTTATTTGATAGGAGTCTTTTTCATTTAAATATACAATAAATTCATCATCAATTTTTTCAACTGTTACATCTGGTTGGATATATACACTTTTTTCTACTGAACATGTTCTTCCTGGCTTAGGGTCTAATGTCTTAATTATATTTATTAGTTCAACGCATTTTTGTAGTGACATATTGTATTTTTTGCTTATCTCTTTATATTTATTATTTGCAATTAAATTTAAGTCTTTTGTAACGATTTCCTCTAAAATTTCATTATATATTCCTAAGCTTGCCATTTGAATCATCAGACATTCAGAAAGACTTCTTGCACCTACTCCACTAGGTTCCAATTGCTGAACACTAATTAAGCATTTTTCAAAAAATTCTTCATCTATCTTTAAAGTATCAACAATTACTTTTTCCTCAGTTCTCAAATATCCATCCTCATCTAAGCTATCAATTATATATTCACAGACTTCCATTTGTTTATCTGTTAGCTTATATAGGCTTATCTGAAACTTCAAATCCTCATATAAATTTGACGAATATTTAACTAAATTTTCTAGATTAACTTCATTGTCGGGATTATAACTTATTTCTGTTCTATCTAAACGTCTTGATTTTTCCATATCTTTTATATATTCTTCCCAATTTATCTCCCCACTTTTCTCAACTTCGACTAATGGGTTATTCTCTGCTTCCCTTTTAATCTCTTCTTCTAACTCTAACTTACTCATATTTAATATTGATAATGATTGCTTAAGTTGTGTAGTCATTATTAGCTTCTGAGACTGAGTTAACTCTAGACTATTATTAAAATTCATTTTGCTCACCTCTCAATTTTATTAAACTTATTTTATAAAAGAAAAACCCTCCTGTATATGTATATTCTATCATTTAAAATATACCTTATGCAAAAGGGTTTTTTTTATTTACAATTTAATTGATTTTTTTTATTTAATATTTATTTTTTTGTTATTTTTTTTTACTATATGGCGTATTTTGAAGTGGTAGTTCAGTTCTAAACTCTTTATCAAATACATAATAAGCATTTTGCACTGCTGGTGCAGTAGGAACTGTACAAATCTCTCCTACACCTTTTGCTCCATACGCCAATAAATCTTTGTTTTTTTCAACTATTACAGCTTGTATTTCTGGTATATCTGTAGATTTAAATAAACCTAATGTACCAAATTTAGCTGTAGGCACAGAGTTAACTACTGGGTAATCCTCTGTTAAGGCATATCCAAGACCCATAACAACTCCACCTTCTATTTGCCCTTCTAAACTGATTGGGTTTATAGCTCTTCCTACGTCATGTGCTGCTACTACTTTTTCTAATTTTCCATTTTCATCTAGCATTACAACTTGTGTTGCATATCCATAAGCTACATGGCTTACTGGATTTTCTTTATCAGAACCCATTTTGTCTGTAACACTTGCATATTCTCCGTAAAATTCTTCTCCCTCTAAATCAGACAATACTTTACCAGTTGCTAAAGCTTCTTTTAACTTAATTGATGCAACCTTAGTAGCTTCCCCTGTAAACACGGTCTGTCTTGAAGCTGTAGTATTACCAGAGTCTGGTGTCAAGTGAGTATCTGGAACTTCATGTACTATGTTTTCAGGTAGTAAATTAGCAGTTTCACAAACCACTTGAGTCATAACAGTACCAAGACCTTGACCTATACAAGAAGCACTTGTTCTTATATGGACTTTGCCATCTTTTATTACCAATCTACATCTTCCCACATCAGGTATACCTACCCCTACACCACTATTTTTCATTGCACAAGCTATACCTGCACGTGGGTGTTTTTCATACTCTTCTTTTACAGCTTCTAATGTTTCTGCCATTGCTGTTCCTTCATCTGCAAATTGACCATTTGGTAAAACTTGACCAGGTCTTATTGCATTTTTATATCTTATTTCCCAAGGTGATATTCCAGCCATTTCAGCAAGTAAATTTAGATTACATTCTGTAGCAAAACAACTTTGTGTAACTCCAAAACCTCTAAATGCTCCCCCAGGAGGATTATTAGTATATACTGCTGTTCCAGTTATATCAATATCCTGATAATTGTATGGTCCTGCTGCATGAGTACATAATCTTTGTAATACTGGCCCTCCAAGAGATGCATAAGCACCTGTATCAGATATTATAGTTGCTTTCATACCTGTTAGATATCCATTTTCATCACATGCTGTTGTAAATTCCATTTCTGTAGCGTGTCTTTTTGGATGAACAATAATACTTTCTTTTCTTGTAAGCTGTACTTTTACAAATCTCTTTGTGTGGTATGCAAGTAAGGCTGCATGGTGTTGAACACTCATATCTTCTTTTCCACCAAATCCGCCTCCTACCATCTTATTTATCACTCTTACTTTTTCATGTGGTAATCCTAACATATCTGCACATTCATGTTGAGTAGCAAATACTCCTTGGTCTGTTGAGTAAATTATTACTCCATCTTCTTCATAAGGACCTGCTACTGCACATTCAGGTTCTAAAAATGCATGTTCTGTTGCAGGTGTAGTGTATTTTTTAGTTACAACATATTTTGAATTCCTTATTTTTTCTTCAGCATTTCCTCTTACTAAGTGTTCCTTAACAAGTACATTACCTGTTTCATGTATCTTTGGAGCATCTTCTTTAAGAGCCTCTGCTGTAGTACTTAAAGGTGTCAATTCTTCATAATCTATCTTAACTAGTTTTTTCGCTTCTTCTAATGCTTCTCTAGTTTCTGCTGCTACTAAAACTATTCCATCTCCTAAATATCTAGTTATTTCACCTTCTGGGATTAATGTATCCCAATCTTTCTTTAAGTGACCTACTTTTATAGTTCCTGGAATATCTTTAGCTGTAAGAACTGTAACAACTCCTGGATAAGCTTTTGCTTCTTCTATATCTATCTTTTTAACTAACGCTCTTGGATATTTAGCTCTAACTGCTGAACCATAAATCATACCTTCTAATCTTATATCATCTACATATTCAGAGTATCCAAGTGTTTTACCTACTGCATCAACTCTGTGAAGACTTTCACCAACTAGACCTTTGCAGTTTACTTTTGGCACATCTATATCTTCTCTAAATATCTTTGCTGCCAAACTCACAGCTTTAATTATTTTTACATAACCTGTACATCTACATATATTACCTTTTAAAGCTTTTTTTATGTCATCTTCAGTAGGATTATTATTAACGTCTATAAGTGCTTTTGAACTAATTACCATACCTGGGATGCAAAATCCACATTGAACAGCTCCTTGGCTGGCAAAAGAATATGCAAAAACATCTCTTTCTCTTTCTGATAATCCTTCTATAGTTGTTATATTTTTTCCAGCTAATTTATCAGTTTTAAATACACATGCTTTGGTTGCTTTACCATCTATTATAACCATACAAGTTCCGCAAGCACCTTCTGAACAGCCATTTTTAACTGAAGTTATATTCATATCTTCTCTAAGGAAGTCTAAAAGTTTTTTACCTTCTTTTGCAACAACTTTCTCTCCGTTTAATATAAATTCTACCATTCTCTAGCCTCCTCTGTTAGACGCCTTTTTATATATCTCCCACTTGGAGTATTACAAATTAATTCTCCCTCTCTAACAACTTCTTTTCCTCTTAAATAAACATGTTCTATTTGACAATCTACTTCATAACCTTCATAAGGCGTATAATCTACATTTTGTAATTGTTTTTTTGCTTCTATTTTAGATTTTTTATTTGGATTTAAAACTAATATATCTGCATCACTACCTATTTCTATAGTGCCTTTTTCAGGATACATTCCAAACAATTTAGCGGCATTAGTTGATGTTACCTCTACCATCTTGTTGATAGATATTTTATTTTTACAGACTCCATATGTGTATAAAAGACTCATCCTATGTTCCACACCTGGAGAACCATTAGGAATTTTACTGAAATCGTTTATTCCAAGTTCCTTTTGCCCCTTATAATTAAAAGAACAGTGGTCTGTACCTATAGTATCTATTTGATTATTTAAAATAGCATTCCATAAAATTTCATTATTTTCTTTATCTCTTAAAGGTGGTGACATTACATATTTAGCACTTTCAAATCCATCTAAATCGTATAATTCATCACTTAATAGAAGGTATTGAGGACAAGTTTCAACTATCACATCTACTCCTCTTTGCTTAGCTTTTAGAACTTCTTCCAAAGATTCTTTACAACTTAGGTGAACAACATACACCTTAGAATTTGCAACTTCTGCTATCTTCATAAGTCTTGAAGTAGCTTCTGCTTCTAATATAGCTGGTCTAGTTAATTGATGATATTTTGGAGATAAGTTATTTTCTTCTTTTGCTTTATCCACAAGTTCACATATTATATCCCCATTTTCACAATGGAATCCAATAATTCCTCCTACTTCTTCTGCTTTTCTCAAAGCTTCAAAGATAACACCATCATCAACTTGAAGGCTTCCTTTATATGCCATATACAATTTAAATGAAGATACTCCTTCTTTCACCATATCTTCCATTTCATTACAAATTGAAGCATTCCAATCTGTTATAGCCATGTGAAAACCATAGTCTGAATAAGATTTATCTCTAGCTTTTTCATGCCATTCATCTAATCCTTCTTTTAAAGAACAACCTCTCGATTGTGTAGCAAAATCTAAGATAGTAGTAGTACCTCCAGCTATTGCAGCTTTTGTTCCTGTTTCAAAGTTATCTGCTGTCTTAGTAGTTCCTGTATCTAAGTCAAAGTGAGTGTGTGTATCTATACCTCCTGGTATAACATAAGAATCACTAACATCAACTATTTCATCATTTTCTTTTGATATATCAACACCTATATCAACTATTTTCTCATTTTCTATTCTTACATCTGCACAGTAAGTTTTTTCACTTGTTACTACTTTCCCACCTTTTAAAACAATTCCCATATAGACTCCACCTTACTTATAACGTATCAATTTATTTTATCTGAAGAAATTAACTTAAAGTAATTTGACTATTGCACTTATACACAATAAATCTATATTTAGATTAAACCAATATCTAATTAAATTAATATTTAGTTAAACTAATGTTTAGTTAAATCAACTCAATAAAATTATTAACTTCATGTTGTATTATTAAAATATAATACTTGCTTATCTAATATATTTTATTATCCTAATATATCTATTACTCTAAGTTAATTACTAAAATTCTATATATTTATTATTCATTAACAGCTTCTACTTGATTGTAGCAAATGCTTAAAGCTCCTTTTGGACATCTAGTTACACATAATCCACAACCAAAGCACTTATCCACATCTATATTTAATTTATCTGTAACTTCTAGAGCTTCATATACACAGCTTGTTACACATTGTTTACATTTGATACACTTATTATCATCTACAACTGGAGCTACTGCATGAGTTCTAAATCCTCTAGCTGCCATTTTCTTATGAGTTAATCCTTTGATTTCATTAACATCAGCATATCCATTTTCATCTAAGAAATCATTTAATTCTTTAGCAATTTTTCCATATATAGAAGGCCCTTTAAGGATTGCTTCTGTACATACTTGAACAGCACTTGCTCCTGCCATCATCATTTCAGCTACATCTTTTCCACAAGTTATTCCACCAACACCTATAATTGGTATATTTACAACTTGAGAAGCTTCATATATACATCTTATTGCAAGTGGTCTTATTGGAGCTCCTGATAGCCATCCATATCCAGCTTTACTTCCCATTATAGGGTATCCTGTGTTTACATCTATTGCCATACATGGTCCAAATGAGTTTATCATTACAAGTCCGTCTGCTCCTGCTTCTTCAACAGCTTTTGCAATAGTTTGAATATCAGTATGAGGACTCATTTTCATAAATACTGGTACATCTAAAACAGCTTTTGCAGCTTTTAAAGCATTTACTATTGGAGCAACGTCTGTACCTACATAATGAGTAGATAATTCAACTGCATCTGCATAAGGTTTTACTAAAGGTGCAACCTCAGCTATTTGTTCTGCTGAATATCCCATACTTACTATTACTGGAAGACCTGATGCTTTTACTTTTTTGTATTCTTCTTCTATCCATTGTTCTTTTGGAAGCTCTGACCATAATTCTGTGTTTAAGAAACCACTGTTAGTTTTTGCCATACATGGTCTTGGTACATCTGCTGGTAATACAGATATAGTTTTTGTACATATAGCTCCAGCTCCTCCTTTTGCTGCCTCTTGACAGAGATCACCATCTTTTGCTCCAGGACCTGCCGCTGTCATAACTGGATTTAAGAATTCCATTCCATATAAATTAACTTTTAAATTAGCCATATTATTATCTCTCCCTTAATTAAATATATTTTTTTAATATTTAGCTTAGATACTCTTTTGTCTATGTTGCTTTTCGTTTATTTCATCTTATTTTGCTTCTTCAGTCTTAGGAGTTTTTTCCTTTTTTGAACCTAATTCATTGAAGAATATATTTAAAAGTACTGCTGATAAACTTCCTGTTGTTATTCCACTGTGAAATATCGTTTGCACCCAAGTTGGAAAATTATGATAGAAATCAGGATTTGTCAGTGGTATCATAGATAACCCAACACTAACTGCTACTATCACTCCATTTTTAGTTCCATCAAATTTTACTTTACTTAGAGTTTTTACTCCTCCAACCATTACCATTCCAAACATTGCAAATCCTACTCCTCCAAGAACAGGCTTAGGTATTGCTCCTATTATGGCTGCAAACTTTGGTAAGAAACCAAGCACTAGCAATATTACCCCTGCATAAACTGCAATAAATCTTGATTTTATACCTGTAAGCCCAACAATTCCTGTATTTTGACCAAATGGAGTTATTGGGAATGAATTAAATATCCCAGATAAAGCTGTAGATATTCCATCTCCAAATAGACCTCTTTTAATATTTTTACCAGTTACCTCTTTGTCTACCATTTCGTGAATAGCTATCATATTACCAACTGATTCTGTCATAAGTACTAACATAATTAAGCATAATGATAATATTGCAGATGGTTCAAATCTAGGCATTCCAAATTTTAAAGGCACATTTAGATTAAGCCATCCAACACCATTTACTGCACTAAAATCAGCCATTCCAACTGCCATAGAAAGTAATGTACCAAGTACTATACCTACCAATATCGCTGTACTATTCCAAATTCCTTTTAAGAATTTAAATGAAAGTAAAGTTATCGCCAATACTGCTAAAGCTAATGCTAATGAGTTTGGTTCAACCGCTTCCAATTTGTTGTCAGTTATCCACTTTATCCCAACTGGGAATAGTGAAATACCTATTACCATAACAACTGTTCCAGTAACTACACTAGGGAAAAATCTTATCAGTTTTTCAAATACTGGAGCAAGTAATATACAAAACAGTCCAGCTACTATTACAGAGCCAAATACTGTCTGTATTGCAACTTGAGAATCACTATATGATGAGGCTATTGCTGTCATACCTGCCACAGCGGCAAAACTAGTTCCTTCAATTACTGGTATTTTAGCGCCTACAATATTTCCTATACCAACACTTTGTATGAGTGTTCCTATACCTGCCATAAACAAGCAAGCATTTATTAAAAAAACAATACTAGCATGATCTAGTCGTGCAGCACTTCCTATCATCATAGGAACTGCTACCGCTCCTGCACACATTGCTAAAACGTGCTGTAGTGAAAATACCCAAGATTTGGATACAGGTAACCTTTCATCTACTGGAGCTATTTTAGGGCTTTCATTTTGAGACATGTTGGGTCTCCCTTCTATATTTAGTTTAATATTCTATTCCATATATTTTTTATCTATATACTTCATTTAAATTCTACTTTTGTCTAAATTCTATTCTTAACAGTTAAGTTCTTGTTTCTTACTTGTATGTTAATATCAATTATTTAGATTCTACTCCATAGGTTTTGACTTAGTTCTCTACTCTTAGCTAGAATACTTTCTTCATCAATGTTTACTAATTTTCTGTCTTTCATAAGTACTTTTCCATTTATAATAGTTGTGTCCACACTTCTTCCACTCATTCCAAATATGATGTGTCCCCCTATTGTGTTTTCTGTCAATGGAGTGTGTGGTATATAATCAACTACTATAACATCTGCATAAGCTCCTTTTTTAAGTATACCTAGGTCATTTTTATAATAAGCTTTTGCTATTTTTTTATTGTTATCAAATAACATTGTTTGTGATTCTCCAAATCCAACTCTTGGGTCACTCAAGTGGTGTTTATGAATTATATTAGCAACTTTTAACGATTCAAACATATCACTAGTGTATCCATCAGTTCCTAGACCTACTGTAACATCTCTTTTTAGTAATTCTATTGCAGGAGAACATCCAACTGCATTTCCCATATTAGATTCTGGATTATGAACTACAAATGTATTTGTTTTATTTAAAAGATTGATTTCATCTGTACTTATATATATACAATGAACTGCTATAGTCTTTTCTTTTAGCACACCAAAATCATTAAATCTTTCTAAAACTCTTTTTCCATATTTATCTACATTGTATTGTAAGTCTGCTAATCCTTCAGCAACATGTACATGATAACCTGTATCAAGACCAGCCATTTCTGAAGCACACTTATTTAATGTATCATCAGACAATGTAAATGCAGCATGAAGACCAAACATTCCCTGTATCATGTCTGTATCATCTTTTTGAGCATATTTTATGAAATTTACATTTTCATTGATGCCTTGTTGTATTGTATCTCCACCATCTCTATCAGATACCTCATAACAAAGGCATGTTCTTATCCCCAAATCTTTTGCAACATCTGATATTGTAAATAAACTACCTTCAATTGCATTTGGACTTGCATGATGGTCATAAACTGTTGTGACACCATTTTTTATACATTCTATATAAGTTGCATATGCACTGTATTTTGTATCTTCTAGTGTAAGTTGTTTATCAAGTCTCCACCATAAATTGTTTAATATTTCTAAAAAGTTTTCAGATGGTTTTCCTGGAACTGCCATACCTCTAGCAAATGAACTGTATATATGCATATGTGAATTTATTAGACCAGGCATGATTATCTTCTTGCCTGCATCTATAAATTCATGTACTGGATATTTCGCTTTCATTTCCTCAGTAGTACCTATATCTTCAATCAGATTGTCATTTATTACAACACATCCATCTTCCATATAGGGATTTAAAGAATCTTGGCTTATTAGCCTCCCATTCCCCACTAAAATCATAAATTTATTCCTCCTTAAAGCTAAGATTTAATTTTTAAGTACTTTTCCTGCTTTAATTTTATTGTATTTTCCTTCTTCAACAACACAATTTCCATTTATAATTACATAATCTATACCTGTAGGATATTGCATAGAATTGATAAAATCATCACATCCACTAACTGTATCCTTGTCAAATATAACTATGTCTGCAAAATATCCTTCTTTTAGTTCCCCTCTATCTTTTATACTAAAGCTTACTGCTGCTTTTTTAGTCATTTTGTAAACAGCTTCTTCAACTGTTAGTACATTTAATTCTCTAACATATCTTCCTAGTATTTTAGGGAAAGAACCATATGCTCTTGGATGTGGCTTACCTGCTAAAAGACCATCTGTACATACATTTTGTTCGTCTCTTTTCATAAAACCTATTATATGTTCTTCTAATCCATAGAAATCTACCATTCCAACTGCATTTTCTTCTTCTTTCAATAAATCAAACGTTGCATCTAATGGGTCTTTGCCTCTCATCTTTCCAATTTCTAGTAGGCTTTTACCAATTGTATCTTGATTTTTTTCTGTCTTTACACTTGTTACAAAGATTTGGTCTATTCCAGCAAATTCTATAAAGTTATCCCAACCTTCGATTCCATTTGCTATATCTTTTTTCATTTTTGCTCTTTCGTTTTCATCACTTAATCTTTCTATTAATTTATCAGTTCCTCCTGAATGTGCCCATGGAGGTAAAACTACTCCAAGCATTGTACTTCCAGCTGCATAAGGATATTGGTCAAATGATACTCTTATACCTTCTTTTTCTGCTTTTTCTAAAAGTTCTATAACTTGAGGTATATACTTCCAATTTGATTTACCACAAACCTTGAAGTGTGAGAAGTGAACTTTTACTCCTGATTGTTTTCCAATTTCTATAATTTCTTCCATTGATGTTAAAATCGTATCTGCTTCACTTCTTTGATGAACTACAAATACTCCATCGTATTTTGCTACTACTTTACACATCTCTATAATTTCTTCTGTCAATGAATACGCACAAGGTATATATATAAGTCCAGTTGACAATCCTATAGCTCCTGCCTTTAATTCTCTTTCTGTGATTTCACACATCTTTTGAATTTCCTCTTCAGTGGCAGGTCTATCTTCAAGTCCCATTGCTTCCATTCTTACGTTTCCATGAGGTACTAAATAAGTTTCATTTAATCCCACCCCATTTTCGTCCATCATTTTCAAATAATTTTCTGTTGTTTCATATTTCCAATCAATTTCATCACTTTCACCATCTAGGCCTGCTAAATTTTTTCTCCAAGAAGATATATGCTCTTGAGGTAGAGGGGCCATAGATATTCCATCTTGGCCCAACACTTCTGTTGTAATTCCCTGTCTAATCTTTACCTCATTATATGGATTAACTAAAATCACTAGGTCTGAATGGCTATGAGTATCTATGAAACCTGGACATATAACTCTACCTTTTGCATCTATAACTTTGTCAGCTTCTTCGTTTAAATCCTGTGATATTTTTAATATTTTTTCGTTTTCTATTAAAATATCCCCTTCATATGCTGGTGTTTTATTGCCATCTACTATAAGCCCATGTTTTATTAAAGTTCTCACAAAACCATCTCCTAATTATTTTTTATAAACTGATTTTAATATACCATAATATCCTTCTGCACCTTTGAATAATTGGTCTAATTCTATATGTTCATCTATTGTATGAGCAAGATTTTCTCTAGAAGGACCAAATCCTATAGTTCTTATTCCAGCCTCACCTGCATAATGGCTTCCATTTGTACAGAATGAGTATTGAGTTATTTCTGAATCTATTCCAGCTTCTTTTAATCCTTTGTATGCTGCTTGAACAAATTCATCATTTTCATCATATAACCAACCTGGGAAGAATCTTTCACTTTCTATAGTATTTCCTGTATAACAGTCAGCTTTTTCAGATGCATAAGAAACTTTTGCATTTAATTCTGAGTCTTCTTTCATCATTTCATCTAATAATGCTTGTATTGGAGCTAATACTCCTTCTTTTGTTTCTCCAACCAATAATCTTCTATCAAAAGTTGCTTTACAATAATCTGGCACTACTGATGCTCCTGGGTATGGAGAAGATTTTATATCTGTTAAAACTAGTATTCCATCACCTAACACTGGATGAGTTGGAGGTACTAATTGTTGTATTCTTTGAATTACATTAGCCATTTTATAAACTGCATTTACACCTTTTTCTGGATTAGCAGAGTGAGCTGGTTTACCAAAAGTTTCTACAACTATTTCTCCTCTACCTCTTTGACCAATCTTTAAGTTTAATTCTGAAGACTCTCCTATTACAACATAATCAGGTTTAACAGCTTTACTTATTTCTCTAGCTGAAACTCCTTCAAATATTTCTTCATGAACAACTCCTGCTACATATAGTTCACCTTCGAAGTCTTTATTAGTATCTTCTGCAAAGTATGAAACAGCCGCCATCATAGCACTTACTTGACCCTTCATATCAGAAGTTCCTCTACCGTATATTTTACCATCTACTATTCTTGCTTCAAAAGGAGGAACACTCCATTTACTTGCATCTGGAACTGGAACTGTATCTATATGACCATCAAATAATATTTTTTTACCTGGTTTATTTCCTTTTATACATCCTACTATATTTCCATATCTATCTCTTGACCAGCTGTCAAAACCTAATATAGCAAAATTTTCTTCAATTGCCTTTACTACATTTTCTTCTTGACCTGAATAACTAGCATTTCTTATTAAATCTTGGCAAACTTCAGTTAATTGTTTTTTTCTTATTTCATTTAACATTTTGATATTCCCCCATATAATTCTTAATTTTTATTTATTGGCATTTTGATTTTTCATTTATAATGTTTAACTTATTTGATTTGTTAGCACTTTACTTTTATTTATCTTGAACCCTCTATTTACTTTGGCATTCTCCATTCCAAACTATATCTTTATATTTGTCTGGGTCAGTATCTCCTTCTGTACTTATTAATAATACTTTAGAGTTTTCATCTAGTTTTAAAGCTTCTCTTAAATCTTTTAAATCTTCACTTTCAAGTATTGAAACTAATGCTCCAGTTGTAACTGCTCCAGATTCTCCAGAGATTACTTTTTCATCTCCTCTTAGAGGATTTCCTAAAACTCTCATACCTTTAGCAGAAACCCAGTCTGGTGCTGAAACAAATGCTGATGAATAATTTTTTAATACTTCAAATCCTATAGTATTTGGTTCTCCACAAGCAAGACCTGCCATTATAGTTGGCATATCTCCACCTACAAATCTTGGTTTTCCATCTCCTGCTTCTGCTGATTTATAGTAACAATCTGCCTCATCAGCTTCTACTACTACTGTTATTGGGCATTCATCATATATTGAAGCAACATATCCTTGAACTGCACCAGCAAGCGAACCAACTCCTGCTTGCACAAATACATGCGTTGGTCTATCTACTCCATATTCTTTTAATTGTTCTATAGCTTCTTTAGCCATAGTTCCATATCCTTGCATTATCCATGCTGGTATCTCTTCATATCCTTCCCATGCTGTATCTTGAACCATTACTCCATGGTCATCAGCTTCTGCATATTCATTAGCTAATCTTACAGCATCATCATAGTTTAAGTCTGTTATACTAGCATCTGCACCTTCTCCCTTGATTTTATTTAATCTAAATTCAGAAGAACCTTTTGGCATTAACACAACAGATTTTTGACCTAATTTATTAGCTGTCCAAGCAACTCCTCTACCATGATTTCCATCTGTAGCTGTAAAGAAAGTTATTTCTCCTAATTGGTCTTTTATTTCTTTTGAAATTAATTTTTCATATCCTAACTCTGATATATCTTTATTTAATCTTTGAGCTAAGTATCTACCCATAGAGTAAGAACCACCCAAAACTTTAAATGCATTTAATCCAAATCTGTAAGATTCATCTTTTACATATATTCCGCTAACCCCTAATAATTTTGCTAAGTTATCTAATTTAACTAAAGGAGTTTTTTCGTATTGTGGAAAACTCTCATGAAATGCTTTCGCTTTTGCAATTTCTTCATCCTTTAAAAATTCAATTCCTTTTTCTTTTTTCTCTGCTTTAGGTAAGTTATTTAATTTCCATTTTATTTCTCTCATTTATTTTATATTCCCCTTTCAAATTTTTCGATGTCATTATTAATTTTTTATCTTTGTGTCTTTATACAAAGCAATTACTGTGCCAATATTATTTATTCTAAAAACAATTTTTTTATGTTGGAATTACATACTTTTTTCAAATTTATTTAAATTCTGTAAAATCTGAGTGTGAAAAATAAGATTTATAAAAGAAAAAATTCTCATATTGGGAAATTTTTATCAATACGAGAATTATCATTTCGAGAAACCGTTTCTTTATTTTTATTTTCCTTCTATTATGCCTTTAATTTTCTATATGTCTATTATTTTGTCTTGTATATTACTATTTTTACCTTCTATATTTATATGGTTATAACCTTCTATATTTTATGTTTTTATTTTAGCTTTCTATTAGTACTGTTATTTTTATTGACCTACCAATCACATTACAATACATTTAAAACTATTTTCTATATCTAGTTTATTGTTGTTCCTCTTCTAGCTTTCTATATAATGTAGCTAAACCTATCCCTAAATCTTTTGCTATTTTCTTTTTTGTCTTTGTATCTCTTCCATATTTATTTAACAACTTATGTATGTAAGTTAACTCCAATTCTTTAATTGAAAGTATTTTTTCTTGGTTTTCTACTATTCCATCAACTATATCATCTTCAAACTTTATTACCTCATTATTACTCTTAAAACTATTTCCTTTAATATTATAATAGTTCAAAATATCTAATGGAAGCATATCTTTATAGATTATTCCATCTTCTCCAACTAAATTCATCATATATTCAACTGCGTTTTCTAATTCTCTTATATTTCCCGGCCAATTATAATTAATCAACATATTCATCACATTTTTTTCTATTTGATTCAATTTTATATCTAATTCTAAAGAATACTTGGAAACAAATTTCATCATTATAGCTTCAATATCATCTTTTCTTTCCCTAAGGGGTGGTAAATTTATAGGAATTACATTTAACCTATAGTACAAATCATCTCTAAACTTGCCTTCATTCACTAACTTAAGTAAATTTTTATTTGTTGCAGCAATTACTCTTATATCTAAATCTATAAGTTTATTTGAGCCAATCCTTGCAAATTTTCTTTCCTGCAAAACTCTAAGTAACTTCGCTTGTAAAGGCATAGATAAGTCCCCCATTTCATCAAGGAATATGACCCCTTCATTTGCAAGTTCAAACTTACCAACCTTACCTCCACTACTAGCTCCACTAAATGCACCTTTTATATAGCCAAATAACTCACTTTCAAGAAGGTTTTCTGGAATAGCAGCACAGTTTATAGCAATAAATGGCTTATTCCATCTACTTCCTTCAGCATGTATAGCTCTAGCAATTAACTCTTTACCTGTACCACTTTCACCAGTTATAAGAACTGTTGAATTTGACTTTGCTAATTTCTTAGTTCTCTCTTTAACTTTCACCATTGATTCTGAGTTACCAATTATAGACTCTATATCACTATTTCCCCATCCACTGTTGACTTTTCCATGTCCTTTATGGTTTATATATGTCTTATCAAATATGATTATCTTGTCATATTGATTTATATATGGATATACAGGAATTATTTTGGCATTTATATTATAAATTTTGTTATCAATATCAATTTCTAGTAATTCATGCCCATTTGAAGAAGATTCAACAGATATTATTTTTACTGTATTTTCTATTATATCTTTTCCAATATCTAATTTTTTCAAAGCAATATTGTTTATATAAGATATTTTGCTATTTATATCTAATATAATGACACCTTTTTCAACATTTTCTATTATTTCTATCATCATATTCATTTTTCTACTGCTACTTTTTGACACTTCATGTTCTTCTATCTTCATAGAAATTAAATCGCATATATGATTGACAAACTTCAAATAATTATCTATTTTTGCACTTATTTCTACTTTTTTAGTTTTATCTGTACTAATAGCACCAATTACTCCTATAGTACGATTATTATATTTTATTGGGACTGCTATTATTACTTTATTTAGGCATTTCATGTAATGGGAACATTCTATACAAAGCTGATTATCACATATATCTAATACGACTAATTCCTGACCTGTCTGTATAACTTTATCATAAAGAAAACCTTCAGTAACAACGCTTTCATTTATTTTTGATTTATACAGACCTGTGCCACTAATTCTTATTAATCTATCATCAACTATTTCAATATCTACATCTAGCACACTAGCTACTGTTTCAGTGTATTTTATCATTTCCTGTTGAAATTCCTTTAATTTACTTACCATAGTTTCCCCCATTAGAATTTAATTTACCAAATTATCAGTTTAACTATATTTTAACATATAGTTAATTTTTAAAATATATATAAAACATTACTTATTTATATATTTACATTGAAATACATAATAATAATTATAAAAAGATTGTTTTATATTAGGATTACTTTAATTATAATACACAAATAATAAAATACAAAAAAGCTTTCCTCCTATAACAAATATATTTTTGGCACAAAAATATATGTTATATAAGAAAAGCTCAATAGTTAAATATTTAGATAGATTTTTATATAGACTTTTTTAATATAAACTTTTTAATTGTAGACTTTTTTTATTAGTTTTTAATTTTTATTAGTTTTGTCATTGATTTTATTATAATACTGCCATTGCTTCAATTTCTAAAACTGCATCTTTTGGTAATTGAGCAACTTGTACACATGATCTTGCTGGTGGATTTTCTTTAAAATATGTAGCGTACACTTCGTTAATATCATTAAAATCCTTTAAATCTTTTACGAAAACTGTAGTTTTAAATACTTTATCCATAGTTGTACCAGCTTGTTCTAGTATTGCTTTTACATTGTCTAAAGAAGCTTTTGTTGCTTCTTTTGGGTCAGATACTAACTCACCTGTCTTCATGTCTATTGGAAGTTGACCTGATGTAGAAACTATATTTCCAACTTGTATCGCTTGAGAATATGGTCCAATTGCTCCTGGAGCTTTCTCTGTAGCTATTACTACTTTTGACATGATTTCACCTCCTATTATTAAGTTATATTTACAGGAAAATAAAATTTCCTAAACACCAATATTAATATGAACCTTTAGACAAGAAATCAAATCCAAAGTTTCAAATAATCAATACTCAGATTATTATATTTATTTGTGTTCATGTTAATATTTATTAAAGCAATTAGCATGCCAATTTCTTTTTATTCATAAAACTTTATGTAAGCACTTAAAACACCTAAATTGCAACCTTCCCATAAAAAATAATCAGAAATTCGTTTTTTTATAACATTAATTTTTTCTCATATCTAGAATTTTACCAACCTGAGAATTCTTGTTTTGAGAATTCGCAAATTTTATTTAAATAGTTCTAAAGTTTTAATTTATTAGGCTATCATGTATGAAAGAACTATGGTTGACAATCCTACTGCTACAAATAGCAACACTTTAATCCAGACCTTATTTACTTTTGTTATCATAGAACCTATTGAAAATATAATAGCCAAGTATAATAGTAACCAAAAAATTATCAATATTCCACTACTGCTGCTGAAAACTTACAAAACTATTTTTTAATGAGCCCATTTATCTTATAAGCTATACATTTATTTTATAAAATATAAGTAAAGTATAAAATTAATTCTTTCAGCAACTTTCTCCCTTCATATTTTTTAAATCTTTTATAGAATTGTATCATGTTTGAGTGAATTTTCATACTATTAAGTCTTTCCCTCTACAAAACACTACCTCTCATTTCATGCCTAATAATGTAAGATTACAGCTATTTTATTGATTTTGATAACTTGATTGACTATACTATTATTAGTTTTTATTTGTATAAAGCTACTATTTATATGCAAAATTTTTATTTATATAGGGGGTTTTTAATTATGAACAAAAGTCCATTAACAGCAGAAACAACAGAAGAAATGCTAAAAGTACTAAGTGGGAAAGATTATAGTATTGCTTATGATTTGCATGAACTTGGTCAATCACTAGATTGCAAGATTGAACCACGAACAGGAGCCCGTTCTTATCGTATACTATATTCAACTAAAAAACCAAAACGTAGTCTATTTACTATTGAATGTAATGAGAAAAAATGGAGAGTTAAAGCAAACCTTTATAATCTAGATACATATAGAGACACTGTAGAAGAATGCTCTAAAGTTATTAAAGATAGTATTACAAAAACTCGTACTTGTAAAAAATGTAATCCAAAGTGTATTGGTGGTTCTTCATTTGAATTAGATGGTAAATCCTATTTAACTTGTGTAGGAAGTGGACATTATTTTGCTAATATGGAAGAAATCGATTGGAAAAATCTAAAAAAGTTAATTATTAAAGAAAATGATATTATGAAAGAATCTATTTAATACGCTACTAACTACTAAAAGCAAAACAACTACTAAAACACATATAAATTTAGATATCAAATAAATGATAAAAATGTGCATAGATTTGTATGTATATCAAAAATCTGTGTATATTAAAAAACTGAGTATACCAAAAAGGCTGTAGATAAATTTACTTTTCTGTAAATCTAATTATAGCCTTTATGTATTGCTTTTACTATATAACCATTAAAGTTATTTTGTAATCTTAAATTCCCATCTCCATGTACTGTTTCTATTATATAATCACAATCATTTATGTTACATTTCAATATCGACTTTATCAGATAATAAGCTTTAAATACATAAACTTAAGGAGTTATCTGAAAATGACATAACTCTATCAGCAACATAAGAACATGTATTAAAATATATCTGTAGTAAAGATAACTATTCTATGATATTAGAAAACTATATTAAATATTCTGTTAATTCTGCAATAATATAAGACTAGTATTTTAAACTTCTTTATTAGTTTTTGTATTATTATATTCAGCTATATTTATAAAAAATGAACCCTGTTGTAAGGATTCATTTTTTTATATTATTTATTACTTATTTTTTTGAGTTTCAGGGGATTTTGGGGGTGCAGGGACTTCATAATAATATACAGTTTCTTTTCCAATAAGTTCAGAACCAAGTTTTACCCATTCTCCTCCATAGGTAGATTTTATCTGAGAAATATCTGAATCTAATGATGTAACAATAAGACCCTGTTGAGCTCTAAATATATTTTTTTTCTCATCGCCAGTGCCAGTGCCAGTTTTAAAACTCAATTTCCCATTATCTAACATTAACAAATTTCTATTTTTGTGATATCCCTTCAAGTTAATACCATTAACAATCTCTGGAACAGATGAGTCAATAAATATATAATCATTAAAGTTATTTTTTAACCTTAAATTTCCACCTCCGTGTACTGATTTTACTATATAATCATAAGCATCTATGCTACATTTCAGTGTAGAATTTGGTATTTGAAGAGTTTCAAATACATAAACTTTATGCTTATATTCTAATCCATCATCCCAATTATCTTTATTATCACTAAGCAAATTAACATGGCAATTCTTAAAATTCTCTCCATAGAATAATGAATATGCATCTTCTTTCCTATTTTCCATATTTGAATAAGTATCATAATCTGTATTATAATAATACTGACCACATCTTCTTATAATCCCAGATATAGAAGTATTAATCATTGTACCAAATGCAAAACCACAATGTCCACATTGATCAATAGTAATATTATTAATCTTATAACTACCGCCACCCTTACTTCTAAGGCCTACTTCTTGTATTTTCTCGATTTTAATATTATTCAGACTAGCTCCTACCTTAATTTCCATACCCTTTTGGCATTCATATATTCTACTGTTTGAAATAATTATGTCATTTCCTGTATCAATACCTAGTCCGCAAGAGGAAACTGTAATATCATTTACAATTGAATAGTAAGGAATTTGAATTCCTGTACCTGAGAAGCCAGTTATATAAAGATTTTCATAATGACCTAGGCCTGTAGTTTCAGCAGTACATGTAATTGCTGATACCCCCTTCATTTCTTCATTATTTTCATTTCTCTTAATGAACATTTCATAATGATAATGTGGATTTCCTTTTGTTGGGGGTTCATCATGAACAATCATCTCACAGCTATCAGAATAAAAACTTATATTTTTAATACATTGTTTTCTTCCTGTCAATGTAATAATACTCATATTAGGAACTCCACGTGTTATAAATTCTGTAGCAGATGTTGATGAATCAGAATCTCCATGTAAGGTTATTTCTTTATCAATCGCAATACCAGTTTTAAATAGGTATTTACCTTTTGGGAAATACAAAATACAAAAATCTGTTTCACTAATAATTTTCTGTATAAAAGGTCCTACATCTTCTGTCCCATCATTTTTAATATCAGGCTCTCTTTCTAATACGTTAATCCATTTTTTATTCTTAATTTCTTCCATAATATTATCTATTCCTTTCTTAATTTACTCAATACCAAAAGGTTATGTGCTTTTGGTATTAAATGAATTTTTATAGTTACCAATTGTACTATATAAAATTTATTGAAACTAATAACTAGACCATTGGCAAAATACTTGCTTAAGTCTAATATATTTACTTACTTATCTATCACTTTATAATAGTGTATAGTTCTTCCAACTTCTACTTTTTGACTTATTTTCTCCAATTTTACTTTATATTGACCAGAAACTGTATTGATATTACTAGTTGATGTTGATATAATATCATTTACCTGTGGGCTATGCATCTTAATATTGCCATTTATATACATCTCATCATTTTTTATCTTTATTTTGTCATTATGACCTTTTTCAGATATACCAACTCCATTAATACTACTAAGTTCACCATCATAAAATATAACTATTTGTTCTTTATTATTGTATATTAGGTTTCCTTTTTCTGAATTAACAACCATATCAGTAGCATCTATATTGCATCTTAATAATACATTCTTGGCTTCAAAAGCTTCTATAAGATATATCTTATGTTCCCTAAATCTTAAATCCCCTTCCTTAAATTTATCTTTCCCTTTATCATCCCAATAGTCTCCATTGTCATTTGCGATTGTTATATTACTTGACTCTATTGAATTCCCATAAAATAAGGAATAAGCTTCCTTAACTCTCTCGTCTAACTTCAAATAGTCATCATAGTTAAAATTAAAATAAAATTGACCACATCTTGAGATATTTCCTGATACGTAGGTATTAGACATTGAGTCAAACTTGAATCCGCAATATCCACATTGGTCAATTGTAACATTTGTAACAAAGTTTAAGCCCTTACCAATATTGTCAATAGCAATCCTACCAACTTCTTCTACTCTCATACCATTAATAAAAGTTCCAGTAGAAATTTCCATTCCATAATCACATCCCCAAGTCTTTCCATTAGTAATTATTGAATCTTCTCCTGTACTAATACCACGATTACATGAAAAAACAGTAATATCGTTTACTGTAGAATTATTAGGCATCTTAAGTGCAATTTCACCGAAGCCACCAAAGTCTACATTTTCATAATGTCCAGGCCCTTCTGATACATTTTCACATACAATTGCTGATATACATTTCCCTTTGTGTTCACTTGTGAATATTATTTCATGATGAAATCCTGATTCACCATTTGCAGGAGGTTCCTCAGGTGTCTTCTTGCTATTGCAATTGTTTGATTGGAAAGAAATACTTTTAATACAATGCTTTACTCCCTTTATGGTTATCATTGTAAAACTTTCAATTGTACCATCTTCTACCTTTTTTTGATCGAATTTACCAGAAAATTGTGTTGTTCCTGAATAATAATCTGGACTATTTGGATTATTTGACCTAAAATATGTGTCTCCACATAGTGTTAATCGTTTGTTAATCTCTATACCACTTGTAAATAAGTACTTCCCTTTTGGAAAATATATAATAGAGTCTTCTGGTGCAGCATTTATAATTTCTTGCACCCTAGAACTTACATCTTCTGTTTCATCTCTACAAACTCCATAATCTAAAACATTAATCCAGCCACCTGTTTCTTTAATTATTATAGGTTCTCCCATAATTCGCTACCTCCTAAGTTTAAAACTAATCGTTTATTTTTTTATAATAGTACATAGGTTCTCCATTAAGTGTTTTTACACCAATTTGTTCCCATGTTCCACTATGCAATTTACTTATCTCTACTTCTGAATCTAATATTGAAGATATAACAGAATTCTTCTGTAATTTAGGAACCACTAAATCTTTTCCCCCATCATCTACATAAAGTGTATTATCAATTATCTTAAGTAAATCACCTTGATTTACATCAGAAACTTGAACTCCGCCTACAGAACAAATCTCACCATCATAGAACTTATAAGTATTTCTACCATTTTCTAATAGTAAGTTACCTTTTGCACATTGTATAAAGCTATCAGCTTCAGCATCACATTCTAGAGTTACATTAGTTGTTTCATTCGCTTTGATTACATGTATCTTGCGCTCTAGACCATTTTCTAGAGTATCAACATTATTATTCATCAATACAATATTGCAGTTGTCTAAAGTGTCTCCATAAAGTATAGAATAAGCTCCTTCTTTTTTATCTGGAAGATTTTTATAAGTATCATAGTCAACGTTTTTATAATATTGGCTACAGTTAGTAAATCTTGCAGTTATCTGGCTATGAGACATTTTTTCAAACATAAACCCACAGTATCCACATTTATCAACTGCAAGATTAATCATAAGATTGAAACCAAGTCCTTTATTATTAATACCTACTTCTTGAATATCTTCTATTTTTACATTGTTTAAGCTGACACCAGTTGTAATTTCCATTCCATTTTTACATCTATAAACCTTACTACTAGAAAGCATAGATTTTTCTCCAAGTTTTATACCAAGACCACATGAGGTAACAGTAATATCATTACCAGTTGCATAAAGTGGAATTTCAATTCCTGTTCCCGAAAATCCAGAAATATATAGATGTTCAAAATGTGATAGACCTTGTACTCCTTCACCTTCTGTTATAGCAGATACATCTTTAGGTAATTCATTTTTTATTTCACGATTATCATAGTAAAAGTTAATATTTTTTATAGTTTGATTTGTCTCTGTCAATGTAACAATACTCATATTAGAAACGCCTCTAGTTATAAAATTTGTTGCTCCTATAAATGGTTTTTTATTGTCTTCACTTTCACTTAATTCTAGAACATCTCCTCCATAATAAGAATTTCCTTGAAGTGTTATTTGTTGGCTAATCTTAATACCTTTTTCAAATAAATAGTCACCGTTTGGAAAATATATAACAGAATCTTTTAGTGATTCATCAGAAACAATATCTTGTATCATATCACTTACATCAGATTTTCCAGTAATGTCTATTTTGCTATTTAGTTCCAGCACATTAACCCAGTCTGGAGTTTTAGTTTCAATTGCCATGATTAATTCCTCCTTTTAAAATTTAAATTATTTGTATATACAGGAAGAAGTGTATTTTTACTATAATCATAATAAATCTATATTTGTTTATGACATTTGAGATAATCTTTATCATTAGAATACTTTATTTTTTGCTAATTAATAGAGCTGTTCTTTTTAGTCTTATTACTACTAAAAAATTAATCTGTGAAATCATATAAAATATACTAAATAGATTCAATATTGTATGCCAAATAAGCTGATAGATTTTATCTTCTCATAGTCACACATTTCCTGTAACTCCTATACTAGCATTAAAATTCATCTTATCAGTAGTTGATTTGTTTATAAACTGTTTATATTTTGTCCATATTTTTATTTACATTTAATTTATAAATCATTTATAATTTACTTATTTTATAAAATTATTAGTTAGTTTATTAAAAGTTAGTACTTATATTTATGATATGATAATAAAATATGAGGACTGATGTTATAGATGAAAAATCTTTAGAAATATTATTAAAATTAGATAATAGTATTAAAATTAGCAACAGACTTGATATAATTGACAATAAGCTTGATATGACTGATTACAGACTTGATACAACTCAAAATGATATTATATAAATTAAATTAGATGAAAAAACTAATTTTCAAATCTAGCAATTATATACAACAAAAAACTGTAAGTAAATTTGTTTTACACAAATCTACTTACAGCCTCTAAATGGTAGAATACTCTTAGTCTACTATTTATTTTATCTAGATTATTCTGGAGTCACTCCATCAATAAAATTTAGAGAATCTAACGCTCTTAAAAATACCTCTTACCTACACTGACTTACCCATTTCATATGCCTGTTTCATTGCTACACTTTCTTTAATATCACCTACATGCCAAGCTCCTACGCCATAAACTATACCTTTTTCCTTAGCACCGTTTAGACATGATGTAAATCCTCTGAATCCTTCTAATGTTCTTTCCATAGCTTGCTCACTATTGTCTGCTGCGGCAACAATGAAATAAAACTCTTTTCCAGAAATTTCAGTGTATCTCGAACAGGTTCTATCAATCATAGTTTTCATTTGTGCATTCATAGTATAAAAATAAACTGGAGTTGCCAAAACAATAACATCTGCTTTAATCATTTTTTCAAGAATTTCTTCCATGTCATCTTTTTGTGGGCAACTTCCACCTTTCTCATAACAGACTCCGCATCCTACACAATAATTAACTTCCTTATCTTTCAAAAATATTTTTTCTACTTGATTTTTAGATTCCAATGCCCCTTGCATAAATTGGTCACATAGTAAATCAGAATTCCCACCTTTTCTAGGGCTTGCAGACAGTACAAGTACACTTTTATTCATAAGACAATACCTCCGTTCTTTGACTCTCACTATTATTCTTTAATGTTTTTTCTTTTTCAATAACTTTATCTTCATATCCATCAATCTTACTATTTAATCGTTCTAAAGTTTTCTGCATATCTTCTATTCTTCTAGAAAGCTGATTTCGTTGTTCTATTAAAAGGTCTTTTCTCGCTTTTATAGTTTCATTCCCTTTTTGAAACATAGTTACATACTCAATCAATGTCTCAATGGAAAGCCCTGCACTTCTCATACATTTGATGAAATTAACCCACTCACAATCTTTTTCTGTAAAAGACCTAATTCCACTTTTGTTTCTACTTACAGGTGGTATTAAGCCAATTCGTTCATAATATCGTAAAGTATCTGCTGAAAGTTCGTATTTTTTACTCACTTCTGAAATTGTCACACAAATCCTCCTCCTTTCTTGATAGTGTATAATTTAAAATTCGATTAAACAGTTTGACTGACATTTCATCAATTTCAACTTTTCTATATATCATTAATTATTTTACTTATATTTCATTAACTTCAATTTTTCCGTATAACATTAATTATTTTATGGTAACAATTATTTTTCAAATATTTCTGCTACATTCTTTAAAGAGTCTACAATTTTAATGTGTTGTGGACAATTTTTCTCACACTGTTTACATCCAATACAATCTGACGCTTTTCCATAAGTTTTAGTGTAGTTATTATAGTAAACCATTTGTGTTGAAAATCCAGTATTAAGAGCTTGCTTTTCTGCATTGTATAAAGCAAAATAGTTTGGAATAGCAATATTTTTTGGACATCCTTCTACACAATATTGGCAAGCAGTACATGGAACTGCAATTGCTTCATTTATAATTTCTACTGCTTCATCTATAACATCATATTCTTTCTGTACAAATGGTTCAAAATTTTGCATATATCCTGTGTTATCTAATAGTTGTTCCATATTTGACATTCCACTTAAAACCATCATGACATTATCTTTACTTGCTGCAAAACGAATTGCCCATGATGGCACTGACATATCTGGATTGTAATCATTAAATAATTTTTCGGCTCTTTCTGGTATTTTTGCTAGTGTACCACCTTTTACTGGTTCCATAACGATAACAGGTTTATTGTGTTTTGTTGCTACTTCATAACATTTTCTAGATTGTATGCTTTCATTATCCCAATCCAAATAGTTAATCTGTAACTGAACAAAATCTACTTCTGGATGTTCATTCAATACTTTGTCTAATAGTTCTGCACTATCATGAAAAGAAAAACCAATATTTTTTATTTTTCCTTCTTTTTTCTTTTCTTCAATAAACTTAAAGCTGTCAAATTTCTTGGCTACCTCATAATGTGATACACCTATATTATGTAAAAGATAATAATCAAAATAATCTACACCACATTTTTCTAACTGTTCATTAAAAATAGGTTCCTGCTCTTCTTTTGCTTTCAAAGCCATTAGTGGCAGTTTTGTAGCTACAGTAAAACTTTCTCTTTTATGTCTCTTTACTAGAGATTCTCTAAGTGCTATTTCACTTTTACCCATATGGTATACATATGCTGTATCAAAATATGTAAATCCTCTCTCTAAAAAAGTATCAACCATCTTATTTAAGTAATCCATATCAATACTTGTAGCATCATTTTCATCTTTTACTGGTAAACGCATTAATCCAAATCCTAATTTTTTTTGTTCCATTGTCCTGCTTCCCCCTTTAAGTATTCTCTACTTTAACTTATTCTTTTAAATACTTATAAACTTTCTATAATTATACTTTACTACTTAGAGTTAACTTCAAGTCAATAGTTTTTTTTATTTTTTAATTAAATACTATGAAAATTTATCAAGAAATTTCACCCAAAGTAGAATATTCCCTAACAGATTTAGGAATAAGCTTTTTACCTGTTTTAGAACATATTAAACAATGGGCAAAACCTATTTATCAAATGATAAAAGTAATCCATACTGATTTACATATATTCAAGGTTAGAAACATTTTCCCAAGTATTTATGATACAATGTTAAATAAGAAAATAAAAACTTTATATTGAATAATCTTATCTGTTATTTTTAAAATGTTACATTTAATAGTAACTTGATTTTAAGATTATATTTTACTAGTTCATACTAAATAAGAAAATATAAGGATTGTGAGGTAAAAAATATGAATAAGAAAAACTTAGCTATATTAGTGGCAGGTATGCTGTTTTTTTCTAGCTCTTCAGTAATATTTGCAAACAACTTAACAAAACAAGAAAGATTAATAGGTAAAACAAGATATGAAACGGCTGTAGAAGTGAGTAAAGTAGGGTGGGTTCAATCAAAAACAGCAATTATAGTCAATGGTAACTCTATTCAAAGCGCACTTTGTGCAAATCCTTTTGCTAAATTAAAAAATGCTCCTATACTTTTAGTAAATAATAATAGCATAGAAAGTTCAACTAAAACTGAACTTAAAAGACTTGGAGTAGATAATGTATATATAGTGGACAGTGGAAATAGTATATCCAATAAAGTAGAAAATGAAATAAAATCACTTAACATAAAAGTAAATAAAATAGTAGGAAATAATATCTATGAAATGTCTACAAATGTACTTAAAGAAATAGATAAGATAAAAAAAGTAGAAAATGTAGCAGTTGTAAATGGATTAAAGGGGTTATCTGATGCAGTTAGCATAGCTTCTC
Organism: Clostridioides sp. ZZV14-6153; assembly: GCF_020657855.1. Classification (NCBI taxonomy): domain Bacteria; kingdom Bacillati; phylum Bacillota; class Clostridia; order Peptostreptococcales; family Peptostreptococcaceae; genus Clostridioides; species Clostridioides sp. ZZV14-6153. The sequence continues at coordinate 70,686 of NZ_JAGWCZ010000014.1, read as the reverse complement.
CATCAGCAATACATAATATGCCTATAATACTAGTATCTGAGGAAAACAGCAATAATAGCAGTATAAATTTCTTAAATAATAGGTCTATAAAAAAATCTTATATAGTTGGAGGAAATAAGATTTTATCAGACAATACAGTAAAAAAATATCCAAATAAAGAGAGAATCAGTGGTTCAGATAGAAACAATACTAATGCCAAAATTATTGAGCAATTTTATAAAAACAAAAGCATAAAAAATGTATTTGTTACTAAAGATGGTATGAACAAAGAAAATGCACTAGTAGACGCATTATCAATAGGAGTATTGGCAGCCAAAGAAAATTCTCCTGTAATAATATCTAATGGTACTCTTGCAAACAGCCAAAAAGATTTTATTAAAAATAAAGACATAAAAGAAGTAACACAAGTTGGCGGAGGTGATAACCAAAAAGCCTTTGAGGATATCTTAAAACTAAAAGATGTCGATATAAGAAATAAAACTAAAAAAATATCTTTAATTGAAGCTAAAGAAATATTAAAGCAAGCTGTTCCAGGAAGTAATGTTTTAGTTTGTTACTACGACCACGATGATAACAAATACGACAGTAAGGTTATAAAGGATAATATTGTATATGAAGTAGAAATAGATGCATACTCTGGTAAAATAATAGAAATTGAAAAAGATGATGATATAAATAACGATAACTTAAATGTAAAAAATATATCTTTAGATAAAGCTAAATCTATAATCCTAGATGCTATTCCTAATGGTAATTTAATGTACTGTAAATATGATGCTGACGATAATGAATATGAGGCTAAAGTTGTAAAAGATAATAAAACATATGAAATAGAAATAAATGCATTTGATGGAAGAATTATAGATATTGATATGGATGACGATTCTGATGATAATGATTATGATGATTCTGATAATAATCAAAATAATAGTGATTCTAATGCTAATAACAATAAATCTATAATTAGCATTGAAAAAGCTAAGTCAATAATGCTAAATAAAGTACCTGGTGGTAAAATAGTAAAATTTGAATACGATGAAGATGATAAAGAATATGAAGGCGAAATAATAAAAGGAAGCAACGAATATGATATAACAATCAGTGCAATCACTGGAAAAATATTAGAATATGAAGTTGATACAATATAGTATATGGTTCTAATTATACAGTTTATAAAAAGTTTCTTATTTTATATTACTGGAATTTTAAAAATTCCAGTAATATTTTTTATTATCAATAACACTAAGAATCCTATTTAATATTAACAATTCTATTTAATACTAACAATTCTATTTAATACTAACAATCCTATTTTCTATACATATAACATATCTGAACATAAACTATATCTGAATTTTAGATTTTTTGTAATATCTATTCTAGTATATCTCTTCACCATTATAATCACTTTTCATTTAAATAAGTCTTGAATTCTTGACCAAACAGAGTCTCTGGTTTTATATCCACTAGCATAGGAGTATCCTTCCAGTTCTTAACTCTTGATTCTATAACTTTATAAAAATCTTCTAATCTGTGACCTTCTTTTCTTCTTTCAGCTATAAGTTTGTTGGCTGTTTCTGAATCAAACCTAAAACTTTCCCCTGATTCTTTATTTAATTTTTTTATAATATTTTCATAAATACTTTCTATATAATAGTCATCCTCTTCCACATCAGTATTTTTCTTGGAATTCTTTTTTAATAACTCTTTTTTAATAACTCTTTTTTTAAATTTTTTTTTAATAATTCTTTTTTCTTTGTTACATCTTCTGTTTCATCTACAGTATGAAGTTCTGGGTCATAACCCCATGTTCTATACTCTTTATCCATATAACTGTACATATTGATATCACTGACTTTATCTTTCTTATACTTATATTCATATTTTGATACCTTTTGGCTACTATTATTTGTTTCATTAATATTTTCCAAGATATCTTCAAAAAAACTTCTACGTTTCTTTATTACACCTGTATCACTACTTTCAGAACATATATAACTATATACAGAGCAACAATTTCCCTTCACTCCTCGACTTATTAGTCTCAATATTCCTAAATCTATAAACTCATTTACAAGCCTACTTATTGTAGATATTGATAAATCAAGGTCAGATGCAGCCTTTCTTACGGTCATCTGAAACTGTCCCCTTGGTAAAGTTCCCTTTAATCTTTGTATATTTTCTTTTCTCATTATATAGTGATTAAACCTTATTTTATTTACATCACTTCGCTCGTTAAAATATAATACTGCTGAATTTAATTGATAAAAACCATTGTTCATATTCTTATTCCCCCAATTCAAATAAATAGTTGTTTGTAAATATTTTTGTATTTCTTAATAATTTATTAGATGATTATATTTTATTAAAAATCATTCTTCTATATTTTTCATTTTAAAGTTTTAAAGGCATTATGTTAATAGATGAGATTTAACTTTTTTATTTAAACAATAAATTTAATAATTTTTTTAATATAAATATTTTCTTGGTTTATAAATATTTTCTTAAAATTGATATATAGTTCTCAGTATCAAAATTTACAGCCATACTAGATATTAAGTTTTTGTCCATGTTATAGTCTCTAACTTTATATAAATATATAACCAAATATACAATCGAAAAATATATCATTATGTTATACTAAGTGTTACAAAGTAAGATACTAATTCTCTTATAATATAAATTGTTATTATATATAAGAAAAATTCCTAATAAAAAATCTATTTAACATTTTGTTTACTTTAAATCTCACATACTCAACGCTTTATTTACTATAAATAAGGATATTTAAAATATATATTTTTGTAATAAGGAGGTATACTTATGACTGATTCCCAAAGTAAAAAAGAATACTTACGTAGTATTTGCAAAGTACAGGACTATATAGAAGAGCATTTGTATGATTCTCTTTCTCTTGAAGAGCTCTCTAATATAGCAGGTTTTTCAAAGTTTCATTTTCATAGGATTTTCAAAGCGATAGAAAAAGAAACATTATCACAGTATGTAAGTAGGTTAAAACTAGAAGGAGCCACGTCTTTTCTTATTCATCGTACTGACATGACAATTACTGATATTGCACATTATTTTGGTTTTACTGATTCCGCGGTTTTTTCACGAGCATTCAAAAATTACTATAAGATAAGCCCTATAAAATATAGAAATAATTATAGCAAGAATTGCAAAGAACCATATAAAATTTCTCAGTATAATAGATACATATCAAAACTTAAATCTAAAAATAATAGAGAGGTTAAAGGAGAAATTGAAATCTTAGAACTTGATAATGTAAATACAGCTTATATTAGATACACTGGGTCATATGGAAATTTAGCTAGTCATTTTCCAAAGATTGTAGAAAAACTCTTTGAATATGCAAATGAGCAGAATCTAGTTGAACTTGAAAAGACAAATATATTAGCTATTTATCATGATAATCCTCAATTTACACAAGAACATCATTTGAGGACTAGTATTTGTATGACAATTCCAAATAATATTGTTGTCAAAGAAAATAGCGACCTTGGTAATATGACAATACCTTCTGGTAAATATCTTGTGGGGCATTTTAGTATTTTTCAAAATGAATATAGTGATGCTTGGGATTTTATGTATAATGAATGGCTATCAAATGATGAGCATAAATTACGTAATTCTTTCCCTTTTGAAGTATACCTTAATGACCCAAATACTCACCCACAAAATAAACATATAGTTGATATATATTTACCTATAGAGCCTTTTTAATACTATGATTTCGCTTAACCTCTTCTTATATTAAGGATTAAAACATCCCAATTTTATAGTTTGATAAAATTAATAAAATGAGGTGAATTAATGAAAGAAATAAAAATTAAAGGAGCAAAAATTCATAACCTAAAAAATATAGATATCTCTATCCCCAAAAATAAGCTTGTAGTTGCAACAGGTGTCAGTGGTTCAGGTAAGTCCAGTCTTATGTTTGATATTGTATTTGAGGAAGGGCGTAAACAGTACTTACAGTCCTTAGGCATACTTTCAGGCATTGATAATGAGAATAAATTCGATAACATTCAAGGATTAGCTCCTACTATAGCTGTTAAACAAAATATCATTCGTCAGAGTAATCCTCGTTCAACAGTAGGTACTAGAACCAATATTATTAGTATGCTTACACTATTATATGCAGGAGAAGGACAAGTACTATGTTCTGCGTGTAACACTCCTGTAGACAATAATCTTATTTGTAATAATTGTGGTAATAAAGAAGAACGATTAAGACCAAGTTATTTTTCATATACATCTTCAGATGGAATGTGTGTAAAGTGTTCTGGACGTGGAGCATACTTTGAAATTAATATTGAAAAACTTATCTTGGATAAGCACACTACCCTAAAAAAAGTTTTAGATAGAGCCCAAATTACACCAGGATATTTGAGAGTTCTATCTAAAAAGTTCAAAGATTATTTAGAGATACCATTCTTACAATTGCCTGAGGAAGTACAAAACGAGGTACTCTATGGCCATTATGAAAATGGAAAACGAAGTTCTTGTTTAGCAAAAGTACTTCATGGTCGTCACCAAAGAGGTGAAGACTTAAATGGTATTTATAGCATGACTACTTGTTCTGAGTGCAATGGTTTTAAAATTGGTGAAGAAGCACGCCAAGTTTTATTAAATGGAAAGCATATTGGCGAACTTGGAAAAATGAGCATTTTAGAAGTTCATGAATTCCTAAAATCCTTATTAAATCAAAACAAACTAACTACTCTAGGCAAAAAATTAATAAATGATATTTTGATTAAGACAAACAATCTAATAAAATCAAGACTAGGTCATCTGTCCTTGTACAGAGAGATGTCAACTTTAAGTGGTGGAGAAATACAAAGACTATTTTTAAATTCTCACCTTGATTCAGAGATGGATTCATTAATTTACGTACTTGACGAACCAACTGCGGGATTACATGAATCTGAAAAAATCGATATTCTAAAATCCATTAAAGATTTAAAAGATTTAGGTAACACTGTCATTGTAGTTGAACACGATAAAAATACAATTAATATGGCAGAACATATTATTGATATAGGGCCAAAAGCTGGTGTTGAAGGTGGACAGTTAATATATCAAGGCGATTTAGAAGGTCTGCTTAAATCAAATGAGTCAATTACTGGACAATATATATCAGGAAAATACTCCATGCCTACTAGAACAGCATCTAAAAATATTACGGATATTGAAAAAATGCCTTGTATAGTTGTTCAAAATGCAAGTACGAATAATCTTAAAAACGTTACTGCATCATTACCTTTAGGTGCTATGATTGGAATAGCTGGAAAATCTGGCAGTGGAAAAAGTTCCCTTATATCAGATACATTGCTACCTCTTCTTAGAAGTTACTTCAATAATCAACCAAATAATAATAAAGCGACTATTAAGGAAAATGAAGTAAGTGATGAGGATGATTATGCAATTGTAGAAACTATTGCAGATAAATTAAGTGGTACACAATATATCTCTGGATATTCAGAAATATCTCAAACTCCTATTGGTAGAAATATGAACTCAACACCTGCATCTTATATTGGTATATGGGATAAGATACGTGTTTTATTTGCAGGTCAACCAGAATCAATAAAACAAAATTTCACTGCTGGACATTTTTCATTCAATTCAAAGGGTGCTTGTTCTAAATGTAGTGGTAGCGGATATGAAAAAATCTGGTTGGGAAATAATTTAAGTATGGACAGTATATGTAATGAGTGTCATGGAAAAAGATTTAATGATGAATCCCTATCCATTAAATATAAGAATAAAAATATCTATGATGTCCTAAATATGAGTGTATCCGAAGCTGTTAGTTTTTTCGAAGATACTCCAAATATTGTTTCACACTTAAAAGTACTAGAACAAATCGGTATGGGTTATATAAAGCTAGGTCAACCTACCCCTACTTTAAGTGGTGGCGAATCTCAAAGAATCAAGCTTGCAAAAGAGATTGGCAAAAAGCGAAAAGGCAATATTCTCTATGTATTGGATGAACCCACTACTGGTTTAAGTTTATATGATACTGCTAAACTAATTCAATTGTTGGATGAACTAGTCGAAAATGGAAATTCTGTAATTGTTGTTGAACATGATATAGAAGTTCTAAATACTTGTGATTGGATTATTGAACTTGGTCCAGAAGGTGGAGACAAAGGCGGATATATCATTGCAGAGGGTTCTCCTCAACAACTAAAAGAAAACTCAAAGTCTATAACAGGGAGGTATTTATAATGGATAAAGACTACTGCTTAGATTTGAAATTTGAAAATATAGACCCTTTAAGTGTTGGAATGGATTCAAAAAAACTTTCACAACTTGAACCTTTAATAATCTCACAATATAGCAATATAAACGCAATAATCATAGCAAGAAGAGGAAATATCGTCTTTGAAAAATATTATAATGGTTATAATGCTGACGATACTTTTCATGTTGCATCTGTCACAAAAAGTATCATATCAGCCTTAATTGGTATCGCAATAGACAAGGGTTATATAAAGGATGTTGAGCAAAAAGTTGTTGATTTTTTCCCTGAATATAATTGTAGCCCTGCTGATATATACAAAAAAGCAGTAACTATATGCCATTTGCTTACAATGACTGCACCATACCCTTTTAAAAATACAACTGAGTCATTGGAGAGGCTTTCTAAGCAACGAGATTGGGTAAAATACACCCTAAATCAACTTGGTCAAAACAAAAATATTGGAACTTTCAAATATTCTTCAGCTGGAGTTCATCTACTTTCAGCTATTATTACAAATACCACAGGAAAGTGTGCTCGTGAATTTGCTAATGAACATCTATTCAAACCTATTGGTATGAGAGAAATACCAGATTATGATATAAAAGATTTTGGCTTTGAAGATTTGTTTGGAAAAAACCTTAAAGGTTGGGCAAAAGATAGACAAGGTAATACTACAGGTGGCTGGGGACTTACATTGAGTGCCAGAGATATGTTACGATTTGGTTCTCTGTATTTAAATGATGGTATTTGGAATAATAAACGTATTATATCTAAATCATGGATTGAAGAATCAACTAAAATGAATTCCAATGAGTATGGTTATCTATGGTGGCTATGTGAAGAAGATGGAGTTCTTTGGTACTCAGCAATGGGAGCTGGAGGAAATGCTATCTGTTGTATACCACATTATGACTTGGTGATAGCAATACCATCTAAGATAGTTTTTAAACCTCGTGATAGATGGCAGTTTATTAAAAAACATATACTTACTTCTATAATAGAATAGTTGTATATAGAATGATTATAACAACCCTCCACTATAACACCAGACTTTAGTTTAGTGATATTATTGTTGATGCTATATATACAAGAGGAGTTGAATATAAATGAATACCTACACGACATCAGAAATAGCAGATTTAATTGGTATACATCCTAATACAGTACGTTTATATGAAGAACTTGAACTAATACCTAAACCTAAACGTAATCCTAATGGCTACCGTATCTTTAACGATTTTCATATAGAGCAGTTTAAATTTGCTCGTACAGCCTTAAAAATTGAAGTTACACAAAGAGGATTGAGAAAAAATGCAGTTGAGATTGTCAGAACATCAGCAAATAAAGATTTTGACAAAGCTATTTGTCTTGTGAGTCATTACTTACAACAATTAGAAATAGAAAAATCAAATGCTGAAGAAGCAATCACTATTGTTACAGAGATTTTAAAAGGAAACACACATGAAACAGACAAGTTATTTTTAACTAGAAAAGAAACCGCAGAACACCTAAATGTCACAATAGACACTTTAAGAAATTGGGAAATGAACGGGTTGTTAAAAGTAAAAAGAAAACAAAATGGTTATCGTGTATATACTGATGAAGATATAAAACGACTTAAAATTATTAATTCATTACGTTGTGCAAGCTATTCTCTTTCAGCTATTTTAAGAATGTTAAATGCTTTGTCTTGTAATCCCAATGCTAATATTAAAACTGTTATTGACACTCCAAAAGATGACGATGAAATCATCTCAGTATGTGACAAATTGATAACCTCATTGAAAGAGGCAGAATATAACGCAAAAGCAATGAAATCTCATCTTCAAAGCATGAAAGAACAATTTTCTTAACCCTCCACTCTAACTCCATACTTTGATTTGTGTGTTATTCTTAAGAGCGAGAAAAATTAAACACACAAATCAAAGGAGGAATAGAATGGAAAACAAAAATACTCATTTTACATGGAAGAAAAAAATCATTACCTTTTTAGTGAGCCAATATATTTCCCTATTTGGTTCATCACTTGTACAGATGGCAATGATATGGTATATCACACTTCAAACATCATCAGGCCTATGGGTAACAATTTTAACCGTATGCTCCTTCATACCACAAATGCTAATATCTTTTTTTGCAGGAGTATGGGCAGATTACTACAATCGAAAAATACTCATCATTATATCTGATGCCATAATCGCTGCTTCTACACTGATACTACTTCTGCTTATGATGTCAGGAATTAAAGGAGAAAATGAATTAATCGCAATTGCAGTCGTATCCATTATTCGTTCTTTAGGAAGTGGTGTACAGACACCTGCTGTAAATGCAATGATTCCTCAACTTGTACCAGAAGAACACTTAATGCGTTTTAATGGTATAAATGGCAGTCTTCAATCTATAGTACAATTTATAGTTCCTGTTGTAGCTGCAGCGATTCTTGGTCTAGGCAATAAAATATCTCAGGTACTTTTAATTGATATCATTACTGCAATTATAGCTATTGTATTACTTTGCTTCATTAAAATCCCTAAACATAATATAGTAAAACAGACTGAAAAAGTATCATTTTTAACAGACATGATATCTGGAATAAAATACTCTTTTTCGGATAAATTTATTAGAAAAGTAGTTTTTACTTATGGAGCTTTCATTTTTCTTTGTGTACCATCAGGCTTTCTTATAGGATTATTGATTGAGCGTACATTTGGTAAAGGCTATGTTTATCTATCTATTATTGAAATGATTGGCTTTGCAGGTATGGTTTTAGGCGGATTAGTTATAGGAATATTTGGTGGCTTTAAAAATCGAAATAAGACATTTTTCTTGTCAATGTTATCTTACGCCATCTTTTCCATTATTTTGGGGTCTGTTACACAAGCTTGGCAATTTTTTATATTTATGTTTTTTACCAGTTTTTCAATTCCAATTATTCAAGCAACAGCTATGACCATGTTGCAAGAACATGTAGTACCAGAAATGCAAGGTCGTGTATTGGGCTTACCTACTATTATATATACTGGTCTTATACCTCTTGGGATGGTACTTTTTGGACCACTCGCTGATATATTATCTATTAACAGTTTGATTATTGTTTCAGGCGTAATAATTGCATTTTTTGCTTTATCTATTCCTTACTCAAGGCAATTTTATGCACAAGGTATCTTTAAATCAAAGGAAACTAAGTAATATACTATAGAAATTAAGTAATGCACTAAAGAAACTAAATAATATCCTAGGATAATTTTAATTCTTCTATTTTGTTTTTTATACATAATACACTAAGATAGTAATACACTAAGATAGTTTTAATTAGCCTAGTTCAAATTTTATAATCTCCGTTTCATTTACATCAAAGATTAAATGAAACGGAGAAAAGTAATATGCCAATAAGTTTATTATTATTTTGATTCCTTTTTAGCATGACACTCAGAACATTCAGAGTCATGTAAAGAAATAATTCCACCACAATAAACACAAGTCCATTTTTTTAATTCTTCTTCCATAAAAGTACTTATTCCAGACTCTTTCGCTAAAAGACTATTTTTTATAAGGCTCTCTTCGTATCTTTTATTGTAGCTTTTTTCCAAGTTTTTGACCAATTTGCATGGAAATTTTTCACACTCAAAACAATATGTAATCTTTTCTATCTTTGCACACTCTTTTATCTTACACGTTCTGCAATGTTCTGGTTTCCCCAAATCACTTACATAACATCCCTGACAAGGTTTCTTTGAATAACAATGTTTATAACAGACTTTACAATTCATACCACAAGGGGCGAGCATAATATTTTCAATCTTATTGGGCATTTTCATAATATATTATCCCTTTCTATAGTATTCTTAATTCTTGAACAACTCTAATTATTGGAATCATGAAGTTTTTGAACAGTATCATTATAAAAAATCATTTTAATAAGATACTTTCACTTATCATAAGTCTTTATAATCAAATTATCTATCCATCTTAATCATATAATAAACATATAATATAAGTATATCAAGCAATTAGATTTAATTATCTACTAAAAAATAGATTTTTTTCTTATCTAAAGTCATATACAGCAAAAACCATACAATACAATGTCCCACTAAAACTACAACTTCTTTTATAACAGTAACATTTCCATCAATAATTTCCATAATTCCTTTAAATGTTGCTATCGATGGCATTATATAACATAAATTGCCTATTCCTCTAATATCAACGCCTAAAATGTATACCAATAATGGAGTCCCTATAAATAAAATCATTATTAGCTTAATATAAATAATCCCTACCATAAGACCTTCTGATAGTTTACCAATAAATAAACCTATTAGTGATGATATAAATGTCGAAAATATGATAAGTAACAACATCATTACCATATCTAATATTGAAATCCTTAGACATATAAATACAGTTACAATTGAAGATAGACACCCACATAGAAAACCTATAAATATTTTCTGAATAATATATTGACTCCTAGTTTGTGGTAAGATTTCATTGATAAATGAAATTCCATCTTCTTTTTCAGATATGATATTCATTGCATTAAAAGTACATCCCATAAACATAGCTGTAATTAGAATCATAGCAATAAAAATATTTTGAAATTCTTTTAACACATTATCTTTAGGTAGTATTGTAACCTCAATATTTTCTAAATTTCCCTTTAGTATAAAAATTTTAGGTAACATCTTTGCTACATTTTTTATAGCATTAATCTCATTTCCATAAAGTATAGTTTGAATCCCCTCACCATTACTAATAACCCCAATTGTATTTGTTTTAATGTTTTTAACTTCACTTATTAAATGATTCTTAGTTTTATATTGTTTCACTGACCCATATCTACTTAGCCATTGCTCTGTTTGTGTAGAAAGGTTGTTTTTTATTGTCCCAAATTGCAACTCTCCTATTGAGGATATATCAATAGTTCCAACAAGATTTATTAAAATAGCCATAACAATTGGTAAAAAGAAGGAAATTATGCACATTTTATCTTTTCTTATACTCTTCAACTGATATCGTAATCCCATCAACACTACCCCTCCCTAATCAATTCTTTATCAAAAACATATTTAACAAGTAAAAAAAGAACTATTATTGTCAGAAAGCATGCAATAAAATAACTAATTTCACTTGAGAAACTTATAAAAAAAGCATTTTTTAACTCATTATAAACATGATAAAAAGGGTGATATTTAATCCAACTTATTTCAAAAGATGTATTTGCAGATAAAAACACAGGTGTAGTTATAAACACTGCAACTAAAAGATATGCAAGAGAGAATTGTTTGAAATCCTTTAATAACATTGAACATCCAAATCCAACTAAAGACATAATTATGGATAAAATTCCAGTTTGAACTAGTACCTGAGGGAGTATTTTTATTCCTTCAAACAATCCAACATTAATTATTAACAAAAGCACTGTAAAACATAGGTCACATATCAGAAATATAGATACTTTTGATAATATAAAAAGACTTCTTTTTACAGGCAAAATACCTGTTATGCGCATTACACCCATTTGCTTTTCTTTAAATAGTAAAGAAGCAATACCTAAAAATCCAATTGCTACAATTTCAAAAAACAAAATCTCACAAGTCATTTCTTTTCGTAGTTTCATCTCAGATGTCTCTTTATCATCGATTTGAATTACTTCATCTTTTCCTGATGTTTTTACATCATTATCTTTTTCTGATAGTAACAAGGACAATGCATAATCAGCTCTATAATTATCAACTCTTTCAAGACTTTCATGCAAAATTACTTTTGCTCTATTCCCACTAGCATCAATCCCAACTGCATTTGTATCTTCAGATAGTTTTGATTTTAATTCATCAATAGAAGAAACAGGATGAATTAATGGAGATTCATACACACTTGTATTCTCTGGTTCGTACATATAAACACTATTGTGATAGGAATCTTCATCCATAAATTTTATATAGCCAAAATTAATATAGCATGAATAAAGTATAAGAGATGAAAATGCTAATATAAAGAATTTGCCATAAATAATCATCCGTAAATCTTTTTTCATTAAAGTAAAAAATTTAGAATACATCAATATAACATCCTTCCTGTATATTTAATAAAAATTTCTTCTAAGGTCGGTTCTTTTGAATGCACACTCACTATTTCATCATACTCAAAAGTCATACCAGATTCCAATTCCTCTATATCTAAACTCTTAACCTCTCGTTTACCATGATGTATAAACTCAACTTCAACCTTATTATTACTGTTTTTCACCTTTAGATTTTTAGGGCTATCTATTGCTATGATTTTGCCATCTGCAATGAAAGCTACTCTATTACACATTAAATCAGCATCCAACATATTATGAGTAGTTAAAAATATAGTTGTTCCTTTTTTTCGTTCCTCTTCAATAATTTTACGGAACAATACAGCTCCAGATGGGTCAAGCCCACTAGTAGGCTCATCTAAAAACAACAGTTTTGGATTACTTATCAATGCCCTTGCCATGCTGATACGTTGTTTCATTCCTTTTGAATAAGATGATACAGGCTTGTTTATGAACTCTTTCTTAAACTCTAACAAATCTAAAATCTCACCTATATCTCTTCTCTGTCTCTTAGGATAAAAAGATGAAAAATATTCAAGGTTGTCAATTGCACTTAAATTTGTATATAAATATGGAAACTCAAATAGGACACCAATCTTTTGATATAAAGAGTCTGTATATTCTTCAACTTCTTTGCCAAAAAGAGACACTTGACCACCATACCCTTTTAAAACTCCATTTAAAATTTTTTGTGTTGTGGATTTTCCTGAACCATTAGGTCCAAGAAATCCAAATATCTCACCTTCTTTTACATCAAAATCAAGTCCATGTAATATCTGTTTATCTTTTCCATAAGAGAATGTCAGTTCTTTGACTTTTATCATATATCATAATCCTCCTTGTTCTTTTTTTATTTTTGTCGTCTATCCCACCATTTTATAAATTTAACTTTAAATGGAATAGAAATTAAAACTATTAATACAATAATTAACCACGTATACCATTTCACAAATACCTCACCCTCCTGTTTTACTTAGTGATTATGTTTTATTTATTTCTTTAACTTATTTTATTGCCATTAAGTGAAATCAAAGTGTCTCTCTTGTGAAATCGAAGTGAAATAATAAAAAGTCCTGTTTTCACCAAGAAAACAGGACTTTTTATTAAATACTTTTCATCAAGACTTTTTATTAATTTTTTTTATTAGGTATTTTTATTTTTTATCTTTTATGATTTATAAGCTATTCTTCACTCATCATCAACTGGAATCATAAAATAAAACTCTACTCCTTTATCACGATTTTTAACTCCATATTTTAAACCTTGCATTGTAAGTATTTGTGAAACAATAGCAAGCCCTAGACCAGAACCACCTTTTCTTTGAGATTCAGTACTACGATAAAATTTAGACCAAATCTTTGGAATCTCATCTAAATCTATAGTCTTACCATCATTATAAATCTTAAAAACAAGTAAATCATTACAGCATATAACAGATAAGTCTAAATTGCCATTATATTTAACATGCTTTTTTGCATTGATAATTAAATTTTCTACTACTTGCTCCATTCTCATTTTATCTACAACAACAAAAACTTTATTTTCTGGCAAATCATAAGTAAAATAAAAATCAATATCTGGAACATCAATTAATAGACGCCCTGCTACAGTTTCAACAAATTCTATAAAATCAAAACGCTCTGGATTGAGTTTAGAGACTCCTGCTTCTAAAGCAGATAAATCCAATAAAGATACAATCATATTGTTCATTCTATCAGTTTCTTCTATAATGATGTTCATATAAAGCTTCTTCTTCTCTTCATCAACTTCATCCATAAGACCCTCTGTATAGGCACGAATAATACCAAGTGGTGTTTTCATTTCATGTGAAATTGTGTCCACTAATTCCTTTCTTTGCTCTAATAACATTCTTTCCTTATTTACATCTTTTTCAAGTTGGATATTTGCATCTTCCAGTTCTAACAAAGCCTGTTGTAAATTTGTAGACATTGTATTTAGACTCCTAGAAAGCTCTCCAAATTCATCATTCGTATTAACAGTACACGGATTAGAAAAATCTAGTTGTGACATACTCTTTGCAGATTTATTTATAGAGGTAATTGGCTCTGAAATAAACCTTCCCAATAAAAAATCAATACCTAAAATAAATATAATCATTACTATAAACCAAATCCAAAATCCAAACTTACTATTTATTGGAAATTCCTCAACAATAAGATAAAACAATATAATAGTTGCTCCTGCTAATTTAGAAAGAAAAAATACTTTCTTTCTCACTGAGTATAATCCAAAATTTGTCTTAAGCCAATTTGACATATTTACATTCTTTAATTTATTTATAAACTTTCTTAAATTATCCATTATTTAACCTCAAACTTATATCCTGAACGAATTAATGTAACTATATGATGACCTTCATTACCAAGTTTTTTACGCAGAGTTTTTATGTGTGTATCTACAGTTCGCGTATTTCCTTCAAAATCATATCCCCATATACAATTCAATAGTTTATCTCTAGAAAAAACTTGATTAGGATTTTCCACAAATAAACGTAATAATTCAAATTCCTTATATGTTAAATCAATAAGTTTATCTTCTACATATACTTGCCTTGACTTCAGTATAATAAATATCTTCCCTACACTTAATGAACTTTTTGGAATATCGACAGTATACCTACGAAGTAAGGCTGTCACCTTTGCTAATAGTACCTTTGGACTAAATGGCTTTGTTATATAATCATCAGCTCCATACTCATAGCCTTTTAATTTATCTTCTTCTTCACCTTTAGCTGTCAACATAATAATAGGTATATTAGTAATTTCACGTGAAACTCTACATACTGAGAATCCATCTAAATACGGCATCATAATATCTAATATCATTAAATCTATATCAGTATTCTTTAGTATTGTAAGTGCTTCTACTCCATCATCAGCAGTTATGCAAGTATACCCTCCTTTTTGCATATATTCTACAATAATATCTTGCATTCTTTTTTCATCTTCTACAACTAGTATTTTAGCCATTATTATTTTATCACCTCAGCTTTTTAACTTTATTTTAGTTTATATTAATTTATTTATTTTGTAACTGTTTTTTAGAAAATAACATGTTTATAAAAATAATCTACCAATTTATAAAAATAGCCTGCCAACTTTGCTTCATGTTGGCAGGCTAAAAATTTTAAAAATACTTATTATATTATTTTAATGCTAGTTTATTTTTTTGATTAAAATATATTCTAAAACAAATTTCTTCAATTAATGTATAAATTGCACTTGTTATAAAATATAGACCTAAGGCTACTGGAGTTCTAACAGTTAATATAAGACTCATTACAGTAGTCATTATAACCGTTTGTTTATTAAATGTTCTTTGAGAATTCACCTTAAAATATGGTATATAATTTATCAAATTTGGAGCTAGCATAGTTAATGTGTATATACAAGGTAGTATAAATAAATTATCAGCTGTATTTAAATTAGCAATCCAAGGAATTATAACTGTTGTAAATCCCTTTGGCATGTTTAAACATACATGATACAGTGCATATATTACTGGCATTTGTAGTAAAATCGTGGAACACCCAATCATACTCTTCATACTTTCTACAGAGTGTATCTGTAGTTGCTTTTCAAGTTCTTTAGCATTATCCTTATATTTTTCTTTTATATGTTCCATTTTTTCTGCCAATTCTTGTTGTTTTTTCATAGAAAATCTTTGTTTTAATGACAATGGCATTAGTACCAACTTTACTATTAAAGTTATAAGTACTATTGCAATCCCAAAATCTCCTGTAAAACTAAATAATATATTTAATACCTCTTGTAGTATATTTGAAATGAAATCCATTCTATTCTCTCCTTTTATTTTAAATTCTTGAACTGTAATAGAATCATTTCAAATTAAAATATACTATAATACCTCCAAATATCATATTTTTGAAAAACAATATAATGCTTAGGCAATCTTTTTTCAGAATATGTAAATCTATTTATAAATATATTTCTTATCAAAACATATTTAACTCTATGATATAAGAGGTCTTTACAAAAGTAAATTATGCATCCAAGGATAGATACTAATAATGTCATATAAATTAGTATATACAACAAATTATCCATATCCAATCTCATTACATCACCTCATCAGTATTTATGTTTATGTTTAGATAATTATAGTATATTAATCACTTAATGTAAATATATAAGTACTAATACCTTGATAAAACTATATTAAATTTTTAGTGTCATTTTTACCAGAATTCTTATGCTCTACTTCTAAAGACAATGACTTTTTTCTAAATTAATGATAAAATAATTAAAACAATTCTTCTATATGCAAATATGTTTTATGTAAACATAACGTAAATATATTTTATATAAACATATTTTATGTAAATATATGTTTAAAACTAATATAATCTTTAAAATAAAAAACCATACTTGAAAAAATTAACAAAACTAAATGGAGGTTACCATAATGATAAGCGATTCTATATCGAAAAGACGTAGCATTAGAAAATATAAAAATCAAAGTATTTCACATGAAACTATAGAGAAAATAATTGAAGCTGGAATAAATGCACCTTCATCTAAAAATAGACAACCATGGAAATTTATTGTTGTCACTGAAAAAGAAAAAGAATCTATGCTTAGAGCTATGAGCAAAGGTATTCAAAATGAAATTGATAACAATGGACTTCTTCCAGAAAGTCGCCAACATATTGCAGGAGCAAATTATACTGTTGAAATTATGAAACAAGCTCCCATAACAATTTTTATTTTAAACAAGTTAGGAAAGTCACCTTTAGAAAACTTATCTGCTGAAGAACGTTTTTATGAAATGGCAAATATACAATCAATTGGAGCTGCAATTCAAAATATGTCTCTTACAGCTGTAGAGTTAGGCCTAGGTAGTCTTTGGATTTGTGATGTGTACTTTGCATATCATGAATTATGTGAGTGGTTAGATACAGATAGTCAATTGGTTGCAGCAATATCCTTAGGTTATCCTGATGAACAACCATCAAAAAGACCTAGATTAAAATTAAATGATGTAACTGAATGGAGATAAATAACTATTTATAACCAAAATATGGTAAGTAAATTCAATAAAAACAATTTACTTACCATAAAAAATAATTTGCTTACTATACTACTAGAACTATTGAAGATTATCTTATACCTCTACAATCTCCTTATGATTACTCACCACTTTATTTTGCTTTATAGTCAATGCTTTCATTTCATGAACTGCAAAATATATACATACCATTGCAGCAGCGGCGTCAGCTATTGGCCCTGCATACATTACTCCATCAATACCCATAAACATCGGTAAAATCACTATTAATGGAATTAAAAACAGAATCTGACGAGTCAAAGAAGTAAAAAGTCCCAGTACTGATTTCCCAATTGATGTAAAGAAAGTTGATGATACTATTTGAACACCATTTATAAATGTTAATAACAAGAAAGTTCTAAAGTAATGTTCTGCAAATATAAAGTAAGTTTCGTTCCCATTACCAAATATAGATGTAATTTGTCGTGGAAATAATTGGAAACATAAGAATGCAATAACAGATATAACAGTTGCACTTCCTACTGCCATCTTATAAGCTTCTTTTACACGAGTATATTTTTCAGCCCCATAATTGTATCCTATGATTGGTTGCATTCCTTGTGATATACCAATAATTATAGATATAAAAATCATATTTACTTTAATAATGATACCAACACAAGCAAGTGGAATCTCACTTCCATAAACTGACATTGCTCCATAATATGCTAGTGTATTATTCATAACTATTTGTGTTACAGTCATTGCTAATTGGTTAAAACATGAACTTGAACCTAGTGCAAATATATGTTTATAAATCATACTCTCTAATTTAAAACTCTTCTTATGTAATTTAATATGTTGAAAATTCATTACATAATAAACACTAATTCCAAAAGATATAAGTTGCCCAATAACAGTAGCTAAAGCAGACCCAGCAATTCCCATATCAAGCACAAATATGAATAGTGGATTTAAAATGGTGTTGATAACTGCTCCTACCAACATACAAAACATAGAAGCTTTTGGTTTTCCATCAGCAAGTATCAACTTACTCATTCCAGTAGACATTATAAGAAATGGCAATCCAATTGATGTAATCTTTGTATATGTGTGTGCATAAGGTAATATTTCTGATGTGGAACCAAAGAATTTTAACAGTGGTGTTAAAAATATTGATACTATTATAAATAAACTTATTCCAAATATAGCCATCAAGCAAATAGAATTTCCTGCTGCTTTTGTAGCTTTTTCTGAATTTTTAGCTCCTAATTCTAATGAACACTTAGATGCTCCTCCAATACCTAACAATAAAGCAATTGCAGTACATATTGTTGTTAGTGGAAAGGTAACATTTGTAGCAGCATTACCTAATACCCCAACACCTTGCCCGATAAAGATTTGGTCAACAATGTTATATAAGGCACTTACTAACATCGCTATAATACTGGGTATTGCATACTTAGTCAATAATTTTGAAACTTTCTCATACTCCAATGGTTCTTTATATTTTTCTTCCATCTTCCTTCGCCTCCAATTTTGCTTCTTCATTCATATCAATGGCTATAAAAGCAGTCTTTTTTAACATTGACATGAACAACTCTTGCTCTTCTTTTTCAAATGAACTTAACAATTCTTCTACATACCCATTCGTTATTTTTATTATTTCATCGTAACATGCCAAAGATTTTTCTGTAGGATACAAATGCCACGTTCTTTTATCTTTAACACTTGGCTCTCTAGTGATAAATCCTTCTTTTTCTAGGTTTGCCAAAGCTCTTGTTATGTTACTAGGATTTACAAGAATTCTTTTAAATATAGTATCCTGTGTAATACCTGGATTACTACATATGTGTAATACATAAAAATATTGGCTATTGTTAATTCCAATATCAGCCAATTTTCTGTCAATATAGTTTGTGTTATATCTATTTATAATGGAAACCCATTTTAATAGCTCTCTCATCTTTTCTCCTTATATTGTTATTTATATTTTAATTGCGAGCGCAATAATCTATTTGCTCATGCAATTATTTTACTGCTAAATTTATACTTTGTCAATAGTCCATAATTCCTAATTCCTGTTGAGTTTTTGTAAACTTTATCTAAATTTTTGATTATTTCTTTAAATCTTCTTATATATCTAAATAGCTTCATTTTATCAGCTATTCGGTCATTTTCACTATTAAAAGTTGAAATTAACACCAAGGCAAATTAAAGCCTGCTTTTAAGCTGTCATATCGATGTAACATAATATCGTAAATTAGACAATACATAAATGAATAGAATTAAAATCAAGTGACAGCAAGTAAAATCAAGCTATAACTTCTTTATTTCGTTATAATGAATATAGAGTGATTGAAACGAGGTGAATAGTTAAATGTATGAGTGGCAACAACAAATTCAGATAATCATTGACGAGATTGACAAATGTATTAAAAATTACAATGGCGAAGTCTTAACGCTACGCTTTCTTTCTCGCAAATTGGGATATTCTGAGTTTTATACAACGAAAAAATTCAAAGAAATATCGGGTATACAGTTTAGAGATTACTTGCGGAATAGAAAATTAGCCTTTGCATTAAAAGAGGTTCGGGACAGTGATAAAAGTCTATTGGATATTGCTTTTGATTATGGGTTTTCATCGCATGAAGCTTTTACCAGAGCTTTCAAAGGAACTTATGGTGTAACTCCGAGTGAATATCGAAAAAATCCTAAGCCAGTCGTTCTTCGTACAAAAATAACCCCTTTTGACCGCTACTTTTTAGGATTGGGAGAAATAGGTATGATTAAATCAACAGATGGTGTCAAGATTTATTTCGCAACCATACCTGCTCACAAATTTTTGTACATTAAAAACAATGAGAGTAACGGGTATTGGGATTTTTGGCGAAAGCAAAGCCTTATTCCAGGACAGGACCACGAAACAATTTGCGGTTTGCTCGACAGTATCAAGGGTAAATTGGACGATGATGGTGGAAGTGAAGCTAACTGCGGAAGCGGTCAGATTATGGCTTACATGAATGATTCGGACGGCAGGCTCTGCGATTGGGGTATTCTTCGTACAGAGTGTTGGGGCGTACGACTTCCTTTTGATTATAAAGGGGAGCTGCCACCACAAATGCTTATGATTGATATTCCCGAAGCCGAGTATATTATCTTTGAACATGGCCCGTTTAACTATGAACAGGAAAATTGCAGTGTGGAAGAAAAGATTGAAACGGCTATGGCAACTTTTGATTACACTGGTAAGGGTTACTGTCCTGATATTACCCCTGGAAGAATCATGTACTTTTATTATGACCCAGAACAGTATTTTAAGTACATTAGACCTGTGAAAAAGATGTAAGCCTATCCACTGTAAAATACTCACTAAGTGGATAAGGCGTACTCGATAAAATAAAATTTACAAATTTATTTTGGAAATCAGCTTTGCAAAAAAGACAGTGACAGATATTATGGAATTATTGCTGACGAAAAATATCTCATGGTATCTGAGTATAGCGGTTATGGTTCTGATGCTGAGATTGTAGTATTTAAGCATTGGAGGTAAGCGAAGATTAGAAGTTGAAGCGAAGATTATTTATAATATATGGAGGTTCTTTAGGTTGGAAAAATATATTGCTCTTTTACGTGGTATAAACATTAGCGGTAAAAACAAAGTGTCAATGCCATTATTAAAGGAGGCATTTGAAGATATGGGATTTTTGAATGTTAGCACCTATATCAATAGTGGAAATGTTCTTTTTTCCAGTGAAAACAACGATAAAAGTGAAATAAGTAGCCAATGTAAAGCCATGATAGAAGAAAGATTTATGTTAGATGTCCCTATAGTAATCATTTCACTAAAAGAATTATCGGAAGCTTTGGATAACACTCCCAAATGGTGGGATATAAATTCTGATGAAGAAGTGATACATCAAGCTATCTTCCCTATTCCACCTGTCACTATTGAAGAAGTATATAAGGCTGTTGGAGAAGCCAAACCAGAATATGAACAGGTTGATTATTATAAGAATGTGATTTTTTGGTCTGCACCAAGAGCTACATTATCAAAAACAAGGTGGTATAAAATTGCGAGTTCTTCAGTTAATAACAAAGTAACAATTAGAAATGCCAGCACTACAAAAAAATTATTTTTGCTATCAAATGAGTAAATTTATTATTGGCATAACATGGAGTTCACAAATTTCAGTTTATCTTTATGATTAACTGACTAGAAAATTTGAAAGCAATCTAACATCGTCATTCGTACGAATCTAAGAAAAAAATAGAGCTGGAGCCAGATAATTCGCAATATATATTGACTGTCTGGGGTGTTAGCTATAAATTCAACGAAGAAAAACCGCAGGTTATATATCACTAATTAGTGAATTATATATAATCTGCGGTTTTGTGCATTACTCAAATAATTTATATGCTTTTAATCATATTGTCGTATCAAAGCTCTTACGTAAGCTGTAGATTAATAGTAAATTCAACTCTTAAAACTTAAGATATTGATAATAAACCTAGTGTTTAAGAGATAATCTGTATTTCTGTTTAAAATTTAATTTAAAAACATATTGACAGTCTACCTATTATTTGTAATAATTAATATATCAATCCGATATATAACTAAACAATATATACATAAACGATACTAGGAGGCACTATGTTAGAATACATTATTTTAGGATTTCTTATGGAAAAAGAATTAAGTGGATACGATTTAAAACAAAAAATGTCACAAAGTACTTCATACTTTTTTGATGCTAGTTTTGGTAGTATTTATCCTGCACTCAAAAGATTAGAAGAAAAAGGTTATATCTGCTATCGCGAAGTTATAGATGGTGGTAAATTAAAAAAACTATACTCTATAACTGATATAGGAAAATCATACTTTCTCGAGTGGTTAGAAAAACCAATTAAATTTTCTAAAACAAAGCATGACCACCTTGTTAACATATTTTTTTATGAGTACTTACCTAAAGAAATAATTGAAACAAACTTAAAAATGTTAATAGCTGAAGTTGAATTACTTTTAAATAAATTAGATACACAGAAAACTGAGGTGGAACAAAATTGTTGTATTGACCAATACACATGTATGTATTTCACAATGATTTATGGAGTTGACTATTATAGTTTTGTAATTAATTGGTGTAATGATTTATTAAAAAAATTGTAGGATAGAATTATAAAAGTCAACCTACATAATATAAAGGGGGTAAAATTTATGAGACTTTTAATACATGATTTAACTGAAAAAGATTTAGATAATTTATTACCTAAACTTGATAACAATATAAAAGTACTTTCAAACAATGAAGAAATCCATAAGTGTATTGGTTGCTTTGGTTGTTGGATTAAAACACCTACTACATGCGTCATAAAAGACTATTACAGGAACATGAGTAAATTGATAGCTGATTCTGATGAACTTATTATACTAAGTAGATGTTGTTATGGTGGCTTTAGCCCATTTATTAAAAATATACTTGATAGAAGTATAAGCTATGTACTTCCATACTTTGTAATGAAGAATAATGAAATGCATCATAAGAATAGATATGAAAAACAGATAAATTTAAAGGTTCTATTCTATGGAGATTATATTACAGATGCTGAAAAAGATACTGCTACTAATCTAATACGTGCAAATGCTGTAAATCTTAATATGAAGGAACATTCTGTTTCATTTTTTAAAAATCCACAAGATGTAAGAGGTGAATCTTTATGAATATAGTAATGATAAATGGAAGCCCAAAAGTAAAAGAAAATAATTCACAATACTTTTTATCTGAGGTAGAAAAACTTATACAAAAAGATAATGAGATTTTCACATTTAAAATAGACAATGTATCTAAGTATCCTAAAGCTATTGATTCCATACTTAATTGTGATAGGTTAATAATTGCATTTCCTCTTTATGTAGATGGTATTCCTTCTCATTTAATTAGTTTTTTAGAGGAATGTGAAGAACTTGCAAAGAAACAAAATAAAAAATCTATTCCAGTATATGCAATAGTTAACTGTGGATTCTATGAGGGACAACAAACTCACTTAGCAATTCAAATGATAGAAAATTGGTGTAAAAAGGCTAACTTTACATGGGTTCAAGGAATCGGAATTGGTGCTGGAGAAATGATAGGTTCATTAAAATCTGTTCCTTTAGGTAAAGGTCCAAAAAAAAGCTTAGAAACTTTATTAGGAGAACTATCAAAGAATATACTTAGTAACAACATAGATAGTAACACTTCTAGTAAAGATACTATTTTTATCTCACCTAACTTTCCTAGATTTGCATATAAATTTATGGCTAACCACCAATGGACTCCTCTAGGTAAATCAAATGGATTAAGCAAAAGTGATATACTAAAAAAATAAAACATTAAAACATTATAACAAAACTGACATTTAAAAAGGGCTCTTACCTATAAGAACCCTTTTTTCTATACATATAAACTTATTCAGCTTCTCTAATTCTTTCAACAATACTATCCTTAGAAACATTATGATAAACTATTAAAGGTACTATAGATGTTATCAAAAATACTATTAATATACTTATTATAAGTGCTCCTACTGGATAAGCATACACAGAATATCTTAATTTCATAATATTAAATCCTAAAAATGTTGCCATACTTCCAAAAGTAAGATTTACAATAGTTATTATCACCCCATAATAAAAACCTTCAAGCATTATCATTTTTTGAAGCTGTTTTCTTGTCATTCCTACTGCCTCAATCATTGCAAACTCTTGTTTACGAGACATTATATTTGTTATCATAGTATTTATAAAGTTTAGTACTCCAATCAATCCTATTATAAAGACTGCACTCATACCTACAATCTTTATAACCTTTTGACTCTCTCTTGCCTCTTCTATATAGATATTTTTTGAATAAACTTTTGTATATGGATTATTGTATTTCTTATTCAAATTATTTATTTTATTTTCAACAGACTTCACATCACCATTTGTATCAATTACCAGACTTTCTACATATGGCTTTATAACCATATTTTTAAAGTCATTTTCATTAATGTACATTCCCATATTAAAATTTTGTGCACCATCAAAAACTGCCATGACTTTAAACTCTTTATCTATATATCCTTCCCCTATAGTATCTCCTTTTAAATATCTAAACTTAATTTTATCTCCTGCTTTTATTTTACTTCCTTCATGTCCATTAATTACTACATATCCGCCTTCATCAAATTTTTTCTCATCTATAGAACCTGACAGTATTTTAGAATTCTTTTGAGAATATATATTATTGTTTTTTGATAGTTTACTTAATAATCTACCTGAAGATAATCCAACTGTATCTGAAGCTAAAAAACCATTATTTTCTGCAATTTCTTCTGGGTCTCTGCCTTGAAGAAATTGCTTTTTATATTCTTCATCTACTTTTTGAGTCAATACTTCATCTTTTAAATCCCCTTCATAAACTATATAACTTAAATCCTTGTACACCTTACTTACATTACTCACTCCATCAAGATTCTTAATATATTTTATAAGATTTTCATCAATTGGAGCAACTTCGTTATCTTCAAATTTCGCAGTATCTGCAAGCCCATGACGTATTTCTATATCCCCTAACATCATACCTTCAGCTGCTCTTTCTGGGTTAGAACTACTTATAATTGCAGATACAGTCAAAAATATTATACAACTTAGTGACATAGAAACTAAAACTAGAATAGCTTTGCGTCTATTTCTAAATATATTTGAAAATGCCATCTTATGAATTTTAGAACCATGTTTCCCACTTTTAGACTTACGTTTAATCCTATTACTTTTATCACTATATCTTACAGCGTCTATAGGAGATACAGAACTTACAATCTTAGCAGGTTTTCTGCATGACAATCTAACAGTTACATATGAAAATATAACAGCAAATACAAATATTAACGGATTGAAATATTCAAATGCAGTTTTATTTAATCCCTCCATAAACTTACCAACCAGAGGAACAAATACCATCCCTAGTAAAAATCCCAATACTAAACCTATTGGTATAGCTACTATACATAATCTATTAGCTTGTTTAATAATCAATTTTTTTAATTGATACGGTGATGTCCCTATTGTTTTTAATAAGCCATAATATTTTATATCTTTAACAACTGAAATATAAAAAATATTATATATTAATAAATATCCACTTAAAAGTATAAGTATTACAATTAAGATTATTGGCAATACATTTTTAACAACTTCTTTGAAAGTAGTTGCTTGTTTACTTAAGTATATGGGATTTATAGTTGCTTTTCCTGAATAAGGTTGGATTTTCTCAATTAATTTATCAAATTTAGACTGCAAATCTTTATCATTAAAAAAATTGAAGGATACACTTGTAGGAGCTACCTCATGTGTTTTCTTGTAATTATCATAGAAGGCTTCACTTGTAAATACATCATGAAGAGGTATTGCTATAGCTGTTTTGTATTCAAAATATCCAACTAGTTTAAATTTGAATGTTTCTTTTTCATTAGTTAGTACTCCATCTTCAGTTTTTGGAATTATTAATCTTACTTCAGCACCTATTTTATGAGGTACATCTATCATATCTAATATCTTTGTAGGCATGACTATTTCATCATTATTTTTTGGTAAACTCCCTTCAATCATCTCTACATTTACAGCACTTTCAAGGCTTTTTTTATCATAAACAGTTAAATTCACTGCCTGCGTTGAAAACTCTGGATTTTTTAAACTTGCTATGTTTTTTACTATTCCAATACTGTTTTTATCTACTGAACTATCTTTTCTTATAATGTCAATCTGTCTATTACTTAAATCTTGAAATTGAACATGGCTCTTTGTCCCATATTCCATAGTTTGATAATTATTAAAAGCTTCCAACATACTATATCCTACTGTAAACAATGAGGTAAACAAAACTGTAGTTAACACTATTGCAAGAACTGAAACTATATTTCTCATTTTATTCGTTTTAAAACTTCTATCACTTAATTTTTTTATAATTTCCTTATTGTTATTTTGTAACATTGTTCTCACCTCTATTTACAACTTTTCCATCCTCAATCCTTATAATTCTGTCAGCCATTTGAGCAATTTGTTCATTATGAGTTATCATAATTATAGTTTGGCTAAATTTACTACTAGTAACTTTTAGAAGCCCTAACACATCTTGTTCTGTTTTGCTATCTAGGTTCCCTGTTGGTTCATCAGCTAGTATTATTGATGGTTTTGTTGCTAAAGCTCTTGCAATAGCTACTCTCTGTTGCTGTCCTCCTGATAGATTATTTGGAAGGTCATCCACTTTTTGACTTAGTCCTAAAACGTCTATTATTTCATCTATATATTTAGTATCTATTTTGCACCCATCAAGTTCTATAGGTAATACTATATTTTCATAAACATTTAGTATTGGAACTAAGTTATAATTTTGAAATATAAATCCTACATTACGTCTTCTAAATATTGTAAGTTCTTCATCATCCATAACAAATATATCATTATTATCAACAATTACTTTTCCATCACTTGCTCTATCAAGTCCCCCTATCATATGTAACAAGGTACTCTTTCCACTTCCTGATGTCCCTACTATAGCTACAAACTCTCCTCTATTTATACTTATATTTATTCCATCTAAAGCTTTTACTATATTTTCACCCTTACCATAATATTTTTTTAAATTATTAGTCTCCAGTATTTTCATAATCATATCTCCCTCTTACTTTATTTTATATATTTTCTAATTGTATATTAAAATTTCATGCTTATTGATTCCTTACTTAGATATTATCATGTAAGTACCTCTCTAATCCTCACAGTACTGTTATATTTTAGATATGAATTATAACAATTTTGAGATATTTTGTGATATTTATTGAAGTGAAACTAAAAATAGTGCATATGATGTTATCTAACAAACACTATATACACTACTTCTAAGAATTTTTGATTTTATTTTCAAGTTATATATTATAATCCTCAATTTTAAATAAATGCTGAGTCTAATTTTTCATATAAACATTAAACGTAGTTCCAATATTCTTTTGAGAATCTACTTTTATATATCCATTCTGTTTATTTATAATTTCTCTTGCTAAGTACAATCCCACTCCAATACCTTCTATATTTCCAACTTCTATACTCCTATAGAACCTTTTAAATATATTGTTTATTTCACTTTCATCTACACCCATTCCATTATCACTTATGATAATTTTAGTGAATATATCCATTTTATCAACCTTTATACTTATTTTTCCTCCCTCATGGGTATATTTTACTGCATTTTCTATAATATTAAATAAAGCTTCACTAGTCCATTTTTTATCATGGCAAACTTCAATTTTATCATCTAAATCAATTTCTAGTACTATATTTTTTTCTTCTAATTTTAAAAACACTCCACTTAATGCGCTTGCAATAGTATCACTTATTCTACTTTTAGTCGTATTCAAAGATATAATACCAGTTTCTAATCTAGAAATTTTTATAAGGGCTTTTCCTAACCAGTCCAATTTATTTACCTGACTTTGCATGTTTTCTAAAAACAATACTTGATTCTTTCTATCTAATTCTTTATGCATTAGAGTTTCATTATACATAGATATATTAGCTATTGGTATTTTTATTTGATGCGATATATCTGATATCAAAGTTTTTATATTTTCTTTTTCCGCTGAATACTTACTATTTTTAACTTCCATAACCTCTATCATATATTTAATTTTATTTTGAACTTTGGCAGTTAAAGTATCTTTATTTAAATCAAAGAGCATATTTTTATTACCCAATATAAATTCATCTATGTTATATATAATATTGCTACTAAATTCAACTATGTCTTTTCTTATTTTATATACAAAAAATAGTGATAAGAAAAACATAGTAAATATAAAAATTAAAATTATACAATTAATATTTACAATAAATTCAGCTAAATCAGGATGCATATATAAAATTTTGTTAGTTTGCATTCTTATTATTATTAAGGATAGGCATGATACTATGAAATATATAATAGAAATGTTTTTGTAATAGTTCTTACTTAAATTTTTATTATTTTCCATCTTGTTCACCAACCCACATATACCCGATTCCATAAATAGTCCTTATGTACTTATGTTTAGATGTCTTCTGGTCTATTCTCTTTCTCAATCTATTTATATTTACAGTCAATGCATGTTCTTCCATATATTCACTATCATTGTCCCATATGGCATCTATTAATGCTTGTCTTGTGACTATTTCATTTTTATGTTGTACCAATTTCTTTACGATTCTATATTCTATGGGTGAAAGAATTATATTTTCCCCATTCCTACTTACAGTCAGATTAGCAAAATTAAATTCAAATTCGCCCTCAAATAAGACCTCTTCTTGCATTTCAATATTACATCTTCTAAGCAATGCTTTTATTCTTTGTAGTAATATATTTATACTAAATGGCTTTGTTATGTAATCATCTGCTCCTATCTTAAATCCATTTACAATATCAGATTCCATATCACAGGCTGTCAAAAATAGAATACCTACTTTTGAACTAGTTCTTATTTCTTTGCACAGGTCAAATCCATTTCCATCAGGAAGATTTACATCTAATATCATTAAATCTATTTTTTCTTTCTCAAATTTTTCTTTAGCTTCTTTTAGACTATATGCTGGTACAACTCGAAATCCATCACTTTGTAAGTTAAAACATATACCATTATTAAGCATAATATCATCTTCTACAACCATTATAGTTTCCATTTTATTTCCTCCATATTTTTTATACACATTAAATCATTGGGTTCCCCATTTTATTATACTAATTTTATTTTCTAAAAAACTATTATTATCTTAAGTTTTTATTAATTCAAAATAAAAAAAGTGTATATTTAGTAATTTTAACTAATATACACTCATTATTGTTTATAAGTTTATAAATGTTTTATTTTAGTTTGCCATAGTCTTCATCAGATACAGGCTCCAACCATTCATTAAAAGCTCCCTCTGCTGGGACTTCTACAGCTAGATGCTGAAACCAACTATCTGGTGCAGCTCCATGCCAGTGCTTTACATCTGGTGGTATATTAACTACATCACCTGCATGCAATTCCTGTGCTGGTTTGCCAAACTCTTGATAATATCCTCTACCTCCAGTTACAAGTAAAATCTGTCCACCCTTATGATGTATGTGCCATGAATTAATTGTAGAAGGAGCAAAAGTCACGTTCCCGATTCCCACACCAGTAGTAGTAAGCATATTTAAATAACATTCTCCTGTAAAATACTGTGCAAATGCTTTGTTTTCTTCCCCAATAGGGAAAACTGCTCCTGTACCTAAATCTTTTTCTCTATCCATATTTAATACCTCCTATGCCTTGCTTAACTATTCTTACATTTTTAGTATACGACTTAAAGTTAACTCAAGGTCAATAGCTTTTTAGTATTATCATAATTTAATTTTTAGATTAACTTTATTCTTTTAAATCATCATAACTTGTTATAGATTTTTTTACATTCAGTAATTGGTCTACAAATTGATTAGCAGGGGCATTTGAGATATTTTCAGGAGTATCATATTGTTGAATGACTCCATGATTCAATACCAAAGTTTTTGTACCTAAAATCAAGGCTTCATAAATATCATGTGTAATAAAGATAATTGTAATTCCTGTTTTTTTATGAATTTCTTTTATCTCTTTTTGTAGCTGTTTTCGTGTAATTTCATCAACAGCACCAAAAGGTTCATCCATCAATAAGATTTCTGGTGAAGAGGCTAAAGCACGTGCAATCCCTACACGCTGTTGCTGACCACCTGATAATTCAGATGGGTATCTTGTTTTCATATCATTTGCTAATCCCACGATTTGCATCCATTTATCTACAGCATTTTTTATTTCTGACTTATTTTTTCGATTAAGGAGATTTGGCACATATGAAATGTTTTCTTCAACAGTCATATGAGGAAAAAGAACACTTCCCTGAACACAATAGCCTATTTTTCTTCTTAATTTAATTAAGTCCTCATTTTTAATGTCTGTTTTGTTAATTAAAATATCTCCTCCATCTGGCAAAATCAGACCATTAATCATTTTTAGAAGTGTTGTTTTTCCACTTCCAGATGACCCAATAACAGTTAAAAATTCTCCTTTTTCTATATCTAAATTGAGATTATTTATGATTGTTTTATCATTATATCGTTTTTCAATATTTTTAAATTGTATAATAGGTGTCATTATATTTCCTCCAATTATAAAAGTCCCTTTTTATTCAAAAACTCGCGTGCAACTTCTCTAGGCTCTAAATTATTATTTTCTACATCATAATTCAATTTAGCCATTTCTTTATCAGTTAAAATATTTTTAACCATCTGGAATACTGCTGAAAGTTCTGGATGTTCCTCTAACACCTCTGAACGAATAACATTTCCACATTGATAAGATGGATAAAAGCTTTTATCATCATTTAAGACTACAACATCTGAAACACTATACTGTCCATCAGTTGTAAATATAGGCATTACATCAATTTTCCCCTCATTGATTGCCTGATATTTAAGTCCAATATCTAAATCAACTGTGTTTTTAAAGTGTAAGTCATAGGTATTACATAGTGGAGTATAGCCATCTTCTCTTTCATAAAAATCATACTCTGCACCAAATGTCAATTTAGAAGATATATCTCTTAAATCTGAAATATTCTTTAGTTTATATTTATCTGCAATTTCTTTTCTAACTGCCAACGCATAACTATTAGAAAAACCATACATACCAGTCCACTGCATTTTAAGTTTAGTTTTATATTCAGATTGTAACTTCTCAAACATATTTTCAGTATATAGTTCATTTTTCTTCAGTACCATATTCCAGCCTGTACCTGTATACTCTGGATAAATATCAAATTCTCCATTGCCCATAGCTGGCTGAATATTGGATGTTCCTCCGCCTACACCTTGTGTAATTTCTACTTTCAAATCTGTATTTTTTTCAATTAAAATATCCAATATTTCACCAAGAATATATTGTTCAGTCATTGGTTTTGTAGCGATATGAATAGTTTGAGCCTTTGCAGAATTAAAGAAGTAAGATGTAAAGATAGTTATTATAAGGATAAGACTTCCTAGAATGGCAAATACTTTTTTCCTATTTTTCTTTTTTCTTTTTCTTTGTAAAAATCTTTCTACTAATCCTAGAATGAAATCAAATAACAAAGCCAATAGAGCAATAAGAATACTTCCAGTGACTGTCATTACTGTGTTGTTTGTTGTGATTCCTCTATATATAGCTACACCCAGACCACCAGCACCTATAAATGAAGCAATACCAGTCAATGCAATTGTCATAATAACCATATTTCTAATACCAGACATAATAACAGGTAAGGCTAGCGGAAGTTTTATTTTATATAGTATCTGAAAGTCTGTACTTCCCATACCTTTCGCTGCTTCAAGAATATTTTTATCTACATTAGTAATTCCAGTATATGTATTTCTAACCATAGGTAATAATGCATATATAGTAAGAGCAATAACAGCTGTAGTATTTCCAATTCCAGAGAATGGTATCAAAAAACCCAACATAGAAATAGATGGTATGGTGTATAGAAAATTAATAGTCCCCAATATTGGCTTAGAAGACTTATGAAATTCACTTACAACGATACCAATTATACCACCTAAAACAATTGCAATTACTATAGAAATAATAGAAATTGTCAAATGTTCGATGGATAGTTTTATAAAAAAATCACTTCTTTCAGATAATAGTGTTAGCATATCGTTTAGCATTACTTCCACTCCTTTTTATGAGTTTTACTTAATAAGATTCAAATTATAAAATTATAGTTTAGTGATAGCTCTCATCGTACCACACTAAATAAATTATTCCATAAATTACATATTAAGGTCATAATATCAAACTTTCAAGTAGGCACTAAAAAGTAACTAATAGAAAATCCTACTTTGTCAATCTTCATAAAAATAATAAAAAATGTCAGAACCGTTAAAAACTTACTATTTAAACGGATTTCTGACACTATATTTAATTAAATTTGAATATTTATCATATTATTTATTATTGTTAAACTTAACTATCATATTATATACCCATTATATTTACTCATATATCATCTATATTTATTGTATTTTATTTATTATACTATATATTTTGCTGTTAGTGATATTTTATCGTTAGACAATTCTTTTGGGGTTCCTTCAAAGATTACTTTGCCACCTTTTGTCCCTCCTTCAAGACCCATATCGATAATCCAATCCGCTCTTTTAATTACATCTATATTATGTTCAATTATGATAACTGTATTTCCATTATCTACAATCTCTTCAATTATATTTATAAAATTTTCAATGTCAGCCATATGAAGCCCAGTTGTCGGCTCATCTAATATATACACTGAACTTTCCTTATTTAATTCATTAGCAAGTTTTAATCTTTGACACTCTCCTCCAGATAATGTATCTAGAGTTTGCCCTAAAGTAAGGTATCCGATTCCCATTTTTTCAATGCACTGTAATTTCTTTTTAATCTGTTTTAAACTAAAAAATTCAATCGCATCTGAAACCGACATTTCAAGAAGTTCTATTATATTTTGCCCTTGAAATCTATATTCTAAAACTTCTTTTTTAAATTTTTTCCCTTCACAAATATTGCAAGTACTTTTTATACTTTCCATAAATGCAAGATTTGTTTGTACTATTCCAGACCCTTTACAATTATCACAAGCTCCTTCTGAGTTTGAACTAAACAAAGACGCTTTAACACCATTTGCTTTTGCAAAAATGTTTCTTATATCGTTCATAATTCCACTATATGTTGCTAAGCTTGACCTAGAATTAGCTGATACAGAGCTTTGGTCTATTAATACAGCATTTGTATTTTGCTTTAAAAATTCATGTTTAATTAATGTACTCTTACCAGCTCCTGCTACTCCTGTCACTAAAGTTAATACACCTTTAGGTATCTTTATAGATATATTTTTTAAATTGTTTTGATTACAATTTTTAACCTCTAAATATCCTCTATGTTCTCTTACATTTTCCTTAATAGAAAGAGCTTTATTTAAGGCATTTCCTGTTAATGTCCCACTTGAAAGCAACTTTTCATAACTTCCTTCATATACAACTTTACCACCATACCTCCCAGCTTTTGGACCTACATCTACAATGTGGTCTGCAATTTTAATCACGTCTGGGTCATGCTCAACAACTATAATTGTATTTCCTTTATCACGTAATTTTCTTAGAAGATTATTTAATTTATAAACATCTCTTGGATGAAGACCTATACTTGGTTCATCAAAAATATACATCAAATCTACAAGGTTACTATTTAAATATTTTACCATCTTTATACGCTGAGATTCTCCACCTGATAGTGATGATGTCTCCCTATCTAAAGTTAAATACCCTAGACCTATATCTATGATGTTATTTAGTTTTTCTAGTATCCCTTTAATTAGAGGTTGTGCTTCTGGCTCATTTATATCTTTAATAACCTGATAGTACCTAAAGTTGACCTTGAATTACCTCCAAGTCTACTTTGGTCTATAATAATTGGTGTTGATAAATTTTCTATACAATCAGCTTTAACTTCTCCATATTTAGGTAAAAAACTTCTTACAAAAGTACTAAATCTCTCGTTTAATTGACGTTGTGATTCTTTTGCAATTGTTTCAAAAACAATAGATGATTTTCCAGAACCAGATACACCTGTGAATATGGTTATTTTTCTTTTTGGTATTTTTAATGAAATATTATCTAGATTATTTTCCTTACATCCTTTTAAAACTATAAATTCATTACTCATACTGTATCCTCCTAAATTGTTTTTATAGCAAATTATAGCACGTAACTTATCCCATGTTTGTATACTGTAGGGTTTAAAATTTCATATAAAAAGTCCATATAAATTTATTAAGAGGATAAAAAAAGTACCTCAAAATGATTTTTAAAATCACAACTGAGATACTAAACCTTGTTTAATAATAATATATTTTTATTATTCTCAAATACTTTTTTATCATTAGTAAATAATATTTTTAAGATAGCTTTATGTTCAATTAATTTAATATTAAATTACTTTAATATTAAATTGCTTTAATGTTTAGTTATTTTATGTTTGATTACTTTATGTTTAATTGTTTTAATATTTAATTACTCTAATATTTAATTATTTTACAAGCAATTCTTATATTTAATATGAATTAATACAAAAAACTAAACAAAGTTCATAATCACTAAAAATTAATCTTCACTTAACACAGATGTAAGTTCAGGGTCATCCAAAAGATGTTCAAAATAGCTATGTGCTGAGATATACCCTATACCATACATTTTTCGTTTTGAATTTACAACCTTATATTCATAACACGCACTTTTGACCTTACTATAGTCATTAAAATTAGTTGCTTTATAGATGGCTCTTTCATTTCTTGGTATGTACTTTACATATTTTGGTTTTATAAAATACAAGTCATCTTTTATCTTACGTTCACGTTTAAGCTTCTTTAAAACTTCCCCATTTTTTCTATGCATTATATGGTCATCGTACTTATAATGATGAGCTATATGAGTTACATCACCCTTAAATTTATTTTCAAAATCTAATATTGTCTTTTCCATTAACTTATAATGTGTCCCCTCTTTTTTGTCTATATCAGCAAGTATAATTATATTTTGTGGTTTTACTCCAAGCTCTTTTAATGCTGACTTAAATTCATTGTTCCTAAGCTCTTCTTTTTGCTTTCTGGTCAGATTTCTAAACTTTGTATTAGCCCTAAAAACGTTAACCCCAGAACCATCTGATACTAGTACCACATATACATTATCAACGCCACACTGTTTTATAGCATCAATAATGGCACTTCCTCCCCATAGGACCTCATCATCTTGGTGTTGAGGATAAAATACTGCTGCCGATTTAAATTTTCTACTATTACTTTCAGGAATAGGCATTTCAAGTTTTCCATTAAAATTCTTTGCAATTAAAAATATCATTAATAATATTAATATACTTATTCCTATGTGCTTCGTTTTATTTTCCATATTTAAAATTTTCTCCTTCTTATCAATTCAAATATCTTATAAACCTTTGTGGCAAATAGGTTGAAATATACAAATTATTTTACAATATTTTATTGTTTCATACAATCTTTGATACGAACTATAATAAAATAAAAAAGCTTTCTAACTGCAATGTTGCAAACATTACAGCCAGAAAGCTTCTTAATTCTTAAAATTTATTAAGCTTATTTTTAATATAAATATATCTATTTTTGATAAATTATACTTTAATTGCTATATAAATACGACTATTTTCATAGTCTACATTTCCTTTAAAATTTCAATCAATTCTTCTTCACTATACATATATTTCTCATTACAGAACTGACATCCAACTTCTGCCTGTTTATCTTCTTCTATTATTTGAGCCAAAGATTTTTTCCCTATTGCCACTAACGCAGTTTTTACTCTTTCCTTTGAACATTCACACTCAAATCCAACTTCACAAGTATCAAGTACTTTAGGCTCCAAACCATCTAAAACTCTATTTAATATATCTTCTGGTAAGTTTCCTTCCTTTAACATATTAGTTATTGAAGGTAATTTAGCTACATTTTCTTCTAATTTTGCGATAGTTTCTTCTTCTGCATCTGGCATTAATTGAACTATAAATCCTCCAGCAAACTCAACTTCATCCTCTTTTGTAAGAACACCTAAAGCTACCACTGATGGAGTTTGTTCTGACACTGCAAAGTAGTAAGTAAAGTCTTCTGCAATTTCTCCACTTACTAATGGATAAGTTCCATTGTATGGCTCTCTAAGACCTAAGTCTTTAATAACTTTTACAACACCTTCTGTCCCCACAGCTGCTGCAACATTCAACTTTCCATTTGGATAATCTTCAACTTCTACATGAGGATTTCCTACATAGCCTTTTACTATTCCCTTAGAATTTGCTGTTGCGATGATAGTTCCAATTGGTCCACCACCTTTTATTATTACAGTCAATTTATCACTGTCATTTTTCATCATCAATCCCATTATAGATGTTGCTGTTAATGTCCTGCCAAGTGCTGCTGTTGCTACTTTTGTAGTTTCATGTAATCTTCTAGCTTCTTCTACTGTATTTCTAGTAGTTGCAACAAATGCTCTAACTTGACCATTTCCTGATGTCGCTCTTAGTACATAATCTTTCATTTGTATTCCTCCACACTTTGTTAATCATACTATTTTTCTATATTATTACTTTTTTCTATATTACTACTTTAAATTACTTTAATTTTTAATACAGAAAACTTTGCCTCTTTTATTTTTACCAATAATATTTTATATCTCTATCAATAATATTTTATATTAATAACACTTCTTTTTGTACATAACAAGAAAATCTTTATTTTTTACATACAAAGAATATCCTTTGACTTTCTTCATTAGGTTTTTCAAATGTAAAATCTCCATAAGATTTTATATCACTAAATCCAGATTCTTTAAGCATATCAACTATTTCATCCTCAGTATATGCCCTTTGTTGATGTACTTCTTCAAATCTTTCAAACTTTCCATCTTCATCTTTAATAAAAAATGTCAGTTCCATTTCAATCAAATTTTCTTCATCATCAAAGTAATTTTGCCACATATAAGCTATATCTTCTCTATTTTCTCCATACATATTATTTCCTAATATATTGGCTAATTTATAAAATGAACTTATATCAAATATAAAGATTCCATCTTTCTTTAATAATTCATACGTTTTTGAAAATACATTTTCTAAATCATCATCATAAGTTATATAATTAAATCCATCACAGGCACAAAGCACACAATCCAAATCGGATATATCAAAGTCAAGCTCTGATATATCTTGTTGAAGTAAAACTAACTCTACGCCTTCTTTTTCTGCCTTTTCTCTTGCTACACTAAGCATTTCATCAGATATATCAATCCCAGCTATATCATAGCTCTTTTTAGTTAATGGAATTGTGAGATTACCTGTACCACATGCTAATTCCAATATATTTTTTACTTTTACACCTTCATTATCTATTATATCTTCTATATATTTAACCCATCCATCATAATCAACTTCATTCATAAGTTCATCATATACAAACGCAAAATCACTATATTGACTCATCCTTTTTATTCTGCCCCTCCACAATCTTTCTTAGCCTCTTTTTACGTGATGTAAGCATGCCTCCGATTCTTCCAGCTTCTTTAGCTGTAAGCCCTGCCCATCCACGTTCTCCAACTTTGTCCATAAGACCTAGTTCTGAGGCTATCTCATATTTCATTATATCATCATTTGTCAATATTTTAGTATTCTTGCCATTAGTTATCTTCTTTTCTCTTTTCATATTTTCTTTCAAAAAAATCACCCCTTCTTATTTGTATTTTTGTCAATTAAAAGAAATTTATACAAATAAGTAAGGGGTATTTATCAATTCATATGTTTTCAAATTTAAGTATTTTAAATTTATGACTTTTTAAAATTATTCTTTCTAAGTATGTGTTATTTATAATTTTAATATATGTTATTTATAGCCTTATCATAATATGTTATTTACAATCTTATCAAAAAAATTGGCCTTTTTATTCAAGCTATCTACAACTTATTCATTACAAAGCTTAATATATTTTAATCTATTGCTTTTTTATATTTTAATAATTTTGCATAGACATTTAGTGCATCCACACATATCTTTTCATCAAAGTTGAAGTTTATATTATGAAGTCCATTTACAAATCCTTTTTTCTCATTTCTTGAGCCCAACATAAAGAACAGCCCTGGAACTTCTTTTTGATAGTAAGAAAAATCTTCTGATATCATAAGTGGGTCTAATTCTATAGCCGTATCCTTTCCAACAGCTTCTACAAACTCTTTATACAAGTCTTTATCGTTTTTAACAGCTATATAATCATCCATAATATTTATATTTACCTTACAGTTATAAGACAATTCAAAGCCTCTAGCAAGTTCTTTAACTCTAAGTTTCATTCTCTCATACACTTCTGGACTAAAGCATCTAATAGTCCCTTCCATCTTTATATTTTCAGCTATTATATTTCTTCTAGCCCCTCCTTCAATTCTACCTATAGTCAACACTGCATTGTCTATTGGGCTTATATTTCTTGATACTATAGTTTGAAGTGAACTTATAAAGTTTGAAGCTATGACTATACCATCAATTCCATTTTGTGGCATAGCTCCATGTCCACTTTTAGACACTATTTCTATATCAATATCTCCTATTTGAGCCATGAAGTATCCTTCTCTTGTACCTACATAACCTTCTGGTAATTCTGGGTATATATGAAGCCCATATATCTCATCAACATTGTATTTTCTAAGCACACCTGCATCTATCAATGCTTTTGCTCCACCTGGCCCTTCTTCTGCTGGTTGGAATATAAATACAACATTATCATTTAAATCTTCTTTATTATCATTTAAATACTCAATTAATCCAAGCAATATAGTAGCATGTCCATCATGACCACATAAGTGTTTTACACCTTCTTCACTACGAAGACCGTCTATATCAGCTCTGAAAGCTATATCTTTTCTTGGTCTTTTACCTTCTATCACACCTACTATTCCTGTTTCTAAGTAAACTTCATATTCAACTCCTATTTTATCAAGATAATCCCTTATATATTTTGAAGTCTTATACTCTTTTCTTCCAATTTCTGCAATAGGATTTAATGCATTCCTATGCTTATAAAGTTGTTCTTGTAAATACGATGCCTCTCTCATGTAATCTCCTCCAAATTATAATTTATTATAAAAATATTTCTATATCTCTTATAATTAAAATATTATATAACATACTTTCATATTTAAAAATAAAAAGCTAAATTGAATATAAAAATATTTTGCATTATTAAATAATTCACCATTAATAATAATTCCCCTGTTTCATAAATCAAAACAGGGGAATTATTATTAAAAAATTTTTAATTTTAGCAAGAGAAGAAGTGTTTAGCAAGTCCACCTTTTGCAGTTTCTTTGTATTTATCCATCATATCAATACCCGTTTCTTTCATTGTTTCAACGACTTGGTCCAAGGAGACAGAATGTGAGCCATCAGTTAATAATGCATACTTAGCTGCATCATAAGCTCTTTGAGCTGCCATTGCATTTCTTTCTATACATGGAATTTGAACATATCCATATACAGGGTCACAAGTCATCCCTAGATGATGTTCAAGCGCTATTTCTGCTGCATATTCAATATGGTCTATAGTACCACCCTTTAAATACGCTACTGCCGCTGCTGCCATCGAACAAGCTGCTCCAACCTCACCTTGACATCCTACTTCCGCACCAGATATTGATGCATTAGTTTTTATTATATTTCCGATTATTCCAGCCACAAGTAATGCTTCAATTATTTTTTCATCATCGTATTTATAGAAATCTTGCATTGCAAAGAATATTCCTGGTATTACTCCAGCAGAACCACAAGTTGGTGCTGTAACTATTATATTACCAGAAGCATTTTGCTCTGAAGCTGCCAGTGCATATGCATATACAAGTGTCGAAAAACTTTTATCTTCTTGATACGCTTTATAAAAATTATTTGCTCTTCTTTTTAATAATAATTTACCTGGTATTACTTCATCTGTGCTTAGTCCATCATCAATAGATTTTCTCATAGCATCTTTTATAGTTTTTATATAGTCTTTTATATCAGATGGTTCACATTCTAATACAAAATCAACTAAAGTTTTATTATTTTCCTTACACCACTTCACTATTTCATCCATAGTGTCTAGATGATATATACTATTGCTTTTACTGTTTCTTTGACCTTCTTCTGCTATAGTTCCTCCACCAACAGAATATACAGTCCATTCAGCTGTCACATTTCCATCTTTATCTAAAGCTTCAAACTTCATTCCATTTGGATGAAAATCTTTTATTATGTCTTCTTCCCAAACGATTTCAACTTTCTTTGGTGCTATAGTTTTTTCAATTATATAATCTGTTAAGTGACCTTTTCCTGTAGCAGCTAAACTACCATATAATATTGCTCTAAAACTTTCTGCATCTGGATTTTCATTTTTAAATCTTTCCGCTGCTCTTTGCGGCCCCATAGTATGAGAACTTGAAGGTCCACTTCCTATTTTAAAAAGTTCCTTTAAAGTATCCATATTATTCCTCCTAAATTTTCTATGTTAATGCTTATTATTTATTTTTACGCACATATTTATTATAACCTAAATATATTAATTATTAGTTATTAAATTCGCATAAAATTTATTTTTTATTTCCATTTTGGTATATTTTATTAAATTAATATGCATATTTTGAGAATAAAACATTTATTTAAAATTTTTTTAATATTAATATAATATAAATATCTTACTTTATACAGTTAAGATATTAACTATGCCTATTAAAATTAATTAATTTGTACTATAATTATTATTGTACTTAAAAAATTAAATTTAAATAAAAAAGGAGATTTGATTATATGTTATTTAAAGGTTCTGCTGTTGCTTTAGTTACTCCATTTACGGAGGATAACAATGTCAACTTTGAAAAGTTAGGTGAATTAATCGAATACCATATTGAAAATGACACAGATGCATTAGTTGTTTGTGGAACAACAGGTGAAGCTACTACTATGAGTGAATCTGAGATTTTTGCTGTAATAAAATATACAGTTGAAAAAGTCAATAAGAGAATACCAGTTATAGCAGGTACTGGTTCAAACAATACTATGTTGTCTGTTCATATGAGCCAAGAAGCTGAAAAATTGGGAGTGGATGGTCTTTTAATCATAACTCCTTACTATAATAAGACTAATGAAAAAGGTCTTAAACTTCACTTTGAAACAATAGCAAAAAGCGTTAAATTACCAATTATTTTATATAATGTACCAGGAAGAACTAAGGTAAATATAAAGCCATCTGTTGTAGCTGAGCTTGCTAAAATAGATAATATAGTTGCTGTGAAAGAAGCTAGTGGAGATTTAGCTCAAGTTGCAGAAATAGCTAAATTAGTGCCTAAAGACTTCGCTATATACTCCGGTAATGATGATACTATATTACCTCTATTATCATTAGGTGGAAGTGGTGTTATCTCTGTACTTGCTAACATCTGTCCTAAAGAAACTCATGATTTAGTAACTAAATTCTTTGAAGGTGACATTGAAGGCTCTAAAAAATTACAACTTGATATGGATGCTTTAATTGCTGCCTTATTTATAGAAGTAAATCCAGTTCCAGTTAAAACTGCTATGAATATTTTAGGTTTTAATGTTGGAGATTTAAGACTTCCTTTAGCTGAAATGGAAGAAGCTAATCTTAATATCTTAAAACAAGAATTGACAAATTTTGGATTTAAATTTTAGCAATATTTCTATAAATAAGTTGATTTTTTCTAAAATATGTATTATTATTAGAATAATCAAATTTTAATATCCTATTAACCTAGGGTAGAGGTAGCTGTAAATAAGAGTATCCAATAGGAGCTGGCAAGCGTTAATGATTGGAAAAAGGATTTATAGCCGAAGAAAATATTTCTCGCAATAATATTTTCTGGGATTACACATAAGATGTGTAATACTGTCACTTATTTGTGTAGGTGGTGAGCTACAAGGTTTACTTTGAGTGATAAACTAGACGTACAAAGTATACCTTTGTACGTTTTTTGTATATAATTAAAGTTGTTAATATAATATTAAAGTATTTAGATATATAAAAATATTAACATATCTTACTTGTATAACTAAAATCAAATAATGTTTTAATAATTAAAAATTGGGGTGAATTTAATATGAAAAAAGTAAATGTGGCAATAGTTGGTGCTACTGGAATGGTAGGTAGAACATTTTTAAAAGTATTAGAAGAAAGAAATTTTCCAATAGAAAATCTATTTTTATTCTCTTCTTCTAAATCTGCTGGTTCTAAAGTAATGTTTTGTGGTAAAGAATATATAGTAGAAGAGTTAAAAGAAACTTCATTTACTGATAGAGGGATACAAATAGCATTATTCTCTGCTGGAGGAAGCATTAGTGAAAAATATGCTCCAATAGCTGCATCAAATGGAATCTTAGTAGTAGATAACTCTAGTCAATGGAGAATGAATCCAGATGTTCCTTTGGTTGTTCCTGAGGTAAATCCAGAAGCTATAAAAAAACATAAAGGTATAATAGCTAATCCAAACTGCTCTACTATACAAGCTATGGTTCCTCTTAAACCTCTAGATGACAAATACAAAATTAAGAGAGTTGTTTACTCTACTTACCAAGCTGTATCTGGTTCTGGTGTTAAAGGGGTTGAAGATTTAGAAAAAGGAATGACTGGTAATCCTACTGGATTCTATCCACATCAAATTTCTTATAACTGTCTTCCTCATATAGATTCATTTACTGAAAATGGATATACTAAGGAAGAAATGAAAATGGTAAACGAAACTATGAAAATACTTGATAACTACGACTTAAAAATAACTGCAACTACTGTAAGAGTTCCAGTAAAAAATGGTCATAGCGAATCTATAAACATTGAGTTTAATAATCCATTTGAATTAGAAGATTTAGTAAAAACACTTGAAGAAGCTCCAGGAGTTGTAGTAGTTGATAATCCTGCTAAAAATGAATATCCAACTGCTGTAGAATTTGATGATAGAGATGAAGTGTTTGTTGGAAGAATTAGAAGAGACTTTAGTGTTGATAATGGTGTAAACCTTTGGGTTGTTGCTGACAATATAAGAAAAGGTGCTGCAACTAATGCAATCCAAATAGCTGAAATGGCTATATCATATGATTTAGTATAGTATACAAATTTGTATAAATATATGATTTTGTAAAATATTAATAATAAGTAAAAATAAGCATTAGAAGTAACTGTAATATAAAACACAAAACTAAAAAAGAGGGGATTGATTTTTTATGATATTTAAAGGTTCTGCTGTTGCTCTAGTTACTCCATTTACAAAGGATAGCAAAGTTGATTTCGACAAATTAGGTGAATTAGTTGAGTACCAAATCGCTAACGGTACTGATGCTATAGTGGCTTGTGGTACTACTGGTGAAGCTAATACTATGACTGATGAAGAACAACTTGCTACTATTAAGTATGTTGTTGAAAAAGTTAATAAAAGAGTTCCTGTTATAGCAGGAAGTGGTTCTAATGATACTATGCACTCAGTTAATTTAAGTCAAGAAGCTGAAAAACTAGGAGTAGATGCTCTATTAATAATAACTCCTTATTACAATAAAGCCAATAAAGCTGGACTTAAACGTCATTTTGAAACAATCGCTAATAGTGTTAAACTTCCAATTATACTTTACAATGTACCTGGAAGAACTTGTGTTAATATAAGCCCTAGTCTTATAGTTGAACTTGCTAAGATAGATAATATAGTTGCTGTGAAAGAAGCTAGTGGGGACTTAGGACAAGTTG
This sequence comes from Clostridioides sp. ZZV14-6153, assembly GCF_020657855.1. Taxonomy (NCBI): domain Bacteria; kingdom Bacillati; phylum Bacillota; class Clostridia; order Peptostreptococcales; family Peptostreptococcaceae; genus Clostridioides; species Clostridioides sp. ZZV14-6153. The sequence goes on along the minus strand of NZ_JAGWCZ010000014.1, from coordinate 26,897 downwards.
CAGAGATAGCTAGCTTAGTTCCAGATGACTTTGCTATCTACTCTGGTAATGATGATACTATACTTCCTTTATTGTCTTTAGGAGGTCAAGGAGTTATATCAGTACTTGCTAATGTTTGCCCTCAAGAAACACACGATTTAGTGGCTAAATTCTTTGAAGGCGATATAGAAGGTTCTAGAAAATTACAACTTGGTATGGATGCTCTAATCGCAGCTTTATTTATAGAGGTAAATCCTATACCAGTTAAGACTGCAATGAATTTATTAGGATTCAATGTTGGAGATTTAAGACTTCCTCTAGCAGAAATGGACCCAGTAAACTTAGAGGTATTAAAGAAAGAATTAGTTAACTTTGGACTAAAAGTTAATGCATAGTACAAATTAATGCATGATAAAAAACTAAGTTTGGTCAAAAGTTAGCCCTTAATCATAGGAGGAAATTATGTTAAAAGTTATAGCAACTGGTTATGATGGAAAAATGGGCAAGATTTTAGCCGATACTATAAGAGATGATAGTGAACTAGAATTAGTTTGTGTTGCAGCTAGAGGTATGGATAGCTGTGAAGGCAATCTTAAAATTTATGAAGATATGAATACTATAGTTGAAGAAGCTGATGTAGTTATAGATTTTTCTCATCACTCTAATCTAGATAATATTTTATCTTATGTTTTAAAAACTAAAACTCCTTTAGTAATTGCTACTACTGGATATAATGATGAAGAAATTAATAGAATACATGAAGCGGCTAAAGTTATTCCTGTATTCCAATCATATAATATGTCTCTTGGTGTAAATGTATTAGTGAAATTGGTTAAAGATGCAGCTAAATTATTAGAAGGATTCGATATAGAAATAATAGAAAAACATCACAACAGAAAAGTAGATGCCCCAAGTGGCACAGCTGTTATGATTGCTAACGCTATAAAAGAGGTTTTACCAAACGTTGAAAATAATTATGGTAGATATGGGCGTAGTGCAAAAAGACAACCAAATGAGGTTGGTATCCATGCTATAAGAGGTGGAAATATTGTTGGTGAACATGATGCTCTATTTGCTGGAGATAACGAAGTCCTTACAATAAGTCATCAAGCTCAATCTCGTGGTATTTTTGCAAGTGGTTCTATAGCTGCTGCTAAATACTTAGTTAAACAAAAACCAGGATTTTATAACATGGATAGTATGTTAGGATAGTAAAAATCTATATCACAAATAAAAAATATACACAAGTAAAAGATATATGATATAATAAATAAATTTACTCAATATTATGCTAAAATAATAATGCTATTAAAAAATAAATAATAGTAAGTATATACTAAAGTTGATAAATTAGTATATATGAGTATATAATAAAAGAAATATAATGAGATACAAGGAGAATTAACAAATGGTAAATTTAAACGATGCTTATGAAATAGCAAGATATATAAAAGAAGTTAAAAAGAAAACACCTGTTAAAGTATATGTAAATACTAACTCTTTACATTTCCAATCAACTGATAAATTTAAAGTATTTGGAAACAATGGTTCTTATGTATTTGTAGGTGACTATGAAGATATAATGGAAGTATTAGATAAACATGGTAATGATATAATAGATACTCATGTAGAATATGATAGAAGAAATTCTGCTATCCCTCTAAAAAATACTTTAAGTGAACATGCAAGAATCGAACCAGGTGCAATAATAAGAGACATGGTTACTATAGAAAAAAATGCTGTTGTAATGATGGGAGCTGTTATAAATATAGGAGCTGTTGTTGGTGAAGGTTCTATGGTAGATATGAACGCTGTTATTGGTGCTAGAGGTACTCTTGGTAAAAATGTTCATTTAGGTGCTGGTGCTGTTGTTGCTGGTGTTTTAGAGCCACCTTCTGCTACTCCTGTTATAGTTGAAGATGATGTTTTAATAGGAGCTAATGCAGTTGTTCTTGAAGGTGTTAGAATCGGTAAAGGTGCTGTTGTTGCAGCTGGTGCTGTTGTAACTACTGACGTAGAAGCTGGTGCTGTTGTTGCTGGTTCTCCTGCTAAAGTTATAAAAATGAAAGACGAAAAAACGGCTGACAAAACTAAACTTATGGAAGACCTTAGAAATTTAGACTAATTAGAAATAATATTATTAATTAAAAGGGGCTGTCTCAAAATAGAGATAAGCCTCTTTTTCATTGTTGAAATGATGAAAATATATTTGATTTCATACAAAAAAGAGTGCCTCATGAACTAAAAAGTTCATTTTGAGACACCCTCCTCTTTTTATAGCCTTTTAATTTATCTTTATTAAATACCCTTAATTTGCTAGTTTACTTGCATGCAATTTAAACATTCTTAATTTATTGGTTTCCTTACAAACTAATTATAATATCCTTAATTTACTGATTTACATATATACAAGTTAAACACTCTTGATTTACTTACACAATAGTTAAATGCTCTTAATTGGTATTTACTTCTATACTAATAAATTGAACCACTGTTTACTACTGGTTGTGCATCTTTATTACCACAAAGAACAACCAATAAATTGCTTACCATAGCAGCTTTATGTTCCTCATCTAAAGTCACAACATTATTCTCACTTAAATTAGTTAATGCCATCTCTACCATACTTACAGCCCCTTCAACAATCTTTTTACGTGCTGCTATTATAGCTTCTGCTTGTTGACGTTGTAACATAGCTGCTGCAATCTCTGGTGCATAAGAAAGGTGAGTAATTCTTACTTCACATACTTCAATTCCTGCAATATCTACTCTAGATTGTAACTCTTTTTGTAATTTATCTGCTATTTCTTGACTACTACCACGAAGAGATTTTTCATCACCATCTTCAGACACATCATATGGGTAAAGTCTTGAAACATTACGAATAGTTGAATCACATTGAATTGATAAAAAAGTATTATAATTATCAACATTAAATACAGCTTTAGTTGCATCTATAACTTTCCAAATTACAACAACACCTATTATAATAGGATTTCCTAATAAATCATTAACTTTTTGTTTTTCATTATTAAGAGTCATTGTTTTTAAAGATACTTTCTTTCCTCTTGGATTAGAGGATATATCTACTTTTTCAGTAGATGAAGATTTTGATACATTAATTCCTGATGATGTTGGATTTACTGCTGAACAAAATGGATTTACCCAATAGTATCCTTCTTTTTTTATAGTTCCATAGTAGTTCCCAAATAAAACTAGAACAATAGCCTCTTTTGGATTAATCATTTTTAGTCCAAAACACAGTATAAAATCTATCACAATAAATAAAATACTTAAAACTAACATAAATGAACCTATTCCAGTGAATCCATTGTCAAGTTTTATTATTCCAAAAACCATAACACCTATCGAAACTACTAAAAATAAGATAATCATTATCAAAGCTACTACTCCATTAAATGCTTTAGCATCCTTTTCTTGATAAGTTTTTTCTTCCTTTAACATAGCCATCTCTCCCATCTTATTATATTAAGTTAAGATACTTCTAATTTAATAATATCACTTTTAATGCTCAAATTGTTGAGTTTAAAATTAATACTCTAGATTTATATATTTTTAAAGACACATCTTTAGTAATTTTAATATATTAGTATTGATTTTTAAGTAAATTTTATGATATATGAAATTATATTTAATACATATTAAATCTAAATACAATTTTTTTAATATCCAGTAAATTATAAGTTTATTATCACTAATATTATTTTATATAAATTATATTAGTGATAAAATAAACCTATAGAAATATAACAAATTTTTATTAATTTCATAGGAGGATTTTATGTTAAAAGTTATAATTAGTGGTTATAATGGAACAATGGGAAGAGTGTTAGCAGAATGTGTAAAAAAAGATAGTGAATTAGAGTTAGTTTGTGGTGTAGCTAGGTCTGCTGATGAAAATGCTTATCATGGAGATACGAAGCTTTATAAAACAATGACTGATGTAACTGAAAAAGCTGATGTTATAATAGATTTCTCACATCATGAAACTTTAGACCCAATCTTGTCATATGCACTAAAAAACAATACACCTGTAGTATTAGCTACTACTGGATATGATGAGGATGAATTAAATAAAATAGAAAAAGCATCAAAAAATATTCCTATATTATTATCCTCAAATACATCTCTAGGTGTAAATATTTTAATAAAATTAGTTAAAGATGCATCAAAAATGTTAGAAGGTTTTGATATAGAAATCATAGAAAAGCATCATAATAGAAAAGAAGATGCTCCTAGTGGTACTGCTACTATGATAGCCAATGCAATTAAAGAGGTCTTACCTGAAAGTGAAAATAAATATGGAAGATATGGTAGAGATTGCAAAAGAAAAGCAAATGAAATTGGAATCCATTCTATAAGAGGTGGAAATATAATCAGTGACCATGATGTTATATTTGCAGGAGATAATGAAGTTCTTACATTAAGTCACCATTCTCAATCTGATGAAGTCTTTGCAGATGGTTCTATTGTTGCAGCTAAATTTTTAGTTGGTAGAAAGTCTGGGCTTTATAAAATGTCAGATATATTAGGATAGTTTTTATACATAATGAATCTCAATCTACTTAGATATTCAGATTTATCAATTTGAATATCTAATAGATTGAGATTTTATTTATCTTTTTTCTTCACCTATAAAACTAATTATTGTATTCTATAGACTGAAACAAATCCAAATGGTGAAGTTCCTGTTGTGCCTGAATTAAATGTAAAACTTAAAGTAACAGCTGCTGCTCTAGCATCAACTAAAAAATCCAATCCTACACTTACATCTGATGAAGTAAGAGTATTTACTGCTTTTGCAATAAAATTATTTTGAGCTGCGCCATTAAAATTAGTAGTAATTGCCATAAATCCTGCAAGTGAAAGTGTAGCACGTATACCAAAGGATACATTATATATACCTCCAACTGCAAGGTTTATAGTGCTACTTGTTGGTAAAGTTATATTTGTTCCATTTATAAATGATGAGTTAAACGTAACTAGTGAGTTATTTGTTAAACTTGGAGATGAAACTATAAATTGTGCATTGTTCGATGCCAATACTCCAGTTGCTCCTGTATTTCCTGTTGGACCTGTTGCTCCATTGGCTCCAGTTGCTCCTGTATTCCCTGTTGGACCTGTTGCTCCATTGGCTCCAGTTGCTCCTGTTGGACCTATTGAACCTGCTGCTCCTGTTGGACCTGTCGCTCCTACTGCCCCTGTTGGACCTACTGCTCCACCTACTCCAGTTGCCCCTGTTGCCCCTGTTGCTCCAGCTACTCCATCTGCTCCTGTTGGGCCTGTTGCTCCCACTGCTCCTGTTGCTCCTGTCTGTCCTGTCGCTCCTGTCGCTCCTGTTGGGCCTACTGCTCCATCTGCTCCTGTTGCTCCTGTATTTCCTGTTGGACCTACCTCTCCATCTGCTCCTGTTGGACCTGTTGCTCCTACTGCTCCTGTTGGACCTACTGCTCCATCTGCTCCTGTTGCTCCTGTATTTCCTGTTGGACCTACTGCTCCATCTGCTCCTGTTGGGCCTGTTACTCCATCTGCTCCTGTTGGGCCTACCTCTCCATCTGGACCTGTTGCTCCTACTGCTCCTGTTGGACCTGCCTCTCCATCTGCTCCTGTTGGACCTGTTGCCCCTATTGCCCCTGTTGCTCCTGTTACTCCATCTGCTCCTGTTGCTCCTGTATTTCCTGTTGGGCCTGTTACTCCTGTTGCTCCATCTGCTCCTGTTGCTCCTGTTACTCCATTGGCTCCTGTTGCTCCTGTATTTCCTGTTGGTCCTGTTATTCCATTTGCCCCTGTTGCTCCTGTTGCTCCTGTTACCCCTGTTGGGCCCGTTATTCCATTTGCCCCTGTTGCTCCTGTTGCTCCTGTTATTCCTGTTGTCCCTGTCGCTCCGGTTGCTCCTGCTGGACCAGTTGCTCCTGTTACTCCATTTGCTCCGGTTGCTCCTTTGTTCCCTGTTGGACCTGTTATTCCATTTGCTCCTGTTGCTCCTGTATTTCCTGTTGGACCTGTTATTCCATTGGCTCCTGTTGCCCCTGTTGCCCCTCTAGGCCCTGTTTCTCCGGTTGCTCCATTTGCTCCTGTTGCTCCTGTATTTCCTGTTGGACCTGTTATTCCGTTTGCTCCTGTTGCTCCTGTGTTTCCTGTTGGACCTGTTATTCCATTGGCTCCTGTTGCCCCTGTTGCTCCTTTAGGACCTGTCGGACCTATTGGTCCCGTTGGTCCTACATCTTGATATAAACTTGGACCTGAATTATCTTTGTAATCATCCATATAATAAATTCTCCCTATTTTAAAATTAGAGCAATATTAGACAAGTATCTAATATTGCTCTATATAATTATATGAATAGACAATTTATTATGTGATAATACATCTATTTACTTATATCAACATCTATACCTTGTTTTTTAAATTCTGTTATATTATTAATTTCTTTACTCCAATCTTCTATTATTGGAGTTATTTTTAGTTTTTTAACATCTTTCTTAATTTCATACTCTAAAGAAGATTCAATATAATTACCTTTAGAGTAACTTAAGTCATAACCTCCTGCACCACTAAGTAATTCTAAATCTTTTCCTCTTCCATCTTTAAGTGCAAACTCAAGTATCTTTGGTATATCATCACCTTTATTGAAATTATATTTGTTAGTTTTAAATCCGTAAATCACTCTGATTTTGGTAGGAGAAACCCTTACTTCTTTTAATACTAAATCAACATCAATATTTTTATTTTTTAATTTTACATTTTTATCTACATTATAAATTTTTGTATCTTTAACTATATTTGAACCATTTATACTTGTATTAAATTCCCATTGTCCACTAAGATATCCATTTAGGTGTTCACCCTCTACTCCTCCCATATTTCCTACCTCTATCTCTTTTGATGTTTTTATATCCTTATTTAACTCATATTCAACTTTATTTATACTTATATTTATATCATAGTCTTTATTTAAATCCACATTTTTTAGTAAATCAAAATTTTCGACATCCCCTTTTCCATCTCCATCTTTATCTAGATTATCAAGCTTACAAGTCATAACCATATTAGTAGTACCATCTTTATTTTTTTCTGATGTAGAAGGCCCTGTTATTGAAACAAAGCTCATATCTCCAACCTTTATTTTGATATCATCAATTCCTAAGAATCCTCCTTGTTTCTTTAATCCCAAAGCATCTTTATCAAGTTTGCTATCATCAACACTTATATTTAAAAATAATTCTCCATCACCAAGCATAATCTCATTTAACTTTATATCTATTCCTTTATCTGTAGCAACATCATCTACAATATTTTTATAAGGTTTAAGTTCTTCAGTATCCTTATTAAAGAAATATTCTATCTGCTTTCCAAGATGTTGCATATATGCCAAGGTAGTTTCATTAGTAAATGCAGTTGAACCTAAAATAACTACTGATAATCCTCCTACTAAAGCATATCTCTTAAAATTATTCTTTTTACTATATTGAATCTTAGATTTCATTCTCTTCTTCATTTCATCCTTTTCTTCATTACTTAATACAATATCATCGTATTTTTCTATATCTATATTTGTTTCATTAAATAAATCAAATTTATCTTTCATAAAAACTCTCCTTTTATTCTATATTTTCTATATTTAAATCCTTAATTATCTTATCTATTATCTCTAAGCTTTCTTTTTATTTAAATGCAGTCTCAACTTCTTTCTTCCTCTTGATAATCTATTATGTAAGTTTTCAACAGTGGTTTCATTTTGTATAGCTATATACTTTAGTGATATATCTTCTAAATAATACCTTCTAAAAATTTCTGCATCTTTATCATTTAATGTGCTTATAAGGTCATTTATTTCCTCTTCAATTTCTCTCATATCCAACTCTTTATCTATATATGGTATTTCTTCATGTTCTATATTTAAATAAGTATTACTATTTATATACTTTTTCCTATAATTAATTGCTCTGTATTTAGAAATAGAACCTATCCAGTTTTTAAAAGAGTTTTTTTCATTATCAAATTTTTCTATGTTATTCCAGATTGACAAAAGCACATCATCAACACATTCTTCCTCATAAATTCTAGCATCCATAAGAGTCCTTCTAACTATAGATGCTATAAAATTCCCATACTCATCTATAAGCATTTCCACACCCTTTTCTTTTTTCTTTATTATGTTTTTAATTATCAATTTATCCTCCAAGTTAATTCCTCCTTTGTAAAAGCTTCTACAACTACTAATACAATTAAAAATCGTATTTCCTATCAAATTTTTAAAATTTTTTTTATATTTCTAAACACAGAATCAAAGCTTGGATAAAACTATCAAAACAATTTTACTATGTTGAACTTATAGCTTGATACGAATACAAGATAACTCCAAATCAAACCCCAAAATAAAAAGATACCTCAATATAATTTATCAAAATTATATTGAGGTATCTATAAAATTAAAAAATTGCTTATCTATCTTCATCAGTTACATTAAATATATAAGGAACATTTCTATAGTAATCTTCAAAGTCAAATCCATATCCTACTACGAATTTGTCTTCTATCTCAAACCCACAATAATCTGGTACTAAATCAACCTTTCTTCTGCTTGGCTTGTCTAAAAGTACACAACATTTTAAACTAGCAGGATTCTTAGCTTTTAGATGCTTTAAAACAAAATCCATAGTCAATGCAGAGTCAGTAATATCATCTACAACCAATACATCATATCCTTTTATATCAGTACTTACATCTGAAACAACTTTAACCGTTCCAGTACTCTCTTCACTGTTTCCATAACTAGAAGTAGTCATAAAGTTAACTCTAAGAGGTAAATTTATATTTCTAACTAAATCTGCACAGAATATAAAACTTCCTTTTAATAGAGACACAATCATAAGATTTTTATCTTTGTAGTCCTTCTCTATAATCGCTCCTAATTCTTTTAATTTATCATTAATTTTTTCTTCTGAATACAATACTTCCCATTTTTTTGTTTCTATATCCATAAAAAGACCTCCAATTGTAATAATCCTTCTTAATTTTATAAGAGATTGCTCACTTTTTCAATACTCTTATTCAATATTAGCCAATATTATTGAGTTTTTAAGCATATTCAACAATTATTAACAAGATATTATCTATTTTAAGTAAATCATATATCCCTACTAAATCATATACTATATATTTTAGACAAAAAAGAAAAAACTTGCACTAGCAAGTTTTTCCCATTTATATATAATCATAATTTATTAGAGGGTACTAATTAAATTTATTTATATCACCTTCACTATATATTGCAATATAAGAAATATTGTAATATATTAATCAACTTTATTCATATCATTCATTACATTTAATATTATCTCATCTGTTATAGACATCCCTTTATCACTTACTCTTCCTAAGTTTTGTATACTTTGCTCAACACTTGAACCAACTATACCATTTAATGGTGGTACAAAACAGTCTTGCTTAGCTATTATAGCACTTTGTATTGCAGCAGATGCAGCAGATGATAATTTTAATGCACAGCCAGCTTTTGCTCCATCACATATCATTCCACTTAAGTCAGCTATCATATTTTCTATTGCACCTTCTATTTGTTTTTCGCTTCCATCCATAAGCCAAGATATACCAGCAGTTGCTCCAGTAGATGCTGCAACTCCACATCCACATACAGCAGATAATCTACCTGTATAATTCTTAATATAACCAGTTACTAAATGAGATATAGCCAAAGCTTTTGCTAGTCTTTCATCAGATTGTGGGAATTTTTTATTGTAAGCAACTATTGGAAGAATTGCTGTTAATCCATGATTTCCACTACCATTTGAACTCATAACAGGCATTTTTACTCCTGCCATTCTTGCATCTGAAGCTCCAGCAGTTAACATCATTGCATAGTTTATAACATCATTACCTAAAAGACCTTCTTCCATAGACTTTTTAATTCCGTATCCAACACCAATTCCAGTCTTTTGTTTCAATCCATATTCAGCCATTTCTTCATTCATTTTTACTCCATCTAGTAAAAACTCTATATCTTTAAAATCAATACCTTCTACATTCTTTATTAATTCTTGTATAGTTACAGTATCCATCAAGCTCTCAACTTTTTCTGCTGAAGCATTTGAAACTGATACTTTTGGTTCATTATCCAATAATACTTCTCCATCTTTTTCTAAGAATGTAAAGTTATCATGTTTAGTTCTTATTCTAACTTTAGCATTATGATTTGCTCCTTTTAATGCAACTTCTATAAAAACTTTCTCTTTCGTATCAGCAGGTGTTATTGATAAAGGAGTATTATCCATATAATCTTCTGCTATTTTAACTTCTTCCTTTGTTAAAGTTTCTAATACACTTAATCCGTTTTCAGAATGTCCTCCTATTATCCCTAGAGCTGCTGCTATTTTTAATCCTAATCTTTCAGTTCCTGGTATACCTACACACATACCATTTTTATAGATACTAGGGCTAACTAACATATGATTTTCTACTATTTCTTCTCCTAGTAATTCTTTTGCCTTTGCACATGCTAGAGCTAAAGCTACTGGTTCAGTACATCCTACTGCTGGTTTAACCTCTGCTTTTAACATTTCCACTAATTCTTTTCTTATATCTCTCATTATATATAAACCTCCCAATTAAGTTTAATTTTAGTACTTAAATAATTTCTTATCTATATTTATAGCAAAATACATGCCATATTTTTTATTTTAGTCCATTTTTTCATTTCAATATTGTGTATACATTGAAATAACTAGCTTTAATTATATATTTTTTTTATTTATATGAAGGTTTTATATTTTTTTCACTTGGTAAATGGATGACAATTTCGCAAAAAGACAAAAAAAAATCTCAAAATGAGATTCTATATCATTTTGAGACGATTACTATTTTAATAATTACTATTTTTTAGATTCTGAAGGCTTAAACAACCACTACTTTTTATATACTACTACCTTTTATATACTACTACTTTTTGTTTATATTTAAATTTTATATCACTTTTTATTATATTCTTATATCACTTTATATCACTAAGAAATTATATTGTATTTTTCAATTTTTCTATATAATGTAGCTCTTGATATTCCAAGTGCCTTAGCTGTTAATTCTTTATCTCTTTTATAATCTTTGTATTTATTTAAAGCTTTTATTATCTCAATTTTCTCAAGTTCATCTAGTGGAATTATCTTATCACTTCTAACTTCTAATTCTTCTATAGATGTATTTTTAATCTTTTGAGGAATTACATTCATCGTAATTATTGGAGATGAAGACATATTTACACTGTATTCAATAATATTCTGCAATTCTCTTATATTGCCTGGCCACTTATATTCAATCATAGCATCAACAACCCTAGTGTCTATATCAATAACATTTTTATCTAGTTTTTTTGAGTATTCCTTAATCATATGCTTTATTATAAGTGGTATATCATCTTTTCTTTCTCTTAAACTTGGGAGCTTTATTGGTATAACATTTAATCTATAATATAAATCTTCTCTAAAAGTTTCATTTTGAACCATTTTTTCTAAATCTTTATTTGTCGCAGCAATAATTCTTACATCTATCAGAACATTTGATTTACTTCCAATCTTATTGAGCTCTTTTTCTTGTAATACCCTCAACAACTTTGACTGTAAATGCAAGCTCATATCTCCTATTTCATCCAAAAATATGCTTCCTTTATGGGCTATTTCAAACATACCAAGTTTTCCACCTTTTTTAGCCCCTGTAAAAGCACCTTCTTCATATCCAAATAATTCACTCTCTAATAAATTATCCGGTATTGCTGCACAGTTTACAGCTATAAAAGGATTATCTACCCTATTACTATGGTTGTGTATAGCTCTTGCAAATAGCTCTTTACCTGTTCCACTTTCACCAGTAATAAGTACTGTTGAAGTGGATTTAGAAGCCATTAGGGCTTCTTTTTTTGAATTTCTTATAGCTATACTCTCTCCAATTATATTTTCCAGTTTTATCTTATAATCTTTGTTCATCTTATTGTAGTTTTTTATAGCATCTCTTTTATCTATAAAGTCAATAACATATCCTTTTAGTTCATTTTTTAATACTATTTTATTTATGTTATATATCCCCTTTGAATCATATCCGTATCTTCTATAAAAAAAGCTACATGATTTGTCCTTCTTAAAGTTATTTATAGAAGGTTTCTTTATAAAATCTAGCTCAGTGAATATATCTTTCCCAGTTATATTGTCCTTTAGATTAAAAAGCTCTTTAAACTTTGAATTATATTTATCAATCTTACCATCTACATCAATGGACACAACAGCTTTATCCATATTGTTTAATAAAGTCTCTAATTTTTTCTTTTCTAACTCTAACTCGTACGTTTTAATTTGAGCTTTTAGTTTATTGGATATCAAGTCTGCCATCTTACATAAAAAGTTTATAAGTCCACTTTTGTTATTTTCTATAATCTGTGCTTGTTCTTTTGTAAAGGCTATAAGACCTATAACACCATAAGACTCTCCATCACATATAATTGGGCAACATACTTCTGCAAACTCCACACAGACATTATTTTTATAACATTCTCTACATATATCACTGCTCTTTGGGTCATCAATTAGTATTGTAATTTGTTCTGTAAGTGACTTTTTAAAAGCTGTATATTTATCTACTTTTTCACCTATTTTGTCCACATATATACCTGTCCCTGCAATCCTAAATAAGTTTCTATTTACTATAGTTACATCTATATTGAGCACTGAAACTATAGCTTCAGCTATGTTCTGAATATCAGATTTTATATATTCTAAATCTATCATAGTTATCATTCCTTATTTTTTCTTAACATGAGTATTTGTCTTATTTCCTTAAGGATTAAATATATCTTATTTAAAGTAAATTGAATTGACATTAGGATTACAAAGAGCATAACAATTATTATTAACTCATAATTTATTTCCATATCTACATCTCCTTATAACAAAAGACTAGGCTTAACCTAGTCTTTTATATTATATCCATATTTATATTTTAACTCATTTATCTTCTTTTTCCCACATAAATATATTTTAATTTATTTGACTCTTTAATCATACCATCAAAATTTAATCTTGAAAATATATTAAATACTTCATGTGGATAGTGAATCTTTGCTACAGAACCACAAAATTTATGCTTAAGATAGTTTAGTTTAACTTTTAAATTTTTTAAGTTTAAATCTTCTAATATAACCTCTCCATTACCTTTTAAAACTCTTTGTATTTCAGATGAAGCTTTTTCACAATCTGTAATAACATTAAATTGGTCTACTATTATTATCTTGTTGAACTGATTATCATCAAATGGCAAAAACTCTAACTTACCTTTAACTACATTGCAATTTTCATTATATACTAAAGAATAACATACATCTTCATAGTTACTATTCTCTAATATCGTTACAGAAGTACCAAGACCTCTCAGTCTCTTGCCTAGGTTTCCTATATGACCAACAAGCAATATTTTATCCCCTACATTATACTCAATTGTATCTAAAAAACATTCTAATTCATCAGATGTATATTTAGCTTTAACTGGCTGTTTATTTATCTGATATAATATGCTTTTCACAATGCTTCACCTCTTCATTTTCTCAATTATAAATTATGTACAGATTACATTATAATAAATGGCGAGCAACTATTCAAGAGATATTTCATTAGTATTTTTTTAAACAATCTTTATTTATTTTTAATGTATTATTATAGCAAATTTATTAGTTTTTTTGATGAAAAAACAATATATTTTTAATATTTAGTCATTATTATTTTCATCTAATTTTTTTATTTTTGATATAGATACTTCATATGCCATTTTTTTCACTACGTTATCCTCATCTATTTTTTTCTCATACTCTCTACTTTGAACTCTACCCCAAAGCTGTATTCTATCACCAACTTTTAAGTTTTTTGCAAACTTTGCATTTCTTCCCCAAACTATTGATGGTATATAATCAGATTTATTATAAGGTCTGTTTATAGCCACTAATAAATCAGTTATTTCCCTTCCTAAAGGAGTTTTCCTATACACAGGTTCTTTACATACATACCCATCTAGAAATATGCTGTTTGGGTCCTTATTTTCCTCCTCTATAGCCTTTATTTCTCTAACAAATACTGTAAGCACTAATCTATTTTTATTATTTAAGGTTTTATTATATGATCTCAATTGACCTACAACATTGACTAAATTTTGTTTATTAATATCAATATCTTGAAGAAGTCTTTCTGACACAGTCATAGGAAGTGTATCAAAGGAATCACTTAATCTGTTTATCTTTATTTTCACGTTATAAAATTTCTCTCCAAATATCTCATGGCTAAATTCTAGCTTATTGTCTAACTCCCCTCTTAAGTTTACTACGTTATTCTCATCTTTAACAGCTATCATATTTTATCCCTCCACAATTGTTAATTCTTATATTTCTGGTATCAGCTTATATAATAAATATATTTGTGAGTGATGTATTTTATTACAAATCTTTGATTGCTGTTTAAAACTTTTTATTTATTTATAAATTTCATTTAATCTTTTGATTTAAGCCTATAAAATTGTCCTATTATTTATATAATATATTATTTGTTTTAACCAAAATTGATTATTAAATTGCTTCTTATCCACTTTTTAAGTCATATATAACTCAACACTAATTTATACACATAAGCAATATCAATATTTTAAATTAATTCAAACGATTCAGATAATTATCAAGTCATTATAAACTCAATTTTCTTCAGTTATAAGTTATATTCGACTTATTATACTAATATTTTTGCTAATATACATCAATATATTAACTTTTTTATTTCATCTAGCATTAAATTTAAATATTTAATTTCAGTTTACAGCCTAACTTTAGAAAATATAGCTACATTTATACTAAATTTATATATATATTGCATAATTGGCACACTAGTTGCTTTATATAATTATATCTAATAAATAAAAAACTGCCTTAGAACATTAATATTAACGTTCCAAAGCAGTTTATAATTTTTATTGTTAGCTGTAATATTTAATAAATACTAAGCAGTCTTTTTATTTTTATTTGCAGCCATTATCATTGTAGCAGAAGTGTAAGCTATAACTATTATTACTAATGCTTTTAATATATCCATTGGTAAAGTTTTTACTATATATGCCGCTACGAAAACTCCTATTAAACCACAGATAGCTATTATAACTGATGCTTTTTTAGTATATGCATCTTCTTTTATGAACTTCATACTTGCAACTGGCATTAATAATGCACAAGAACCCATAACTATTGGGAACGCAACTTTTGCAGACATTCCTAAGAAGTAAACCATTGCCATACCTGGAGCATATAGACCTATACCAGCTGTCATTAAAGCACCTAATATAAAGTTACCTAATACACCTATTACTAATTTAACACCAGTAAGACCTAATTCATTTCCTCCACCTGGTAATACATTAACCCAAGGATGACCTAATAACATTAATATTGCTGTTAATGCTAGAGTCACACCCATAACCATTTGTATCTTTCTTTCGTCCATTTTAGCTATTATTCCTGCACCTATGTATGAACCAACTGCTGCTGCTACAACCATAGATACTAGAGTTACACCATCAACTGGTATGATTGATGTGAATATAAATGCTTCAGTAACAACTGGGATAGTATGTGCTACGTTTAACGTACCAGGCATTTTCTTATCTGGTATGTTTAATTTTAAAGCTTTTGACATTGCTATTGTTGGAGCAAATGAGCCTATTCCTAATGTATCAAAGAAATCTGTTATAAATCCTGTTACAGCAACTTTTGGAGTACTTTGTTCTTCTAGTTTCCCCTCTTTGTTTGCTTTAGCTACGTCTTTACCAAATACAACTGCAAAGATTGCTGCGAATACTACGTATAATGCCTTTAAGATTGCTACCATAATCCATCCTCCTATTTTTTTATTTTTTTATATATTCTGAATCTTATAGCCTAAAATCTATAGAATAGTAACCAACAAGAGGTTACTATTCTATTTTAATTTCCCAATTTATTTGTTTCTATTTAAGAATAAATCCATGTTTAAGTGGATCTTCTTCATCTATTACAAAATGATTAAATCCAGTTATATAAGCAGAACCACTTATCTTAGGTACTACAGCATTGAAATCTGCAACTTTAGTTTCTTCAACTATTTCACCTTTGAATAAAGTTCCTAATATACTTTCATATACGAATTTTTCTCCTACTTTTAATTCACCTTTAGCATGTAAAGTAGCTAATTTAGCACTTGTTCCAGTTCCACATGGAGATCTGTCAACTTGACCTTGACCAAATATAACTACGTTTTTGTAAGTAGCTTCTGGATGAGTTGGCTCATCATATATTTCAACTAAATCTACAGTTTTTATATGAGCTAAAGTTGGATGTTGTATTTCTATTTTTTCATTTATTATATCTCTAAGTTTCATAGCTAGTTCAGTTAATTTACCAGCATTTTGAGGTTCTATTTTTAAACCTAATTGACTTGCATGTATTATAGCAAAGAAGCTTCCACCAAATGATATATCAAATTTAACTGTTCCAACACCTGGTAAGTCAACTTCAACACCTTCTTTATATAAGAAAGCTGGTACGTTTAAGAATGATACTTCTTTAGCTTTTCCATCTACAACTGTAACATCTCCTCTTATTATTCCTGCTGGAGCTTCCATAACTACATGAGTTACAGGCTCTACTGCTGGAACTACACCTGTTTCTATAGCTGCTGTCATAGCTCCTATTGTACCATGGCCACACATATTAAGGTATCCGCCACCGTCCATGAAGATTATTCCAAAGTCAGCATCTGGACAACAAGGTTGAGTCATTACAGAACCAAACATATCATTATGTCCTCTTGGCTCTAACATTATAGCAGTTCTTAAATAATCTAGATTTTTTTCTAAATATTCTTTTTTCTCAGGCATAGAATTTCCTTTTATGTTAGGTATTCCACCCACAACTATTCTAGTTGCTTCTCCTGCTGTATGAGAGTCTATAGCTTGTATACTTCTGCTAAATTTCATATCAAATTCCCCCTTAGGTTTATTTTGCGTTTTTACGCATTTTTAGTTTTAGAAAAGCTAATGCTTTTTTTACATCAACTTCATCCATGTGATTGTCTCCAACTACTTCTGTTTCTATGTAGCCTGTTGTCTTTTTATAATCAATTATGGTAGCTTTATCTAAATACTGATTAGTAACTACTAAACCATCTGCTCCCATAATAGTAAGACCTACTGTAGGTATGTCTAATTTTACAAACTCTGATATAGCATTTGTAAAATCAATATGCTGGTTTCCTGCCATGTCTAAGGTTATAATCACTCCATCAGGTCTCAATGCTTCAATCCATCTTCCAAGCCTGGCTGATAAAAATGATTTCCATTCATTGTGCTCTGATGTACCAACTACAACTACTCCTAGCAAATCTACGTCAGGATCATTGTCTATTAAATCAAGTAATGGGTCTCTAAAAATCTGAAGTGATGTGTTTTTCATTGATGTAGAAATTCCCACAAAACTCATCCCCTTACTTAAATTTTTTATCCATGTTTTCTCATTTTTAATTTTAAAAACGCTAAAGCTTTTTTAGCATCAATCTCATTTGTGTTGTTTTCTCCAACAACTTCTGTCTCAATACCTTCTTTTGATTTGTTCATATCAACTATGGTATTCATATATTGATTACTTACAACAAATTTAGCTTGAGTACCATTAAATGTCACTCCAACTACAGGTATATCTCTTTTTCCTATTTCTTCAAATGTATTAGCATAGTCAACATGTGAGTTTCCCCAACCATCTGAAGATACTATAGCTCCATCTACTCTCATAGCCTCCAGCCAAGCGGCTGTTCTCTGTCCTACAAAAGTTTTGTTTTCATTTCCATCTGGAGTTCCTACTACTATTACTCCAAGTAAATCTACATCCTTATCACTTTCAACTATATCCAAAAGTGGGTCTCTAAAGTGATGAAGAGATGTTTCTTTTGTTGAAGGTCCTATTCCCATAATATCCACCTCTCTTAAGTCATAGCTCTAAGGGCACCATCTCTATATTCATTAGGAGATATAATCATAGGTACATTTCCCATATCTATAATTGATGTTCCTCCTTCAAAACCACTAGGTTCCTTTGAGAATAACTGATTGTCATACATAGCCCCTTGACCTGCTATTTGTTTTACTATGACAACCTTTTTTGCATTTGGTCGAATTTTGTCAAAATATTCACGAACTTGAGTAGCATTTCTTCCGTCTTCCATTTTCAAAGACGTTCTTATTTCTTGTATAAAATCATCACATGCTTTAAATGCCGCAAGTGGAAGTGTTCTTTCAAAAGGTAAACCTCCCTTAAGAGTTACATCCACATGGATTATATAATCTTCAACTGATGGAGTCCCATATCTACCAAACACCATTTGTTCACTCAAAATTCCTTCTGAAGAACCAAATTCATGCATTTGATTTCCATCTTCGTCTGCACCAGTTAGCATTACGTATACACCAGTTAAAGTATGTGTAATTCCCTCTCCCAATCTGCCTAAAACTTTGGTTGATATTGGTATAATGTCCATAATAGTATTAATTTCCCTATCATAATCTCCAGGTTTTATAATATCTACTTTTATATCTGTTATTAAATCTTCTCTTGCTTTTATTTCATCTATACTTGATAAATCAATTGTAAGTACATCTTTCTTTATAGAAGTTTTTGAACCGAAATTAACTTCATTCATATGAAACGGTTTTATAACAAGTCTTCTCATTATTTTTTCTTCCATAATATCCACCTTTGTTCTTAAAACCCCTCTCCTAATTATGTAGGAGAAGGGTTCTATATTTTCAAATATAAATTACATTTTAAACGTGAGCTTTATATTCGTATGGTAATGGAACTATCTTACCAGCAGATGGTATTGCAACTAATTGCTCTAATGTATCTCTTAATATATGTGTTTGCATTTCTATGTTATGTGGTTCACCAGCATTAGCACCCATTGGAACTAATGGAGCAACTGCTCTAGGAGTTCCGTTTTGTCTAACTACTGGAGGAAGAGCTGCGATTATTATTGTAGGTATTCCAGCTTCCTCTATTGCTCTCTGCACGATCACGGCAGTTCTATGGCAAGTACCTCAGCCAGCTGTCATGACTACACCGTCTACTCCCTCTTCTTTAAGTTTAGCAGCGATAGCAGGACCAGTTTCTTCAGTGAAGACATGTTGGTTTCCTCCACCACCCATGAATGCATAGTGCATAGGAGCTACTGCTTTTATAAATCCTTCTGCAGCTAATTCATGTAATCTATCTATAGGGAACATACAGTTTATATCTTTATTTACATCTCCATTATCGTATCCACCATGTGATACCATCATTTCATCAACTGTAGCTGTGTTAGGTACAGCTCTAAAAGTAGTATCTCCTGCTAGATTAAATCTCTTGTCAGATTTTAAGTGAACACCAGCTGCTGTAGCTAAAGCTATAGTCATATCTTTTAATTCTTTAGTTACAGGAGTCCAAACTGGAGGAGGTGTTATTGGAACAAATATTTCAGATTGAAGTCCTTGTACTGTTGTAAGGCTCATATATTTCCTCTCCCTTCTATTTTCAAACGATTAATTATTATTTTTCTTCTTCTTGCTTCTTTTTAGCTTGCATTTCTGCTTGCTTTTCTTTTTCTCTCCTAATATTTTCTACATACTCATGATTAGGTTCTGGACTTAATACCTCAGGATAGCTTAGCATGAATCCAACCTCTTGACCTATCTTAAGTTCGTAGTCAGTTATAAGCATTCTATTAGGTATTTTAAATTGTCCAAGTCTACCTTTTAGGTCTATAGTTACTCCACCACCCATGATTTCGACTATAACACCCTCATAAAAAGTCTCTGATGAGATATATTTTAATCTATCCATTATAATTTTACCTCTCTATACTTATTTTAAACTTGGATCTAAATTTATATTGTTATCTAAATCTTAGTTATTATCTAAATTTTAGTTTTCGTCTTTTTCGTATATTTCTCTTCTCTTCTTACTCATTGGTAAAGATTGCTCATTATCTTCTAATACTATTTTTTCTCCTGTAGCTTTTTCTATAGCCTCTATGTTATTTAACTTAACATTTGGATTCCATTTTCTTTCAGGAGCTTTAACTTCTACACCTGCAATAGCATTTTTAAGCATAGCCATGATTCTTACAGCTTCTTCTGGAGCTAATGTATTGTTTGATAATATTTCATTTTCTATACCTTGCTTAGACTTGTTATTGTCTACCATGTGAGTCATGTATTTATTACCAACAACTAGAGCACCTTGAACTGCTGAATAAGTTACACCAACTACTGGTATACCTCTCATACCTATTTGCTCTATGTGAGATGCGAAATCTATATGGTTGTTTCCGAAACCTTCAGTAGTTACTACAGCTCCATCAACTTCCATAGCTTCAACTAACATACCTAATCTCTTAGATACATAGAATTTCTCAGCATTTACTTGTGGAGAACCAACAAATACAACACCTACTAAATCTATTTCTTCATCTTGCATAGCTCTTATTACTAATGGCTCTCTCCAGTAATGTCTTGACATTTCTTTTGATGCAGGTCCTATACAAGTTAATGCATGGATACCACCATCTAATACTTCAAGTGGAGATAATACAACTGGCATGTTTCCTAAGTCAACGTTTGGTTGAGCTCCTAATGTACCAACTGGTTCAACTGGTAATATTAAGTTATCATGCATTGCACCTTGTCCCATTATTTCTTTTATAACAACAACTTTCTTTTTACCTTCTCTTCTGTATTGCTCGATTACTTCTTCGTCTACTACTAAAGAGTTGTCAACTTTCTTTAAAGCTTCTCTTATCTCTTGAGTTATATAATCAAAAGCACGGTGAGCAGCTAAAGGTCCTGGTCTTTCCATGTTAGTTCCAGCTTTTATTGTTACTTGACCTTTGATGAATATTTCACCTTTGTCAGCAGCACCTGGTCTACCCCACATTATAGTAGTGTTTAATTCACCTTCTGAAGAACCGAATTCACCTATTTGAACTCCATCTTCATCTGTACCAGTTAATACCATTATAGCTCCATCTATAACTCTTGTTATACCTGAACCTAATTCGCCTTCTTCTTTAGTAGCGATTGGTTGTATATCTAATACAGCCTCACTGTAAGTTTCATACTTATCAGGAGTTATTATTTCTAATTTAACATCAACAACTAATTCTTGAGTGTCATTAGCTTCTTTACATATTTCTGCTGCATTTCTGATGTATAAAGTAGTTCCTTCTATTTTAGTTTCATCAGCAAATTCAACTTTGTCTATTTTAAAGTGTTTTTTAGTTAAGCTTCTTAATAATTTCTTTTCTTCAGCTTTTGGAGCTACTTCTGCTACTGCACCTGCTACTGGAGCAGCAACGTTTGCTACTGGAGCAACAACTCCTGCTTGACCAGCTACTGATAAAGGTATTTCTAAGCTTATATCTTTACCTTCACCTATGTGTATTTTAACTGTTTCACCTAAAACTCCTGTGCTTACTGGCACTACTGCTTCTAAAGTTGCTGGAGCTTCTTCTACTACTGCTTCTTCTACTACTTCTTTAGCTTCTCCTGCTTTGTATCCTTCTACATTTTCTGTAGTCATTGGAGATAGAGCATCTAAAGTTTCTTTTAACTTAGCTCCTAGTACTTGACCTATAGTTAATCCATTTTCTGGTATTGTTAATAATCCAGAATCCTCTAAGTCTGCAAATATTGCTGGATCTTCTAAGTTTTCTGGTGCTATTATTGTTCCCGCTTCAAATCTACAACAACATACTGCTGGGTCATTTGCATGGGCTTGAGCTGTTTCTAAAGTTATTGACATAGTATAAAATACCTCCTTACATTATTTTCTTATTTATTATTTTAAATCTCGATTCCTCAACAGGTAACCCCTTAACTGAGGAATCAAGTAAATTAAAACCGGCTTTAATAGTTATATTTTGACTATTATTTTTGTGATACTACTCCCATTTGAGCAGCTATTGTCAAAGGTATTTCTAAGTTTATATCTTTACCTTCTTTTATGTGTATTTTTATTACTTGACCTGTTGTAGCTTGAACTGTCGCACCTTGAGTTGGTGTTACTTGAGCTACTGGAGCTTCTACTTCTTTAGCAGATTCTTCAGTATCTGTTTCTGCTACTTTATATCCTTCTACATTATCTGTAGTCATTGGAGATAATGCATCTAAAGTTTTTGTTAATTTAGCTCCTAATACTTGACCAACTGTTAAATGATTTTCTGGAATAACTAATAATCCTGAATCTTCTAAATCTCCAAATATTGCTGGGTCTTCTAAATTTTCTGGTGCTATTATTGTTCCTTCTTCAAATCTACAGCAGCATACTGCTGGGTCATTTGCATGGGCTTGAGCTGTTTCTAAAGTTATTGACATAATAAAATGCCTCCTTCATTTGATTTTAATTTATATTGATGCCTCAACACTCTCAATAATTAACATATTTACTGTTCCCTACTAACAGCCCAAAGTGTCAAGACCTTTTAACCTACATAAATCATCATAATTAATACTATTTTTTTCTCATTTGAAGTCACTTTATATATAAGCAATTCCTATGCCAACTTATTAACAAAAAGATATTTTCTATAATACAACCTTCCTTTATCGCTATTTTTAGCCAAATATTATATAAATATTTATTTACAATACCCTGTTTTTTATGTTTGGAAACATTTTCTCAAAACAAAAAAAGTGTCAATTAATCAACACTTTTTTATTTTTTTTAACACAGCCACATATATCACACTACTCCAAGCATTGATTTTGCTTGGTTTGAAATTAAAGATTATTATTTTGTCAAAATTTAGTCACGTGTCATATTTTAGACACATCTATTTTATACTGATCTATCTTATAATATAACGTTGTTCTTGGTATGTTTAATATTTTAGCAGCCTTAGCTTTATTTCCATTAGACATTTTAAGTGCCTTTGTTATATTTTTTACTTCAATCTTTTGAGTAGCTTTCGTCAAATCTAGAGGATATTCTTCTTCCTCCGTATTGTTATTTCTAGAATCCATCATATAGCTTGGTACATCATCTACTTCTATTCTAGGATTTTGGGATAAGACAACAATATTTTCAATTGTGTTTTTCAATTCCCTTATATTCCCTTTCCATCTATAATTTTGAAATATATCAATTACATCTTTACTTATTGTAAGAACAGGCTTATTATTTTGTTTGCATATTTCTTCCAAGAAACTATGCACTAATAATCCTACATCTTCTTTTCTCTCTCTAAGGGGTGGTATTTTTATTTCCACAACATTTAATCTATAATATAAATCTTCTCTAAATTTTTCTGCTTTTACCATTTTTTCTAAATCTTTATTAGTAGCTGATATTATTCTAGGATTTATTTTTATTGTGGTATCTCCACCAACTCGTCTTATTTCTTTTTCTTGCAATACTCTAAGCAATTTAGCTTGCATACTAAGAGGTAAATCTGCGATTTCATCTAAAAATACTGTCCCATCCTTCGCAAGTTCAAATATACCTATTCTACCTTTTTTACTTGCTCCAGTGAATGCACCCGATTCATAACCAAAAAATTCGCTTTCAAATAATTCATTTGGTATAGCACTACAGTTAACAGGTATAAATTGACCTTTTCTCTCACTATAATCATGAATAGCTCTAGCAAATACTTCTTTACCTGTACCACTTTCGCCCCAAATGAATATACTACTGTTGGTTCTAGCTACTTGCTTTGCAATCGCTTTCGATTTTTCCAATTTATAACTTTTACCTAAAATCTTGTCAAAGCTACCTTTAGATAAATTTTTTACTTCATCTTTTAAATATTTTAATGTATCATTTACTTTCTCAAGTTCAAGAGCTAATATTTTAGCTTCTGTAACATCTACTTCAGTACATACAACACCAATAAATTCTTCTTTATAAAATATAGGATTTGCATGAACTAATGCATACATGTTTTCTTTTTTGTCAGTAAAATATAAATCACTCATACCGACTTTACTATTCAATACTTTTTCTGAAATAGTATTTTCCAAAAACTCGTTCATCGGTCGACCCACTATGTCTTCAGACTTTATATCATACCTTTCTTCCATAAAATTATTCCATAAAATTACAACACCTTCATTATTTATAGCACAAATTCCTTCTTTAATCTGACCTATAATGTATTTTAAAGTCAATCCATAATCTTCTAAGTGCATGTATAAATAATCTCTAATATGCTCTTGTTTCAAGACACCAATAATTTTATTATCTCTAAGCACAGGAAGAATCCCTATATTTTTTAATATCATTATATCTCTACACTCATCTAAGGTTAAGCCTTCACTGACATATATAACATCTTTTTTCATTATAAGTTTTACTGGTTGGCCTTCATATTTCTTATGCATCTCATAAAGATTGTGTATATCAGTCATAGATATAATGCCTTTTAATTCACTAGATGAATCTATTACCATTAGAGTTTTTGTATTGCTTCTTATCATTTCTTTTATTGCACTTTCTATTTTTGTGTCTTCGTCTATAGTTGTAAATTTTGTATCCATTACTTCTTCTACTTTTTTTACTTCTGGTATCGAAAACATAAAGTCCCCCCTTTATAGTAGTACCTCATCAAAACTTATTTATACATATTTATTCTAGCATATTATAATAATAATTTATTGAATAATTAATATTAAAATTTCTTAAGAGATTAATATCTAAATTTGTATAATCCCTAAAATTGATATTTAATTCATACAAATAAAATGAAATGAATTATATACTTAGTACATTACTTTTTCAATACTATCTTCACCTTCAAACCATTTTTCTATTCATAAAACAGTCAGTGTATACTTTAAAATAAGTTATACTTACGCAAAAAAAATTGTCTCAAAACGATTTTTAAATCAATTTGAGACAATGTATTTTTAAACTTAATAATAAATAATAATCTAGATTAATTTTTTGCTCTTTTACATTGATACCCTAATCCACAAATTGCAATTATACCAATAAATACATATGACATTATTTGAGTTTCGTCACTTGTTTTTGGCGATTTTACCACAGTATCATCTGTTGGTGGTACTGGTGGGTTTATCACAGTATCATCTGTTGGTTTTACTGATGTATCTACCACAGTATCACCTGTTGGTGGTACTGGTGGATTTACCACAGTATCATCTGTTGGTGGTACTGGCGGATTTATCACAGTATCATCTGTCGGTGGCACTGGTGGGTTTATCACTGTGTCATCTGTCGGTGGTGATGGATTATGTCCATTTGAGTCTCCTCCTCCTGATGGTGGTACTGGTGGATTTACAGTATCATCTGTTGGTGGCACTGGTGGATTTACATCTGAGCCTCCATCTGTTGGTAAACCTATATTAAAGTTAACTTCTTCACCATTCTTTTGTTCTATTGTATAGCTCAATAAATTTTGTTTACTCATTGGTAATAAAGATGAATGGTCTTTCTTTCCAAAATCAAAAACTGACTTATAATATTGAATAGCTTTAGGGAAAATATAATCATAAGATACCGCAGAGATATTAGCCTTTACATCTGGCTTTTCAACACTTTTAAGTATAAATTTATGTTGTGTTGAAACTTCTACTTCACCTGTACCTATTATATTACCATCTTCGTCATAAGCAGTTACTCCATTTGGTAATCTTAATTTAACTACACCACTATAACCCACTAAAGCTATAGCTTTTGTTTCATAAGTTCCATCCTCATTTTTATCAAATTCAATATCAGTTGAACCATTGCTTAGGCTAGGTTTTCCTGTATCATCTGGCTTTAGTTGTTTATGACCTGCTTCTAACAATGCTTCTAAATAAGCTTTTGTATTTATTGCTTGTTCTTTACCTTTTTGATATTTAGCTTTTTCTTCTTCAGTCTTTGCACTTTCTATAAGTGTATCATAAAGGTTTATACTTCCTTGATATTGTTTAAGTTTGGCTTGTTCATCCACTTGTCCAAGTATAATCCATATTGCACTTTGAGTAGCTGAATGAACTATATAGTCATTCTCTTCTCCACCCAAGTTAAATTGTTGTTTATATCCAAATCCATCAAATTCAGAACCTGCATAGATTATAGATTTAACTGCATCTTCATTTTGATTTTCTTGACCATTAAAATCTTCTGCTGGTAAATATGGACTCTTACCATCACTAGTTGGAGATTTTAAATGATTATTATAACAAAAAGCAGTTTGTTCGCCATCTTCTCCATCTATAATATATTTGTTATCTTTAGTACTTGCACCTATAAGACCCTTTACTATGTAATCAAAAGTTAGCGTCTTTGTAACATTATCAAATCTTATATCATAATAAGGTCTATCTGAACCATCTTCTTTTAGTAAGCATGTATTTTTTACTTTTGCTTTTTTATCATACCATAGATGTATATTTTGATCTTTTGAAGTAAGTACTTGTCTAATTTCTGATTGTTCATCTTTTTTTACAGAGTCTTCATCTTCCCAGAAATTATATACAATTTTATTTATCTGAGATAAAGTCATATCAAGAATTTTCTCAATATTATGCTTTAAGTTCATTTCTTCTACTACTAGTTTTTCTTCTGGAATTTGTTCTTCTAAAGGCTGTTCTCCTTCTGGAGTTTGACCTTCTGATGGTTGTTCTCCTTCTGGAGTTTGTCCTTCTGATGGCTGTTCTCCCTCTGGAGTTTGTCCGTCTGATGGTTGTTCTCCCTCTGGAGTTTGTCCATCTGATGGTTGTTCTCCCTCTGGAGTTTGTCCGTCTGATGGTTGTTCTCCCTCTGGAGTTTGTCCGTCTGATGGTTGTTCTCCCTC